>NZ_CP117881.1:3401250-3710000 GCF_028736195.1 Novosphingobium sp. KACC 22771 | reverse complement strand
TCTGCCGTGGGCGTCGAAGTTTGAGAGGAGTTGTCCCTAGTACGAGAGGACCGGGATGAACATGCCTCTGGTGTACCTGTCGTTCCGCCAGGAGCGCAGCAGGGTAGCTATGCATGGACGGGATAACCGCTGAAAGCATCTAAGCGGGAAGCCTCCCTCAAGATAAGACTTCATCGAGTCGTGATAGACCATCACGTTGATAGGCCGGGTGTGGAAGTGCGGTAACGCATGAAGCTAACCGGTCCTAATAACTCTGTTCATGCTTGAGAACCTGCACTGTCAATATCAGTCCTGCGCACCTTGTTGAGGAGAGCGCGAGACCTGATGAGATGGCCAGGGCGATGGCTCGAGCCGGAAAGCATCTGTAAAGATTGGTGTGTGATCGCAAGATTGCTGCCAGGCACGGCATCAAAAACCCTTATCAACCGCAGACCATATTGCTTGGTGACCATAGCGTCAGTGCCCCACCCGATCCCATCTCGAACTCGGCCGTGAAACCTGACCGCGCCAATGGTACTAACGCTCAAGCGTTGGAAGAGTAGGTCGTCGCCAGGCATTATCGTCTGCGGTTGGAGAGGAAACAAACCCATTCACAGTGACGGCTTGGTGCCGTTTAGCAAACCCTTCAGGGTCAACCTGAGGGGTTTATTGCATTGGAAATCTATAGAATTTCATCGAGCTTCTGCCCCCTTATCCCAATGGCCAATTTCGTCTGTCCGACAATTGGTGAAAACCTCTCTCGTAGTCCCAGCGCCCGATGCTGGTGAATCGAGAGGAGCTTGCAAGATGGACGCCGTTTCGGCCGATCGCCTTGGCGCTGTAGCGCCGTTTCCCGCCAAGTATGAAAACTTCATCGGCGGCCAGTGGGTTGCCCCGCGTGCGGGGCGCTATTTCGACAATATCTCGCCGATCAACGGCAAGGTCGTGTGTCAGGTAGCCCGCTCCGACGCTGATGATATCGAACTGGCGCTGGATGCAGCCCATGCGGCCAAGGATGCCTGGGGCCGCACCTCGCCTGCCGAGCGTTCGCGCATTCTGCTCAAGGTTGCCGATGTCATGGAGCAGAACCTTGCCCTGCTGGCCACCGCGGAAACGTGGGACAACGGCAAGCCGATCCGCGAAACCATGGCCGCCGACGTTCCGCTGGCGATTGACCACTTCCGCTATTTCGCGGGCTGCATCCGCGCCCAGGAAGGCAGCATCGGCGAGATCGACCATGACACCGCCGCATACCACTTCCACGAACCGCTTGGCGTGGTTGGCCAGATCATCCCGTGGAACTTCCCGTTGCTGATGGCGGCATGGAAGGTGGCGCCTGCGCTGGCCGCTGGCAACTGCATCGTGCTCAAGCCTGCCGAGCAGACCCCCGCTTCGATCCTCGTGCTGATGGACCTGATCGCCGACGTGCTGCCCGCAGGCGTCCTCAACGTGGTCAACGGCTTTGGCCTTGAAGCCGGTAAGCCGCTGGCCCAATCCAAGCGCATCGCCAAGATCGCCTTCACCGGTGAGACCAGCACCGGCCGTCTGATCATGCAATACGCCTCGGAAAACCTGATCCCGGTGACGCTGGAACTGGGCGGCAAGTCGCCCAACATCTTCTTTGCCGACGTCTGCAATGCCGATGATGACTTCTTCGACAAGGCGATCGAAGGCTTCGTGATGTTCGCGCTTAACCAGGGCGAGGTCTGCACCTGCCCCTCGCGCGCCCTGATTCAGGAATCGATCTACGACCAGTTCATGGAACGCGCCCTCAAGCGCGTGGAAGCCATCGTGCAGGGCAGCCCGCTCGACATGGCCACCATGATCGGCGCACAGGCCAGCCAGGAGCAGCAGGAAAAGATCCTGCGCTATATCGGCATTGGTCGTGACGAAGGTGCAGAAGTGTTGATCGGCGGCGAAGCAGGTCAACTCGGCGGCGATCTGGCCGGTGGCTATTACGTGAAGCCCACCGTGTTCAAGGGCAACAACAAGATGCGCATCTTCCAGGAGGAAATCTTTGGTCCGGTGGTGTCGACCACCACCTTCAAGACCCCCGAAGAAGCTCTGGCCATCGCCAATGACACGATGTTCGGCCTTGGCGCGGGCGTGTGGAGCCGTGACATCAACACCTGCTACCGCTTTGGCCGCGCCATTCAGGCGGGCCGCGTGTGGACCAACTGCTACCACGCCTATCCTGCCCATGCCGCTTTCGGTGGCTACAAGCAGTCGGGCATCGGCCGCGAAACTCATCGCATGATGCTGGATCACTATCAGCAGACCAAGAACCTGCTGGTCAGCTATAGCCCGAAGAAGCTCGGCTTCTTCTGATCGCCGACAAAGGCAAAAAAGAAGGGCGGTGCCGATTGGCGCCGCCCTCTCTTTTTTGCCCGCCTCATTTAACGCTTCGGCAAAAGACCCAACCGTTTCGCCAACAGGCCATGGATCACCAGCACGGCGCTGGTTGCCACCATATCGGCCACCCAATCGTGCCAGTCGCAATCGCGGTGCAGTTCCGGGATTGCCTGAAACACCTCGATCAGCGCGCCAAACAGCGCCATACGCTCCAGTACGCGCAAGGGCGAGGTGCCGGGATAGCCGATCCGGGCCACCAGCGTCAGCACCGCAAAGGCGGTCATATGGGTGAACTTGTCGCCGAAATGGTCGATCGGCATGGCGGGCGGTTGCGGCGAAAGCGCCATGAAGGTGGTAAAGGCCAGCAAAGGCCAGAGAGCCACACGCGCGAATGTTTTCATCTTCAACATTATTCGGTTTTCCTGTGATCCGCGCGGCGGGGTGGAGCGTGTGCCCGATCATCCCACAAAAACGCCGCAGGCTGATGACCCGCGGCGTTGCTGTTACCTTGTCATGAGGCGCAGCGACTGATTACTCCGCCGCTTCGGTTTCCACCTGCGCCGCTTCGATCTCGGCCGCCTTGGCTTCGACCAGCTTGACGATATGTTCGAGCATATCCTCGCTCTGCACGGTGTGGTCGGTCACGCCCGAGAGATACACCATATGCTTGCCATTGCCGCCGCCGGTCAGGCCGATGTCGGTTTCACGCGCCTCGCCGGGGCCATTGACCACGCAGCCCAGCACCGAGAGCGAGAGCGGCGTCTTGATGTGCGACAGGCGGTTTTCCAGCGCCTCGACGGTCTTGATGACGTCAAAGCCCTGACGCGCGCAGGAGGGGCAGGAGACGACCCGCACGCCGCGCGTGCGCAGGCCCAGCGACTTGAGGATCTCGAAGCCGACGCGCACTTCTTCTTCCGGCGGGGCGGAAAGCGAGACGCGGATCGTGTCGCCGATCCCGGCCCACAGCAGATTGCCGATGCCGATCGCCGATTTGACCGTGCCGCCGATCAGGCCCCCCGCCTCGGTGATGCCCAGATGCAGCGGACAATCGACCGCATCGGCCAGGCCCATATAGGCCGAAACCGCGAGGAACACATCCGAAGCCTTCACCGCCACCTTGTATTCGTGGAAGTCATGGTCCTGCAGCAGCTTGATGTGGTCGAGCGCCGATTCCACCAGTGCCTCGGGGCAGGGCTCGCCGTATTTCTCCAGCAGGTCCTTTTCCAGCGACCCCGCGTTCACGCCGATGCGGATCGAGCAGCCGTTGGCCTTGGCCGCACGCACCACTTCGGCCACGCGGTCCGATCCGCCGATATTGCCGGGGTTGATGCGCAGGCATGCCGCGCCCGCATCGGCCGCTTCCAGAGCGCGCTTGTAATGGAAATGGATATCGGCGACCAAAGGCACGCGCGAGGCCCGCGCGATCTGCCGAAAGGCCGTGGTCGATTCGACATCGGGGCAGGACACGCGGACAATATCCGCGCCCGCCTCTTCGCAGCGGCGGATCTGGTCGATTGTGGCCACCGCATCGCTGGTCAGCGTGTTGGTCATGGTCTGGACCGCGATGGGCGCATCGCCGCCGATGGGAACCTTGCCGACCATGATCTGACGGCTTTGACGGCGGGCGATATCACGCCAGGGACGGACTGAGGACATGGGGGCAACTCCTTTGCTCTGGCCCTATAGCGCATTGGCGATGCGCCGCAAATGCGAAGAGGTGATTACAGATCCCGGCTCATGCACAGGCTGTAATCATCGGTGGTGTAATCGGCAAAGGCGGGGCATTCGCCAAAGCCCTCGCTCTCATACAGGCGCCGCGCCGGGACAAAGGCGTCCGGCTTGCCGGTTTCCAGCAGCAATTGGCGGTATCCGCGCGCGCGGCCCACATCCATCAGATGGTGCAGCATGGCGCGCCCGATACCGCGCCCCAGAAATTCCGGTGCCATGCGCATGGATTTCAACTCGCCGCGCTCGGCGTCCAGATGTTTGATCGCCCCGCATCCGGCCAGAACGCCATCGACCCATGCCGAATAGAAGGTGACATCGGGGGCGCGCAGGCGCTCGATGGGCATGGCATGGACCTTACACGCGGGCGACCAGCGATGCATCTGCTCAAGGTGCCATGCCAGCAGGCGTGCAATCTCCGGCCCGGTCAGGTCGTCCTCGCGGATGTTCATCTTACTGCTCCATCATGTTTGTTCGCCTTGCGTCGGCCAAAACGCAGCCCTTGTTCAAGCCGCGCCCGCAGCGCGGTGTAATAGGCGTCGAGAAAGCGGCGCACCTCATCGCCCTGCGGTGCGCTCCAGCCGATCTTGGCGCAGATCGCGCGGGCCACCGCCTCCATTGCGGCGGGTGAGCCATCGCGCAGCACCCGCTCCAGCGTCTGCAACTCATATTCGCCGTATATGGCCAGTTCAGCCGGGCCGAAGGCATAGTCGGGCCTTGCTGACCGGGCGCTCAACGCCTGCTCCAGCCGTGCGCGGGGGGCCTCGACCACCCATGTCCCTGCGATCATGTCGCCCGCGCGCAAACGGTCGCGGTTGAACAGCGGAAACAGCGCAAAGAGCAGGAACCATCCCGCCGCCGCCCAATTGACCATGCTCGACGAAGGTCCGCCCAGCGCGGACAGCACCGCGACCATCGGCAGAAAGATCTCGATATCGCGCAGCAGATTGCGCGCCAGCACCATCTCGGTCGTCAGCCGCGCTCCATCGCGCGCGGCAATGCGCAGGCCCAGCATCCTTTTGCCCGGCGTTGCCCCGCGCGGCCCCAGTTCAAAGATCAGAAACCACGCATTGCGCAGCAGAAACATCAGCGCGGTCCACAAGATGAAGAGGAATTGCGCGGCATGATGCGCCTCGCCCCGCTTCGCCCATTGGCCCAGCCCCGATTGCGTATAGACCAGCGCCAGCACCGCCCCCAGCAGGATCGCCCCGATGCAGGCCAGATCCACCGCCAGCGCCCCCAGCCGCGCCGAACGCCCCGCCAGCGTCAGGCGCAGGGTCAGCCCCTCGGGCGTGACGATCTCTCGCTGATCGGGGCGCAAGGGACTCCGCAGGCTCATTTGCGCGCGCCATAGACAAAGAAATAGACCAGCCAGAAGGTCAGCATAAAGCCGCCCACCAGCAGCCTTTGCGGGGTCGAATCGATCAATTGCCGCGCAAAACCCTCCAGCATCCCGGCCACCAGCAGCATCAGCACCACGCCCAGCATCACCGGCGCGGTCCGCCGCCCCGCCGCCGCCGCGCTTTCCATCACCGAGAGCTCGCCGGGAAAGGCGATGGCGCGCCCGATATGGATGCCGCCCGCTCCGGCCAGCAGGATGGCGAACAATTCGGTCGTGCCATGAATCGCGATCCATGCCGAAAAATCGAGCAGCAGCCCCTTGCCGTGAAACAGCCAGAGCATCGCGCCCAGCATCCCGCTGTTTTGCAGCAAGAGCAGCACGCTGGGCAGGCCGATGGCAAAGCCCAGCGCGAAACACAGAATGGCGATCTGGGCATTATGGCCGAACAGATAGGCGGCAAAGGCGGCCAGCGCGTCCTGATTCTGGCCGCCAAACAGGGTCTCGCGCAATTGTTTCGCGCTGGTTGCCGGGTTGCGCGCCGGGTCTTGCCCCGCCAGCATCGCATAGAAGGCCGGATCATGGGCCACCATCATCCAGCCCACCACCACGCCCGCCACCATCAGCGCCAGCGCGATCAGAATGTCGAAACGGATGGCCCGCACCGCCCGGCTCCACCCGCCAAGAATGAAGCCCGTGAACCAGCCGCCGAAATTCTCACGCGGGCCATAGGTGATGAACCATGCCCTTTGCGCCAGCGCCTCCAGATAGGCGAGCGCGGCGGCATCAAGGCTGGTTTCGCGGGCCACGGCCAGGCTGGAGGCCAATTGGCGGTAAAGCACCGGCAGATCGAGCAGATCAGCATCCGACAGGCGCCCCAGCCGCCCTTTCTCGACCGCCGTGACAATCGCCTCCAGCCGCCGCCAGTCGCCCTCGCGGGCCTGACGAAAGCGGTCGGAGCGCAGCGTGGCGGGGGCGATGGTCTGCTCGTCCTCCCCGCCCCGGCGAAAGCGCGCGCGGATCCGTTCGGGCCAATCCCTCATCCGATTCCTCCCCGGCTGCGAATGGCCATATAGGCGTCGAGCAGGCGTGCGCCCACCGCATCATGGGCGGCCTCCACCACATCGACCCCCATCGCGCGCAGCCGCATCAGCACCCATGCGCGCTGGCGCAGCAAAGCGCTGGCCGCCACCGCTCCGCCCAGCGCGTCCAAATCGACCACCTCGCCGCCCGCCAGCGTTTCCAGCTCCTCGTCGCGCAGGCAGACGAACAGCACCCGGTGGCGCGCGATCAGCCGCCCGATCGATTCGATCATCAGTTCGGCGCCCGTGGGATCGGCAAATTCGGAAAAGACCACGATGAGCGAGCGCCGCGCCAATTGCTGGGCCAGCGTGGAGAGGGCCAGCGTGAAATTGGCCTCGCGCGGGGTGTAATCCAGATCGGCCGCCGCGGCGCGCAAAGTGTGAAAATCGCGCGTGTCGGTCACAAAGGGCGTGGAGACCATCACCCGCTCGGCAAAGCCGAAGAGCGATACCCGGTCGCCGCCTTTGAGCGCGACCCACGCCATTTGCAGCGCCGCCATCACCGCCCGGTCCAGCCGGGGCAGACCCGCCACCGGCTCGCACATGGCCGCGCCGCAATCCATCGCCAGCACGATGGGGTTGTTGCGCTCGACCTCATATTCCTTGGCATAGAGATGGGCGTGGCGGGCCGAGACTTTCCAGTCGATGCGGCGGCGGTCCATGCCGGGCTGATATTCGGCCAGTGTCTCGAACATCTGCCCCTCGCCGCGCAGCCGCCGCGCGATCAGGCCCAGCGAGGCGTCGCGCAGATAGGTCTGCATCACCGGCCCGCGCAGTGCGGCCACCGAGGGCAGCACCCGCACTGCGGCATCAACCTCGCGCCGCTCGATCCGCAGGGCCAGACCCAGCGGCCCGCGCCAGCGCAGCCAGAGCGTTTCGACCGCGCCATGGCAACGGCGGGTGGGGGTAAAATGGGCCTGCGTCCTATCCCCGGTCAGCACGGCGGTCAGCTTTCCTCCCGGCGCAAGGCGCGGGTCCAGCGCCAGCGCGGCCTCAAGCGCGGCGGGGCGCGAGAGGCGGGCCCTGATGCTGATGGCGATGGTGATCGCCGCGCTCTGGCCGATCTCCGCCTCGGGCGGGACGATGACTTCTGCCGCCTCCAGCCGCCCCGCCAGCGCCCCATCGACCAGCACCAGCGCCAGCAGCAGCAGGCCCAGCAAAGGCGAGGCAATCCACAGCGCCGGGGCAAACCCGGCCAGCACCAGCCCCACCGGCCCCAGCGCCACCAGCGCCAGCACGCAGCGCGGCGCAGGCGCTACGCCGGGGCGCAGCAATCCGGCCATCAGGCGCAATCCGGGGGCGATCCGGCGAATCACCTCAGCGCGGCGCCTCGGTCCGGGCGATGATCTCGGCCACCAGCCCCTCGGCCTGCTTGCCTTCGATCTCGGCGGCGGGGGAGAGCAGCAGGCGATGGCGCAGCACGGCGGGGGCCAGCGCCTTTACATCATCGGGCAGCACATAATCGCGGCCCGCCAGCGCCGCCCGCGCCCGCGCCGCATGGGCCAGCAGCACGCCCGCACGCGGGGATGCGCCACAGGACAGGTCCGCGCTTTCCCGCGTGGCGCGGATCAGGCGGACGATATAATCGACCAAGGGCTGAGCCAGCGTGATGCCCGCCACGGCCGCATCGGCGGCGGCCAATTGCTCGGCCGAGAGGACCGGGGCGATGTCGGCCACCGGCGTCTGCGCGCCATAGCGGGCGATGATCCGCGCCTCCTCCTGCGCATCGGGATAGGGGATGGTCAGCTTGAACAGGAAGCGGTCGAGCTGCGCCTCGGGCAGGGGATAGACGCCCTGGGATTCGATGGGGTTTTGCGTGGCCACCACCATGAAATGATCGGGCAGGCGGTGCGCCGTCCCGTCCAGCGTCACCCGCCGCTCCTGCATGGCTTCGAGCAGGGCGGCCTGCGTCTTGGGCGGGGTGCGGTTGATTTCATCACCCAGCAGCAGGTCGCAAAAGATCGGGCCGCGCGTCAGGGTGAACTGGCTGGTCTGGAAATTGAACAGGTTGGAGCCGAGAATATCGCCCGGCATCAGATCGGGGGTGAATTGAATCCGCCCGAATTGCAGGCCCAGCGTGGCGGCAAAGCTTTGCGCCAGCAGCGTCTTGGCGGTGCCGGGCGGGCCTTCCATCAGGACATGGCCCCGCGCAAACAGGGCGATCAGCAGGTGATCGACCGCGCTGTCCTGTCCGACCACGGCGCGCGCGATCTGATCGCGGATGGCCCCGGCCAGATCCGAAAGGGCGGCAAGGGAGAGGGCTTCACTCATCGGGTCAATATTCCTTCGATGGCATGCAACTGGCGCGCGGCGCGCAGAATTTCGGTGGGGCGGCGCGCGGCGCGCAGGGCGGCGCTGGCGGCGGTATAGCTATGTTCGGGCGCGCGGGCCGCCAAAGTGCGTGCCAAAAGCGCGCGCTCGATGGCATCGTCGATCATGGCGGGGTCGCCATGGGGGCCAAGGCCCAGCGCCGCCGCGATCCGCCCCCGCGCCGCATCGGCATAGGGCGCGGGCAGCAGATGGAACCGCCGCGCCCGCCGGATCAGCCCGGCCGAATTTTCCGCCAGCGCCCGCTTGCCAAAGGCGATGTCGCGCACCGGGGCCAAGGGCGGGCCAAAGCGCGCATAGGCCCGCCACAAGACCGCCACCCCGGCCAGAATCAGCGCCAGCGTGACCGCCAGATAGGGCGGGGTAAAGGCCAGCGTGAGCAGGTTGGGCTCTCGCCCAAGACCGTTGAGTGTGAGGTCGAAGGTCACCGCGCCCTGACCGGCGGGCAGGAGGTCTTCGATCAGGCGCAGGGTGATGGCCGCGTTTTCCTCGCGCGCGAACCCGGCATTGTTGGCCAGATCGGGTTCAAAGATCAGCGCCAGATTCTGTTGGTCATACCGGGCCGCCAATATGCGTCCGCCCGCGTCGGTAATAGCGGGGCGCAGGCGACGCCCGGTGCCCGCCATGGTCTTCGCTGGATAGGGCAGGGCGGCGCGCATGCCCCTTATGTCGGAAACCGGCGCGGCGGCGGGCGCGATGCCCACGCCCACATCGTCGAGGAAGCCTTCCCATTCGGGCGTCCGCGCCTCGCCCAGCCGGACCCAGCCTTCCTGCACACCGGGTTGCTCGGTGCTGGCCGGGGCGGCGGCCCATTTGGGCAGGATGACCAGCACCGGGCCATGGGGACGGTGGAGCGCGACGATGCGGTTGAGCTCGTCCCCCTGCGCCCAATGCGTCGGGGTCAGGATCAGCAGGCCGGGTTGGCGCAGGCCATTGTCGTCGCGGGCGTAATCGGGGCTGTGGCCGGTCGCTTCGAGCAGGCGATAGAGCGCGCCATAGCCGTTGAGGCCCCGCCCGCCGCCATGGGCGCCGCCGTCATTGATGTCGCCCGACGCCACGCCCGCGCCGATCATCCAGAGCATCGCCACCAGCAAGGCCCCGCCCGCCAGCACCAGCGCCAGCGCCGACAGGGGGGAAAAGGGGCTGCGCTCGGTCATGCCGGATGATGCCGGGCAAAGTCGTGATAGGCGCTGCGGGCGGCGGCCCAATCATCGGGGCCAAGCGGGCGCAGCGCATAGCGCCCCTGTTCGACCAGCGCGGCGATGGCGCCAAAGGTGGCGCGCGCCGGGGCCGAGAGAAAGGCCAACGCGGCGATCTCGCGCGCGGTGCTGGCGGGCGTCAGGGCGGCGGGGCGGGCGGCGGCAATATGGTCGAGGCTGCGCAGCAGGAGCAGATGGGTCGCCTCGTCAAAGCGGCCCTGGGCGGCCAGCGCATCGGCATCATCGAGCAGGGCGCGGGCGGCGGCGGCATCGGGGCGCCATTCCGGCGCGGCAGCCGGGGCCGAGCGGCGCCGCGCCCACAGCCACACCCCCGCCTGCCAGACCAGCAGCGCCAGCCCCAGCGCCAGCAGGCCGATCAGGATCTTTTCCAGCACCGGCCACGACACGCCCAGCGCCCGGCCCACCGGCTCAAACAGGCTTTTGAGAAAACGGCCCATCGCCTTGATCCAGTCGGGCGTGGGCGCCGGGGTCCAGTTGGGGACGGGGGTGAACTGCAGGTCGCGCGCATCGCGGACCGCGCGCCATGCTTGATGGGCGGTTTGGGCCTGCTGGACGGAATTGGACGCCGCTGCGCTCACCTGACGTCTCTGTCCCGAATTGCCATCGCGGACAGGTTGTTACACGCCGTCAGGCCCAGCGCAAGCGATCAACCTCGCGGGCGGCTTTGCGCATAGCTGCCCAGCAGGCGCAGGTCCTTGCAATGGAACGCGACTTCTTCCAGCGCGCGGTCCACCGGCTCCTCGCCCGGTTTGCCCACGATATCGACAAAGAACATCGTGGCCGAAAAACTGGCGCCCTTTTGATAGGACTCCAGCTTGGTCATGTTGACCCCGTTGGTGGCAAAACCGCCCAGCGCCTTGTAAAGCGCGGCCGAAACGTTGCGGACCTCGAAGATCATCGTGGTCATCGCCGTGCCCTCGATGGTGGCGGGATCGAGCGGGGCGCGGGCCAGCACGACAAAGCGCGTGGTGTTGTCGGCGGCGTCCTCGACATTATGCTCGACAATATCGAGGCCATAGAGCGAGGCGGCCAGCGCGGGCGCGATGGCGGCGGCGGCCGGGTCGCCCTGTTCCTTGACAAAGGCGGCGGCCCCGGCCGTATCGGCATAGGCCATCGGCACGATGCCGCGCGCGCGCAGATAGTGGCGCGACTGGCCCAGCGCCTGCGGATGGGAATAGGCGGCGGCGAAAGGCCCCGTGGCGCCGGGCAGCGCCATCAGCGCATGTTCGATTCCGAGGAAATGTTCGCCAACGATCGACAGCCCGCTTTCGGGCAGCAGGAAATGGATGTCGGCCACGCGGCCATGCTGGCTGTTTTCGATGGGGATGATGGCGCGGTCGGCGCGCCCTTCCTTCACCGCGTCCAGCGCGTCCTCAAAGCTGAAACAGGGCAAAGGCGCGCAGGATGGCGCATATTCCAGCGCCGCGCGGTGCGAATTGCACCCCGGCGCCCCCTGAAACGCAACGGCGCGTGCAGGATTTTCAGCGGCTTGGGCGGTCAGTTCTTTGACCTGGATCAGAGCGGGCGTAGGATAGCTGTGCATAGCGGTCTGGCGCTTAGGCCGATTTTACGCCGCGCGCCAGAAGACTTTGCCTTGCCATGTTCGTTCCCTTGGGGCGAGTATGACGGCGAATACTGGCGCGCGGATGAAATCCGCCTTGCGCTTGGGTTTCACGCTCTCTACACCAGAGGGCAAAACGCCTTCCGGGGATTTTTCCTTTGGAAGCATATGGGACGGGGCATTGTTGATGAGCGGTCGTTTCAATACCATTGCCGGTTGGGTTTTGGGTTCTGCTGTGGTTGCGCTGGGTCTTTCCAGCCTGTCGGGCCACTATTTCCGCGCCGACAAGGAAAACCGCCCCGAGACCATGGGCTATCCCATCGAGGGCGTGTCCGGGGCGAAAGAAGGCCCGGCCGAGGCGCCGATCGAGGAATTGCTGGCCAAGGCGGATCCTGCCAAGGGCGCGCAGGTCTTTGCCAAATGCGCATCGTGCCACACGATCACGGCGGGCGGGCCCAATGGCATCGGGCCCAATATCCATGGCATCCTGGGCGATGAGATCGGCCATGGACGCGGCGGCTTTGCCTTCTCGGCGGGCCTTTCGGCCAAGGGCGGCAAGTGGGACTTCAGCAATATGAATGAATGGCTGAAGAATCCGCGCGCCTTTGCCGATGGCACCAAGATGACCTTTGCCGGGCTTGAATCGGCCGAGGATCGCGCGGCGGTCATGGTTTATCTGAACCAGCAAGGTTCGAACCTCCCGCTGCCCGCGGCCCCTGCGGCGGCGGCGCCTGCGGGTGATGCGGCGGCCCCGGCCGATGCCGCATCGGCGGCCGACAGCGCCAAGTAATTCCGTCCGACGGGCATGACAAATGCCCGTCGGCCGCAAGGCCGCCGGTTGGCGCAAGATATCAGGCCGACACCGTGGGCGCCCTTGATTGCCGGGCGCGAAAGGGCCGCGTGCGCGTGCGAATGACCGGGTAGCCGCCTTGCTTCACAGCCCGATTCGGCCCCAGCGGCGGATCGGGCGGCCATGGCAGGTGGGCTCGCAAGGCCTGCCATGACGGTGCTTGGCCCGTCCCTCCGGTTGGCGCTGTGTGGCGTGGTCCACGGCTTTCTTAACGCTTTCGCCATGATCCCGGCCCAGCGGCGCCGGCCTGAATTACCGCATTGGTCCCTGCGCATAAGGACGGTTGCGGATGGCGGATTGAATAACCCATATGGTTTTCTGTAGGACAGATTTTTTTATTGCGGATTGGTTCAGGTCAACGCAATCTGACCTCGATCCGGCGCATCAGGGTTGAAACAAAGCGCCGATTCGCGGCAGACTATGTCTATTCCGACAGTAGAGATAGAAGCACAGGAGATGGTCCAATGGCAAAAGCATGGAGCGCCGATTTTCTGATCCGACGTATCGATCGCTGCTATCTGCTGGCCGCCTGCGCGCGCCACCCGGAAAAGCGCGAAGGGCATTTGAAGCGCGCCCGCCACTATCGCGGCGTGCTGGCCGATACGCAGGAGCTGGCTCTGGCCTGATTTACGGCAGCCTGATTTAGGCCAAGCGTTTTCCCATCAAAGGGCCGCGTGAGGTGTGATGCCTTGCGCGGCTTTTTTGGTGTTTGCTTGGGCTTTTCAAGGTTTAAGGATTTTAAGGGTGCAGGTGCCTCCGGCGGGCAAAGGGCGGGGGCCCTTTGCAATCCCGATATTGTCGAGATCAGTAATGATACTTTGGATGATTTACGTCCTTAGAGGGCATTCGAGCATATCCTGCGTTGTTGCGCTGCCTTAAAATTCGGGGCAAAAGTGTCACCGGGGAGGGGCCATGCTCAATTTTTTCCATACATATAGCAAAGAGACTTTTGCTCTCGTCGGCGTTGTGCTTGCTTTTGTTCTCAACCGCATTTTTCGCCTCAGATCCAAGCTCATCTACAGTGTACGACATTCGAGCAACTACGTTGTCGATCAACCGTTGTTAGATGATCAAGGGGCGATTGTTCAACAGCAACAGTTAGTTCGGACCGCTTCTATAGTTGCTCAAAACACTGGCCTTCAAGCCGCCAAAAATGTTGAGTTTACCTTCAACTGGAAACCGCCAATATACAATGTCTATCCGGGCCGCGCTTTTTCAACTTTTAATACAGAAATGAACAGGTGGGTTTTGAAGCTTGATAGTTTAGCCCCTAGCGAACAATTTGCGATTGAAATATTGAGCATTAATCAAGATTTGCCCGTCATAAGTGCAATGCGATGTGACGATGCTTCAGGAAAACTCATAACCATGATGCCACAGCGAGTGTTTCCTACTTGGTTTAATGTTCTAATAGTTGTTGAGCTACTAGCTGGCATTGCATTCACCTTCTATCTGGTTGCAACACTAATAGAGTGGCTTGCCAGATAAGAGCACGATTTCTTTGCCGTTTCATCCAACCTATCTGCAATCCCGCCGTGTAGCGGCCTTCAAACCATCCACCTAACCTCAGCCCGCAACACCGCCCCCATCGCGCCCCGCCGACAGTAACGGGATTGCAAAGGGCCGAGGCCCTTTGCCCGCCGGAGGCATCATCGCGCAGCGATCAACGCCCCCCAATCAAACCCCATGATACGCCTTATACCACTCGATAAACTTGGGCACGCCCACGTCGATGCTGGTGGTGGGGGCATAGCCCAGATCCCCCGCGATGGCGTCGATGTCGGCGAAGGACTGGCGCACGTCGCCCGGCTGCATGGGCTGGAAGTCGATGATGGCTTTTTTGCCGAGCTGTTCTTCGAGGATTTCGACCACGCGCATCAGGTGTTCGCTCTTGTGGTTGCCGATGTTGTAGAGGCGGTGGGGTTTGGTGGAGCCGCCGGCTTTGACTTTGCCGTCGTCGGGGGCGGGGTTGTCGAGGCTGGCCATGACGCCCGCGATGATGTCGTCGATATAGGTGAAGTCGCGGTACATGTCGCCATTGTTGAAGACGGGGATCGGCTGGCCCGCGGCGATGGCCTTGGTGAAGATCCACATCATCATGTCGGGGCGGCCCCACGGACCATAGACCGTGAAGAAGCGCAGGCCCGTCAGCGGCAGGCGGTAGAGGTGGGCGTAGGTTTCGCTCATCAGTTCGTCGGCCTTTTTGGTGGCGGCATAGAGGCTGATGGGCTGGTCGACGCGGTCTTCGACGGCGAAGGGCAGTTTGGTGTTGCCGCCATAGACCGACGAGGATGAGGCATAGACCATGTTTTCCACGCCGCGATGCCGCCCGATTTCCAGCATGTTCAAATGCCCGGCAAGGTTGGAATGCAGATAGGCGTGGGGATGGGTGATCGAATAGCGCACGCCCGCCTGCGCGCCCAGATGGACGATGCGTTCAAATTCGAGGCCGCTTAGCGATTCGACCAAAGGTTCGTATTGCGAGAAGTCCTGGCGCACGAAGGTGAAGCGATTTCCGCCAAGCTCGCGCAGGTGGGCGATGCGGGCTTCTTTCAGCGTCACGTCATAGTAATCGTTGACCATGTCGAGCCCGATCACGGAATCGCCGCGCGCCAGCAGTTTGACCGCAAGGCTGTAGCCGATGAAACCCGCCGCGCCCGTAACCAGAACCTTCATTGCCCAAAACCTTTTGTTGCCGTTTGCCGCTCTCTTATCGGGGCAAAGCTAACAAAGGGTTGGGGCAGGGTCGATTGCGCGTATTGACGCGCCGGGGCGCCACCCGCACAAGCGCGCCATGCCTTTTATGTCTGACAATGCCGCCCCTGTTCATCCCGCCGTATGGGCCGCGATGCACGCCGCCGACGCCCCGCAGCCGCCTTATGACGGCGACAGTTTCAGCGCTGCGCTTGATGATGCTTTTTCCGCGCTGTTCGGGCGGCCCTGCGCCGCGATGTGGGTGGCCAGCGGGACAGCGGCCAATTGCCTCGCGCTGGCCGCGATGGTGCGGCCCTATGAGGCTGTGCTCTGCCACGAACTGGCGCATATCGAGATGGACGAATGCGGGGCGCCGGGGTTCTTTACGCATGGGGCCAAGCTGATTCTGGCGGGCGGGGATCATGCGAAAATGACGCCCGAGACCGCCCGCGCGCGGCTGGCCCGCGTGGGCGTGGGGGTGGAGCATACGCCTGTTACGGCGCTGTCCATCACCCAGGCCAACGAGGCGGGATGCGTCTATTCGCCCGGCGAGGTGGCCGCGATGGGCGCTTTCGCCCGGGAAAAGGGGCTGCGTTTCCATATGGACGGCGCGCGTTTTGCCAATGCGGTGGCGCATCTTGGCTGCTCGCCCGCCGCGGCCAGCGCTGATGGCGGGGTCGAGGCGTTGTCGTTCGGCTTTATCAAAAACGGCGGGATGGGGGCCGAGGCGCTGATCTTCTTTGCCCCGGACATGATCGAGGTCACCCGCTATAACCGCAAGCGCGCGGGTCACCTGCAATCCAAGGGCCGCTATCTGGCCGCGCAGATCCTCGCCATGCTGAAAGGCGACCTGTGGCTGGACAATGCCCGCCGCGCCAATGCGGCGGCGGGCGAAATCGCGGCGGCGGCGGGCGGGCGGCTGGTCCATCCGGTGGAGGCGAATGAGGTGTTTGTCGCGCTCTCGGCGGCGGAAAGGGCGGCGCTGCGTGAGGCCGGTATTGCGTTTTACGATTGGAACGAGACGACCGCGCGTTTCGTGACTGCGTGGAACAGCGAGGAGGGGGAAGTGATGGCTTTGGCCAAGGCTTTGCGGGGGTTGTGAGGAAGGAAGTTTGAAGAAGGAAGGGATGATGCGAGGGACCCGTCCCTCGCGCTCCCGTTACTGTATGCGTGGCGTATCGGGGGCGGCGTTGGGTGTCGGACGCGCCCGATGAAATAAAGCCTGCGGCGCGGGCCTGTAAGCGCCGCAGGCCTTCAAACCCCGACACGCAACGCCAAATCCCCGCTCCACCCCGTAACGGGATTGCAAAGGGCCCCCGCCCTTTGCCCGCCGGAGGCAAGAAACGCCCGCCGGAGGCAAGAAACGCGGGGCCTAAGCCCTACTCTCCCCTCTCCCAAATCCCCCGCAACCCCGCGCGATAATCGGCAAACCGGGGCCGCCAGCCCAGAACGCGCTTCGCCTTGCCATTGGCCACGCGGCGGTTCTCGGCATAGAAGGCTCGCGAGGCGGGGGGCACGTCCTGCTCGGCAAGGAGGGGAGGCAGGGGGAGGCCGGAGATGCGGCAGGCTTCCTCGATCACGGCGTTCTGGGGCGCGGGCCTGTCGTCGGCGATGTTATAGGCGCCGGGCGGGGCGGAGAGGGCGGCATGGGCGGCGCCGGCGATATCCTCGACATGGATGCGGCTGAAGATCTGGCCGGGCAGATCGACGCGGTGGGCGCGGCCGGATTGCAGGCGCTCGAAGGCGGATCTGCCCGGCCCGTAAATCCCCGGCAGGCGCAGCACCCGCGCCCCGCGCTCCAGCCATGCCGCATCGGCCAGCGCCCTCGCGCTGCGCCGCCCCGATCCGCCCAGGCCGACCACGGGCGCGGTTTCATCGACCCACGCCCCGCCGCAATCGCCATAGACCCCGGTGGAGGAGAGATAGCCCAGCCAGCCGACGCCGATAAGATCCGCGCCATAGTGCGTCAAAACGGGGTCCTGTTCATCGGCTGGCGGCACGCTGGACAAGACCGCATCGGCGCGCCCGATGGCGGCGCGCACCGCGTCCTGATCGGCGAAATCGAGCGTTCCGGCCCGCCCCGTGGCCTCGATATGCCAGCCGTCATCGGCAAGGCGGCGGGCGATTGCATGGGCGGTATAGCCCAGACCAAAGATCAGCATGGTTTTCATGCGCGCGATCTTAATCGGAAATGCCGTTAATCGGAAATACTGGCATTCGGAAAGGCTTGGCCACATAAGGAGGGCATGATGGATGCCATGAACACGCCCGCCGCCCCGCTTGTTGCCCCCGCCGTGATCCGCCGCGAGGATTACCTGCCGCCTGCATGGCTGGTGCCGCAGGTCGAGCTGGAATTTCGCCTTGGCCTTGAGGAAACGCGGGTGCGCGCGCAATTGTCGGTGCGGCGCAATCCCGATGCGCGGGGCGATCAGACGATCCGGTTAAAGGGTGATGGTCTGACCGCCTTGTTGGTCGAGGTGGATGATGTGGTGCGCAATGACTGGCGGATGGAGGGAGACGATCTGTTGATCGACCTGGCCGACGACAGTCATGAAATCGTGGTGGAAACCGCGATCCACCCCGCCGCCAACAGCCAGTTGATGGGCCTTTACGCCTCGGGGGGCATGCTTTGCACGCAATGCGAGGCCGAAGGATTTCGCCGCATCGCGTTTCACCCCGACCGCCCCGATGTGCTGAGCATCTATCGCGTGCGGATGGAGGGCAGCCGCGAGGCTTTCCCGGTCCTGCTGTGCAATGGCAATCCGGTGGCCAGCGGCGACAATGGGGACGGCACGCATTGGGCCGAATGGCATGATCCCTGGCCCAAGCCGTCCTATCTGTTTGCCCTGGTGGCGGGCGATCTGGTGGCCACGACCGACCATTTCACCACGATGGAGGGCCGCGAGGTCACGCTCAACATCTATACCCGCAAGGGGGATGAGGGGCGGACCGGCCATGCGATGCGCAGCCTGATCAACTCGATGAAATGGGACGAGGAGGTCTTTGGTCGCGCCTATGACCTTGATCTGTTCAACATCGTCGCCGTGTCCGATTTCAACATGGGGGCGATGGAGAACAAGGGGCTGAACGTCTTCAACACGCGCTATGTTCTGGCCGACCCGGAAACGGCGACCGATGGCGATTATGATGCGGTGGAAGGCGTCATTGGCCATGAATATTTCCACAACTGGTCGGGCAATCGCATCACCTGTCGCGACTGGTTCCAATTGAGCCTGAAGGAAGGCTTCACCGTCCTGCGCGATCAGATGTTCAGCGCGGATATGGGGTCCGAGCCGGTCAAGCGCATCGAGGATGTACGCATCCTGCGCAGCGCCCAGTTCCCCGAGGATTCCGGCCCGCTGGCGCATCCGATCCGCCCCGATTCCTATCAGGAAATCAGCAATTTCTACACCGCCACCGTCTATAACAAGGGCGCCGAGGTGATCCGCATGATGCGGGTGATGGCCGGGGCCGAGCGGTTCCGTGCGGGCACCGACCTCTATTTCGCGCGCCATGACGGCGAGGCGGCAACGTGCGAGGATTTCATCCGCGCCATCGAGGAAGGGGCGGGGCTGGACCTGACGCAATTCCGCCTGTGGTATGCGCAGGCCGGGACGCCGCGCGTGGAGGTCAGCTTTACCCATGAGGGCAATGAGGCGGTGCTGCGCCTTGCCCAGCAGGTGCCGCCGACGCCGGGCCAGCCCGACAAATTGCCTGTGCCGATCCCGCTGCGCCTTGCGCTGTTCGATTCCGAAACGGGCGCGCATCGCGGCGAGGAACTGATCGTGATGCGTGCCGCGCAAGAGGAGCATCGCTTCTCCGGCTGGCCTACGCGCCCGGTGCTCTCGATCAACCGGGGCTTTTCCGCGCCGGTGACGATTGAGGCCGATACCAGTCTGGACGATCTGGTGTTTCTGGCCGCGCATGATGATGATCCCTTTGCCCGATACGAGGCGATGCAGAGCCTGATGGTGCGCCATCTGGTGGCGGCTGCATCGGGCAATATGGACGATGCCCGCCGCGCCGCCGAGCGCAAGGCGATCGGGACGGCGATGCTGGCAATCCTGAACGATCCGGCGATCGATGATCTGATGCGCGGCGAATTGCTGATCCTGCCGCCCTATGCCTATCTGGCCGAACAGTTGAGCGTGGTCGATCCGGGCCTGCTGCATGGCGAGCGTGAGGGGCTGAAGGCTTGGCTGGGCGCGGAACTGGGCGAGGCTTTTGCCGCGCTGCACGACCGGGCGAGCGCGGTGCCTTTCGGGCTGGACGCGGCGGCCAAGGGCGCGCGCAAGGTCAAGACGCAGGCGCTGGTCTATCTGGCCGCGGCGCAGGGGGCGGGGGCTGCGACGCGCGCCGCCGCGCAATATGACGCCGCCGACAACATGACCGACCGGCAGGGCGCGCTGATGGTGCTGTGCGGATTGGACAGCCCGCTGCGCGAGGCAAAACTGGCCGATTTCCACCAGCGGCACGAGGGCAATGCGCTGGTGATCGACAAGTGGTTCTCGCTTCAGGCCGGGTCGCTGCATCCCGATGTGCTGGCCCATGTGAAGGCGCTGGCGCAGCACCCCGATTTCACCATCCACAATCCCAACCGGGCACGGGCGCTGTATATGGCGCTGGCGGTCAATCCGGCGGGCTTTCATGATGCGGGGGGCGAGGGCTATCGTCTGATCGGCGACCTGATCCTCGCGCTCGACCCGATCAATGCCCAGACGGCGGCGCGGTTTGTGCCTTCGCTGGGCCGTTGGCGGCGGGTGGAGCCGGTGCGGGGCGCGCTGATGAAGGCGCAGCTTGATCGGATACTGGCCGCGCCGGGTCTGTCGAAGGATGTGTTCGAGCAGGTGAGCAAGAGCCTTGGATAACTTTGGGGTTGAGGTTATTCGGGCTGCCGCTCTGGGCGGCGTGCCGCACGGGTTTCTCGGGCGGCGCGGGGGCGTGTCGGTGGGCGCGGTGGCGGGGCTCAATGTCGGCCTTGGCAGCGCGGATGATCCGGCGGCGGTGGCGCAAAACCGGCGGCTGGCGGCCGACAGCGTGCTGCCCGGCGCGTTTCTGGCCACCTGCTATCAGGTGCATTCGGCGGTCTGTGTGGTGGCGCAGGAATGGCCCGATGCCGAGCGGCCCCATGCCGATGCGCTGGTGACGGATCGGGCGGGAATCGTGCTGGGCGTGCTGACCGCCGATTGCGCGCCGGTCTTGTTTGCCGATCACGCGGCGGGCGTGGTGGGCGCGGCCCATGCCGGGTGGAAGGGCGCCTTTACCGGCGTTTGCGAGGCGACCATCGATGCGATGGAGGCCCTTGGCGCCCGGCGCGAAAGAATCAGCGCCGCGATCGGGCCATGCATCGCGCAAAAATCCTATGAAGTGGACGAGGGTTTTCGCGCGCGTTTTCTGGCGCAGGCGGCGGGGCATGACCGCTTCTTCATCGCCGGGCGCGAGGGGCATTACCAGTTTGCGCTTGAGGCCTATGTCGCTGATCGTCTGGCGGAATATGGCGTCGGCGCGGTCGAGGCACTGGGGCTCGACACCTATGGCGAGCCGGACCGATTCTATTCCTTTCGCCGCGCCACCCATGCGGGCGAGGCCGATTATGGCCGCCAGATCGCGTTGATCGGGCGGGGTTGAGACAAAAGGTCAAAGAAAAAGGCCATTGGCATCACTGGTTTTGATGTTTATCAAAACCAAAAAAGCCGGTGACCGTATGGGACAATCCAGACGGATCGCGGGGGAGAAGATTCCTGACGATACCGTATTGCAGCTTTATGCTGTGATCGCGATGATGTTCATTCGTTTTTTCGGTCCTGCGGCCCGCATGGACCATTGGTGCAAGGCAAGGGTCAAACATGACAGAAACTGCTGTTGCTGAAAGTCCCAACGATACGGCGCAGGGGGTGCGTCGGCGGGACTTCATCTATGTGGCTGCCACGGGTGCGGCAGGCGTTGGCGCAGCCAGCGTTCTGGTGCCCCTGATCAGCCAGATGGCCCCCTCGGCCGACGTGCTGGCCGAAAGCTCGACCGAGATCGACATTGGCGCGATCCAGCCGGGCCAAGCGATCAAGGCCGTGTTTCACAAGCAGCCGGTGTTTGTGCGCCGCCTGACGCCCACCGAAATCGCCGAGGCGAACAAGGTGGACGTGGCAAGCCTGCGCGATCCCCAGACCCTTGAGGACCGCACCAAGAAGGGCAAGGAAGAATGGCTCATCACCATGGGCGTCTGCACCCATCTGGGCTGCGTGCCGCTGGGCGCGGGCGAGGGTGAGGTCAAGGGCGAGTTCGGGGGCTATTTCTGCCCCTGCCATGGCTCGGTCTATGACACTGCCGCGCGCATCCGCAAAGGTCCGGCCCCGAAGAATCTCGAGGTGCCGCCTTATGAGTTTACCAGCGACACTGTCGTGAAGATCGGGTGAGGAAGACGCGATGAGCTTTCCATGGGCGAATGAATACAAGCCGAGCCACCCGGCGATGGTGTGGCTGGACGAAAAGCTGCCTTTGCCGCGCTTTGTCTATAATGCGGTCGGCGCGGGCTATCCGGTGCCGCGCAATTTGAACTACATGTACAATTTCGGCGTGCTGGCCGGCGTCTGTCTGATGATCCAGATCATCACGGGCGTGGTGCTGGCGATGCATTATGCCGCCAATACGGGCGTGGCGTTCAATTCGACCGAACATATCATGCGCGATGTCAACTGGGGCTGGATGCTGCGCTATGGCCATGCCAACGGCGCCTCGGCCTTCTTTGTCGTCGTCTATTTCCACATTTTCCGCGGCTTCTTCTATGGGTCGTACAAGGCCCCGCGCGAGATGATCTGGCTGCTGGGCGTGGCGATCTTCCTTTTGATGATGGCCACCGCCTTCATGGGCTATGTGCTGCCCTGGGGTCAGATGTCCTATTGGGGCGCGAAGGTCATCACCGGCCTGTTCGGCGCGATACCCTTGGTGGGCGAGCCGATCCAGACATGGCTGCTGGGCGGGTTTGCGCCTGATCAGGCGGCACTCAACCGCTTCTTCTCGCTGCACTTCCTGCTGCCGTTTGTCATTCTGGGCGTGGTGATCCTGCATATCTGGGCGCTGCATATTCCCGGTTCGACCAACCCGACCGGCGTTGAGGTGAAGCAGGAATCGGACACCGTGCCGTTCCACCCCTATTACACCGCCAAGGACGGGTTCGGCCTCGGCGTGTTCCTGATCTTCTATTGCGCGCTGCTGTTCTTTGCGCCGAACGCGCTGGGCCACCCGGACAATTACATTCCGGCCAACCCGATGCAGACGCCCGCGCATATCGTGCCCGAATGGTATTTCTGGCCCTTCTATGCGATCCTGCGCGCCTTTACCCAGAACTTCCTGTTCTTCCCGGCCAAGCTGATGGGCGTGCTGGCGATGTTCAGCTCGATCCTGGTGTGGTTCCTGCTGCCCTGGCTCGACAAGTCGCCGGTGCGTTCGGGCCATTTCCGCCCGACCTTCAAGAAGTTCTTCTGGGTATTGGTGATTGACGTTGCGGTGCTGGGCTATTGCGGCGGTTCGCCGGCCGAAGAGCCCTATGTGATCATCAGCCAGATCGCGGCGCTCTATTACTTCGCCCACTTCTTCATCATCCTGCCGCTCGTCTCGATGACGGAAAAGCCGCTGCCGCTGCCTTTCTCGATCACCGAAGCTGTGCTGGGAACCGATGAAGCCGCAGCCCTCCATCCGGCCCCGGCCGAATAAGCGAGCGAGGATAGAGACACATCATGATCCGTATCTTTTCCATGCTCGTGGGCGCCTTCTTCTCGCTGGCCCTGTTGTGGTCGGCGGGCAAGGGCACCGTGGCCTATATTTCCGAACCGCCCGCCAAGACGGTCGAGGCCGAATTCCATCAGCACCCCAAGGCGCTGAGCCTGTCTTCGGACGGGGCCTTCGGCAAATTCGACCGCCAGCAGCTTCAGCGCGGCTTTCAGGTCTATTCCGAGGTTTGCGCAACCTGCCATGCGATCAAGGAAGTCTCGTACCGCGATCTGGCCGAAATCGGCTATAACGAGGCCGAGGTGAAGGCGATCGCCGCCAAGGCGCAGATCCCCGAATACAACCCCAACACGGGCGAGGTGAAGACCCACCCCGGTCTGGCCAAGGACCATTTCCCGCCGGTCGTCTATGGCGGCTCGGGCAATCCGCCTGATCTCTCGCTGATCGCCAAGGCGCGTCATGGCGGGGCGGCCTATATCTACTCGCTGCTGACCGGCTATACCGATCAGGCGGGCTACAAGAACGAGAAGGGCGAGGAACTGCTCAAGAAGTTCCCCGATGCCAAGACGCCGGACGGCTTGTTCTTCAACCCGTATTTCGCCAATCTGAATATCGCCATGCCCCAGCCGCTCGTGTCGGATGGTCAGGTGGCCTACAAGGACGGCACCAAGGCGAGCGTTGACCAGATGGCGCAGGACGTTTCGGCCTTCCTCGTCTGGACCGCCGAACCCAAGCTGGAGAAGCGCCACCAGACCGGCTGGCCGGTGATCGGCTTCCTGATCTTTGCCACTGTGCTGGCCTATATGGCCTATCGCACCGTCTGGGCGGAGAAGAAGGGACATTGATCCCTTCCTGATGGGACATGAAAAAGCCCCCTGCATCACGCGATGCGGGGGGCTTTTCTTTTGGGCCAAAATGCCTTTTTCATGGCGCCAAATCGGCCTATAGGCCCCGCTCATGACACCTGAAGCCATGAAAGCGCTCGTCCGCTCGATCCCCGATTTTCCCAAGCCGGGCATCCTGTTTCGCGACATCACCACCCTGATCGGCCATGGCGAGGGCTTTGCCGCCAGCGTCGCCCTGTTGGCCGAGCGTGCACAGGCGGCCGGCGCGCAGGCGATCGCGGGGCTTGAGGCGCGTGGTTTCATCTTCGGCGCGGCGGTGGCGGCGCGGCTTGGCCTGCCCTTCATCCCCGTGCGCAAGCCGGGCAAACTGCCCGTGCCGGTGCTGGCCATCGACTATGCGCTGGAATATGGCACCGACACGCTGGAGGTTGATCCGGGCGCGGTGGCGCAGGGGCAGAAGATCATCATCGTCGATGATCTGATCGCGACCGGCGGCACGGCCTGCGCGGCTCTGACCCTGCTGCGCCGCGCGGGCGCGGTGGTGGAAGACGCGCTTTTCGTCATCGACCTGCCCGATCTGGGCGGGGCGGAAAAGCTGGAGGCCGCCGGGGTTAACGTCCTTTCGATCATGGATTTCCCCGGCCATTGACGGTTTGGCGCGCCGCAGGCGCTTGACGCCGCCGCGCCCGCATGGCAAGCGCGTCCGCACCACAGCGCCAGTCCCAATGCGGCGCGCCCATGAGCGGGTATAGCATAGTGGTAATGTCCTAGCCTTCCAAGCTAGTCAGGCGGGTTCGATTCCCGCTACCCGCTCCATTTCCAATAAAACCAATGATTTAGCCAAAAGTCAGGGCCAGTGCAGCCCAAAGCTGTGGCAGGCGGCGCGAGGCTTTGCGGTGATCTCCAGGCGGGCCGCGTGGTGGCGCTTGATGCCGTCTGGGATCATGGTCATGGCCGCAAGCCAGTTGAGGCGCAGGCCTGTCCCGATCCCGCGATTGTCCCCTCCGAACCCGATTCGCTGATCGCGGCATTACTCCCCCGAAGGGCGCGGCCCTGATGGCACATGGCGCTTGGCAAAGTTTGGGCTCTGGTGCAGATTATGCCCTAAGAACAACAGATTCGCACAGCCGCCAAAAGAGCGGCCAGCCTTTACGCAACCGTTTGTTTACGTCAAATTAGGCAAGGGCGATCTAAAGACTGTTCATACCCTCGGGAGGGGCCGATATGCCGTTTCTTCGCCAATTGATCGAATCGCGCAATGAAGCGCTCTCGCAACTGGCCGCGATTGCGGCCGATATGTTCAACGTGCCCATCGCGCTGGTCAGCCTGCTTGACGGCGACCGGCAGGTGTTCGTCGGCCGCCACGGGCTGGATGCCGAAGGCACACCCATCGAGCAATCCTTTTGCCGCCATGCCGTGGCGCAGGACGCGCCGTTGATTGTGCCCAACGCCGAACTGGATGCGCGTTTTTGCTTCAACGGTCTGGTTTGCGGGGCGCCGGGCATCCGCTTTTATGCCGGGGTGCCGCTGCGGGTGCGGATGCGGGCCGGCCAGACGCCTGTGGGCATCGGCGCCTTTTGCCTGATAGGCACCGAGCCGCGCGAGTTTTCGCAGGCCGATCTGGCGCGCCTGACCAGCCTTGGCTGCGGGGTGGAGGCGATCCTGCAATCCATGGTGTCCAGCATGGCAATGGCCGTGGATGCGGGGCGGATTACCCGTCTCTATGCCGATCAGCAGCGGCTGCAGCGCCAGTTCCGCCAGGCCGAGCAGATGGCCGCGATGGGCAGTTGGCGGCTGGATGCGGCGAGTGAGACGGTGACATGGTCGGAAGGGGTTTATGACATCCACGACCTGCCCCCCGGCGACGGATTGCCGGTGGCCGATGCCCTGTCGTTTTATCCCCCCGCCGACCGCGAGAAAATCACCGCGCTGGTTCAGCAGGCGATCAACACCGGCGCGGCCTATGATGTTGAACTGGATCTGATTTCCGCGCGCGGCGTGTGCAAACGGGTGCGCGCCATTGGCGAGCCCGAACTGGAAAACGGGCGCGTCATCGGGCTGATCGGGGTGTTTCACGATGTGACCGAGCGGCACGAATTGTTTGTCGAACTGGACCGCCGGGCCAACACCGATGAGGTGACGCATGTGGCCAGCCGCCATGCCTTCGTTACCCATGTCGACGAATGCGTCGAACGCGCCCAGCGGCGGGGCGAGCGTATGGCGCTGATGCTGATCGATCTGGACCATTTCAAGAGGGTCAATGACACGTTCGGCCATGGCGCGGGCGATGACATCCTGCGCAAAGTGGCCAAAGAACTGCGCTCGCCATGGCTGGGGGGCAGTCTGGCCGCGCGGCTGGGGGGCGATGAATTCGCGCTGGTGATCACCGACCAGACGCTGATCGCGCAATTGCCCCGCGTGGCGGAAAACCTGCTGCGCGTGCTGCGTTTCCCGGTCGGGCGCGGCAAGGATCCGCTGACGGTGTCGGCCACCATCGGCGTGGTTGAACTGCGCGGGCCCGATGATTGCCGCCACGACCTGTTGCAACGCGCCGACCGCGCGCTTTACAGTGCCAAGCGCAAGGAGCGCGGCACATGCGAGGTGGAATGGTCGGACGTGGTGGAGCGGCAGGTGCTGCGGGTGGTGAAGTAAGCGCTCTGGTCATCCGCGCGCTGACGGGCGAGGAAATTGGCGCAGGCGTGGGCGATCTGGCGGCGCTGCGCATCGCGGTCTTTGCGGCATGGCCCTATCTCTATGACGGCGATGCGGCGTATGAGGCGGCTTATCTGCGCGAGTTTTTGAGCGCGCGCGATGCCGTGCTGGTCGCGGCGATGGATGATGGCCGCATTGTGGGCGCGGCCACGGCCAGCCCGATGACGGCGCAAAAGCCCGAATTTCAGGCGCCCTTTGCCGCGCGCGGGATGGATGTCTCGCGCCTGTTCTATTTTGGCGAGAGCGTGTTGCTGCCCGCCTATCGCGGGCGCGGCGTGGGCCATGCCTTTTTCGACCAGCGCGAGGCGCAGGCCCGGCGATGCGGGGCGGAGGCGGCCTGTTTTGCCGCCGTGATCCGCCCCGATGATCACCCCGCCCGGCCCGGTGATTACCGCCCGCTCGATGCGTTCTGGCGCGCGCGCGGCTATGCGCCGATCCCGGATTTCATCACCACTCTGGCGTGGAAAGAGCATGGCGAGGCGGGCGAAAGCCCCAAGCCGCTGCAATATTGGCACAAGGCGCTGGTTTAGGCCCGCAGCCGTTCGAACGCTTCTTCACGCATGGTGTGGAGCGCGCTCTGTCCCCGCCGGGCCAGCCATTGGCGCAATTCGTCGGCGGGCATCGGGCGGGCCAGATAAAAGCCCTGAAACTCGCGGCAGCCGCGCCCCTTGAGATAGGCCATCTGCTCGGCGTTCTCGATCCCCTCGGCGATGACCTTGTGGCCCAGCACCTTGGACACGGTGATGATCGCGGCCAGCATGGATTCGGTCTTGCCATGCTCGCCAATGCTGCCCACCAGCGAGCGGTCGATCTTGAGCGCATCATAATCCAGCCGGGCCAGTTGCGAGAGGTTGGAATAGCCGATCCCGAAATCGTCGATCGAAATCGAAACCCCCGCGTTGCGCAGCGCGTCGACCCTTTCGCGCGTGCGGGCAAAATCGGCCATGGCGATGCTCTCGGTGATCTCCAGTTCGAGCCATTGCGGCGGCAGGGCGAATTGGTCGAGCAGGGACAGCACGGTTTCGACAAAACCGGGGCGCTCGAACTGCACCGGCGAGACATTGACCGCAATCGGCATGGGCCGTCCCCTGTCCGCGCCGGCATCGATCCATTCGCGTGCCTGACGCATCGCGCTGCGCAGGATCGAATGGCCCAGCGGCACCATCAGCCCGCATTGTTCGGCAATATTGACAAAGATTTCCGGCGACACCGGCCCAAGGCCTGGACAATTCCACCGCGCCAGCGCCTCAACCCCGGTGACGGCCAGCGTGTCGGCGTCGAATTTGGGCTGATAATGCAGTTCGAGCGTGTCGTTCTCGATGGCATGATGCAATTCGCGCTCGATCAACGCGCGTTCCTCGACCTTGCCCTTCAGCGAGGAGTCGAAGAAAACATGGGTGTTCTTGCCGCCTTCCTTGGCCCGGTACATGGCGATATCGGCATAGGCCAGCAATTGGTCGGGCGTGTCGGCATCCTGGGGCAGGCGGGCGATGCCCAGGCTGGCGCCGATAAAGACCTCATTGCTGAACACGGTAAAGCATTCGGCCAGCGCCGTATGGATGCAGCGCGCGACGGCATCGAGCACGCCATGATCGTGATGGCCCGGCAACAGCAGCACGAATTCATCCCCCGCAAAGCGGGCAAAGACCGGCCGCGTGGGGCAGGTTTCGCACAATTCGCCAAAGGAATTGGTGCAGGTCTCCAGCTCCTCCAGCGCCAGCCCCATGCCGCGCACGATGATCCGTGCGGCCACCTGGCGCAGCAATTCATCGCCCGCATCATGGCCCAGCGTATCATTGACGCGTTTGAACCCGTCCAGATCAATGAAGATCATCGCTGCGGCGCAGGCCTGGCCCCCGTTCTTCTGCGCCAGAGAGAGGATATGGGTGATGACCGTGCGGTTGGGCAGGCCGGTGATCGGGTCGGTATAGGCCAGCACATTCATGCGCAGCATATTGTTGTTGAGCCGCGCCACCATCGCGCGGAAACTGTCGGCAAGACCGCCCACTTCGCAGGCGCAGTCAATATCGATGGGGCGCGAGAGATCGCCCTCGACAATCGCCTGCGTGCTGTCGCGCAGGGTGCGGATCATGCCCGCCAGTTTGCGCGCGGCCAGAAAGCTGACCAGCACGGGCAGCGCGAGGAGCGCGGCCATATCCGCCGCCAGCGCCGGGCTCCAGGGGCCGTTCAGCCATGCGTGCGCGGCCAGCACCACCACGCCGGATGTGACCAGCGCCATCAGCGCAAAGCGCCAGGGAATACTGTTGAGGCCCCGCTCCCGTCCAAGCAGCCTTTCGCTCCATGCCATCTCTTGCTGATCCTTCCTCATGCTGACCCTAGCGCATGGAAGGTTTCATCATGGCCAAGCCTTTATGCGTGGAATTACAAAGCCGGCAGGTAAGAGAGGGGCAGGGGCAACGGGCCGTCGCCGGGGCTGCATCTGCGCAGTTTGGCGGTTTGCCGCCCTTTGCCCGCGCTGCCACTGTGCGCACTCGAAACGCGAATGGGGGAACGCTGCGCGTGCGATATGTCAAAGCCTGTCTGGGCGCGCTGGGCCTGCTGGTTGCGCCGCTTCCGGTCCTTGCCCAGGGCCTTGCCCAAAACAAGGCCGACACGCCGGATGGCGGGCCGGGCTATGCCCATTACATGGCGGGCGACCGCGCCATGCCCACGCCGGGGCGGCGCGCGCCGGGCCTGCTGCTGTCGGGCGGGGGCGATTGGGATGTCGATGCGTTCCGCTGGTTTGTCGCGCGGGCCGGGCATGGGCATATCGTCGTGCTGCGC
The DNA here is from genome assembly GCF_028736195.1 of Novosphingobium sp. KACC 22771. GTDB lineage: Bacteria > Pseudomonadota > Alphaproteobacteria > Sphingomonadales > Sphingomonadaceae > Novosphingobium. The sequence continues at coordinate 3,680,807 of NZ_CP117881.1, read as the reverse complement.
GCCTCGCAAAAGGGCGAGCTTGGCGAGGCTTTCATGAAAGAGATCGGCGGGGTGGCTTCGGTCGAAACCTTCGTGTTTTCGGAAAGGAGGGCGGCCTATGATCCGCGCATCCTTGCCACGCTGGAACGGGCCGACGGTGTGTTTATCGCGGGCGGCGACCAATCGCGTTATGTCCGCTTCTGGCAGGCCACGCCCCTGTCTCGCCTGATCGACCGGCTGGCGCGCGACCGGCCCATCGGCGGCACCAGCGCCGGGCTGGCGATCATGGGATGGTGGGGATACGGCGCCTTTGGCGATGATGGCATTACCAGCCCCGAGGCGCTGGACAATCCGACGGGGCCGGGGGTGACGGTGGTGGACCGCTTCCTCCATCTGCCCCGGATGCGCCGGATTTTCACCGACAGCCATTTCATGATCCGCGCCCGGATGGGGCGGCTGATCGCTTTCCTCGCCAATGTCCGCGCAAAGGGAGCGAAGGATGTCGTCGGGCTGGGCATGGATGAGCGCGCCTCGCTGGTGGTGGACGCGGCGGGCCATTCGCGGCTGATGGCGCCCGCGGGCACTTACGGTTGGCTGGTGCAACCGACCGGGCGCGCGCAAAAGGCCGTGCTGGGCGAGAAGCTGGATTATGCCGGGGTGAAGATCACCGGGATCGGGCCGGACAGCCGGTTTGACCTCAACACCTTGCAGGTGAGCCATCCGGCCTTTTCCGGCGTGGCGCGGGTGCGCGCGGGCGTGCTGACCGGCGTTCCGGCTCCCTTGCCGTGAAACCGGCGCGCTGTCATACGCGGGCGATGACAGTGGAGAGCATGCAATGAGCGTTGCCTTTCGCCGCGATGGTGATGAGGAGCATCTGGAGCCGAAATTCGAGCTTCCCATCCCGCCCGGCCCCAATCTGGTGACCGCGCGCGGCAAGGCGCAGATCGAGGAGAAATGCGCCGAATGGGAGGCCGCCGTGGCCGCCGCGCCCGATGAGGAAGCGGTCAAATCCGCCCGCCGCCATCTGCGCTATTGGCGCAGCCGCGCCGCCACCGCGCAGGAAATGCCCCCGCCCGATGGCTCCTGCGTGGCCTTTGGCGCCAGCGTGGAATTCCGGCTGAACGGCAAGACCCGCGCCATCACCATCGTTGGCGATGACGAGGCCGATCCGGCGGCTGGCCTGCTGTCTTTCTCCGCCCCCCTGTCGCGCGCGATGATGGGCGCCGAGGCGGGCGAGCTGGTCGATTTTTCCGGTCGGGCCGAAGCGATTGAGATAGTCTCAATTACGGTTTGAATTTTGGCACGGATTGGAGGCTGGCAAAGGGGGGATTTAGCCTATAACCCGGCGGACAAGTCAGTCGGGAGAATGCGATGTTTGGTCCTTTGCCATGGATAGCGGCGGGTTTGCTGGGGCTGGGCGCTCTGGCGCGGGTGGCGCTCGACCATGGTGAGCCGATCAATGCGCTCTGGCTGGTGGTGGCGTCGCTGGGCTGTTTTGCGGCTTCCTATCGCTTATATGCGCGCTTTATCGGCGCGCGGGTGATGGGGTTGGACGCGGCGCGGCCTACGCCTGCCGTCCGGCGGCCCGATGGGCTGGATTATGTGGCGACGGACCGCAATGTCCTGTTTGGCCACCATTTCGCCGCGATTGCCGGGGCCGGGCCGCTGGTCGGGCCGGTGCTGGCGGCGCAGATGGGCTATCTGCCTGGATCGCTGTGGATCATCTTTGGCGTGGTGCTGGCGGGCGCGGTGCAGGATTTCCTCGTGCTGTGCATCTCGATGCGGCGCGACGGCAAGTCGCTGGGCGAAATCATCCGCATGGAAATGGGCGAGGTGGCGGGCGGCATTGCGCTGCTGGGCACGTTCATGATCATGGTCATCATTCTGGCGGTGCTGGCGCTGATCGTGGTGAAGGCTCTGGCCGAAAGCCCGTGGGGCATGTTCACCGTGGCGGCCACGGTGCCTTTGGCGCTGGCGATGGGCGTCTATTCGCGCTGGATCCGTCCGGGCCGGGTGGGTGAAGTGTCGCTGCTGGGGCTGGTGGGCCTGCTGGCCGCGCTGGTCTTTGGGCAGGATGTGGCGCAATCGGCCTTCTGGGGGCCTTTGTTCACCTATACGCCGATCCAGATTTGCTGGATCCTGATTGTTTACGGGGCGGTGGCCTCGCTCTTGCCGGTGTGGTTGTTGCTGGCCCCGCGCGATTATCTTTCGACCTTTCTGAAGATCGGCACGATCATCGCGCTGGCCATCGGCATTGTCATCATGGCCCCGGCGCTGAAGATGCCCGCGTTGACGCAATTCGTGAATGGCGGCGGGCCGGTGTGGTCGGGCGGGCTGTTTCCGTTTCTGTTCATCACCATCGCCTGCGGGGCGGTGTCGGGCTTTCACGCGCTGATCGCCAGCGGCACCACGCCCAAGTTGATCGCCAGCGAGGCCGACGCGCCCTTCATCGGCTATGGCGCGATGCTGGCCGAGGCGTTCGTGGCGATCATGGCGCTGGTGGGCGCCTCGATCATCGAGCCAGGCATCTATTTCACCATGAACAGCCCCGCCGCCCTGATCGGCACGACGCCGGAAAGCGCATCGGCGGCGGTGTCGGCCATAGGCTTTGCCATCACGCCCGAGGCCATCGTGCAATTGACCAAGGACATTGGCGAGCACACGATCCTCTCGCGCACCGGCGGCGCGCCCACGCTGGCCGTGGCCATGGCGCAGATTTTCAGCCATGTGGTTGGCGGCGCGGCGATGAAGGCCTTCTGGTATCACTTCGCCATTCTGTTCGAGGCGCTGTTCATCCTGACCGCGGTGGATGCGGGCACGCGCGCCGGGCGGTTTATGGTGCAGGACCTGCTGGCCCGCGCGGTGCCGGGGTTTGGGCGGATCGGCGGCATGGCGCAGGGTCTGATCGGCACCGCGATCTGCGTGGCGGCATGGGGCTTCTTCCTGCATCAGGGCGTGACCGATCCGCTGGGCGGGGTGAACACGCTCTGGCCGGTGTTCGGCATTTCGAACCAGATGCTGGCGGCAACCGCGCTGATGCTGGCGACGGCGGTGCTGTTCCGCATGAAGCGGCAGCGTTACGCCTGGGTCTCGGCGCTGCCTACCGTATGGCTGCTGATCTGCACGCTTTCGGCCGGATGGCTCAAACTGTTTTCCGATGATCCCAAGGTCGGATTTTTGTCGCATGCGGAGAAATTTTCCGCCGCCGCCGCGAAGGGCAAGGTTCTGGCCCCGGCCAAGAGCATGGCGCAGATGGAGCGAATCATCTTCAACGACCGGGTCGATGCGGTGCTTTGCGGGTTTTTCATGGTGGTGGTGCTGGCCGTGCTGGCGGCGGCGGTGCGGACCTGTCTGGTCGCGCTGCGCAGCGATGCGCCCAGCGTGCGCGAGGTGCCCGGTCATCTTGGAGCAGGCGCATGAGCGGGTTTTGGCGCCGGTTGACGGGGGCCTTGGTGGGGATGCCCGATTATGACGCCTATGTCGCGCATGTCCGCGCCCACCATCCCGATCGCGCACCGATGAGCCGTCAGGAGTTTTTCCGCAACCGCCAGGAGGCCCGCTATGGCCAGGGCGGCGGGGGCAAGTGTTGCTGAATTAAAGCTTTTTCTCGCCGCTTTCGGCTTCGCACAATGCGCAAAGGGCGTGGATCGTGCCCGTCACGATCCGGTCGCGCAGGCTGTACCAGCGGGTCTGGGCCTCGACGCGGACGTTGACGATGTTTTCCGAACGCAGCAGCGCCAGATGCTGCGACACGCCCGATTGCGACAGGCCGGTCATCGCCACCAGCTCGTTCACGCTGACCTCGCCCTCGTCCATCCGGCACAGCATCAACAGGCGCTCAGGGTGGCTCATCACCTTGAGACGCGAGGCCATCATCACGGCATTGGTTTTCAGTTCAGCGAGATCCGTGGGCTTCATCTTTGGCGAAGTGGCGCTTTCCTGCGCGTTTTGCAAGAGGGACGGGGGTCAGCCCTCCTCTGCCAAGTCTTCTTGCGCCAAGCCTTCCTGCGCCATCTGGGCCAGCGCCTGCGCCACCCCCGCCATCCGTGCGCGGGCCAGCGTGTAGAACACCTGTTTGACCTCCCGCCTGCCATGCACCAAGCCCGCGCGGCGCAGCAAGGCGAGTTGCTGGCTGATGACCGAGAGGCTTTGCCCGGTGCGTACGGCCAGTTCGCTCACCGCCAGCGGGCCCTGCGTCAATTGGCACAGCAGCTTGAAGCGCAAGGGATGGCCCAGCAGGCGCAGCGCCTCGACCAGTTCGGGCAGATTGGCCGCCACCGCATCGGCGGGAGCGCAGGCGGCGGGGCGCTGGGCGCTGTCGGCTGGTTCGATCACTGCGCATGCTCCCCTATGGCCAAGGCCGCAGGCGATCCTGCGGCGGGCGTCGGTCCTAAGGGAGGGGGAGGGAGGCGACTTTGACCGCGATCAAGAAGCGGGGCAGGGGATTGGATTTTATGCCAATGCGCGCGTGCCGAAATGGTTAGCAGATCGTAGCTTGCCGCAGACGGAAAGCGGGCAAAAGAAAACCCGGCCGAAGCCGGGCTTGGAAGTTTGGGAGAGGATGCCTGAAAGGCAGGTTCTAAGTAGGTGAATCCGGTGATTCGCGCAACTGTAAAAGATGTCAACTAGCCATATCGGCATTATTAAAGTGAAACAAAAACCAAAGTGGCCAATATGGCAAAATTCCATTCATCTTTCGGTAAATTTTGCCACTGTGGTCCGACAAATCATGCCGCCGGAACGTCCATATTGTCGATCAACCGCGCCTTGCCGATTCGCGCGGCGGCCAGCAGGCGCGCCGGTCCCGTGCCGCGTGTGGTCAAAGGAACCAGCGTGTCCGCATCGCAGACCTGCGCATAATCCACCGAGGCAAAGCCGCCCGCCAGCACCGCCTGCTCCATTCGCGCCAGAGCATCGGCGACCGGTGCGCCCCCCGCGATTTCCGCCGCCGCCGCGCGCATTGCGCGGGGCAGGGCCACCGCATCGGCGCGCTCCTGCGGCGTCAGATAGGCATTGCGCGAGGAGCGGGCGAGGCCGTCCTCCTCACGCACCGTGGGCACCCCGATGATCGCATCGGCATGCGGCGCGGTCAGATCGAGATCGCGCGCCATGCGCCGGATCACGGCCAGTTGCTGCCAATCCTTTTCGCCAAACAGCGCGACATCGGGCGCCACCTGGTTGAACAGTTTGAGGACGACCGTGGCCACGCCATCGAAATGGCCGGGCCGCGCCGCGCCGCACAGCCCCTCGCTGACGCCCGAGACGCCGACATTGGTGGAAAAGCCCGCCGGATACATTTCCTCCACCGTGGGCGCCCAGAGCAGGGCCACGCCCTCGCTCTCCAACGCGGCCTGATCGGCGGCCAATTGGCGCGGATAGGCATCCAGATCCTCGCCCGCTGCAAATTGTCGGGGATTAACGAAAATCGAGGCGACCACATGATCGGCATGCCGCCGCGCCTCGCGCATCAGCGTTAAGTGCCCGAAATGCAAGGCTCCCATGGTGGGCACCAGCGCCACGCGGCCGCTCTTGCGCAAGTCGGCCACCGCTTTGCGCAGCAGATTGAGGTGATTGATGGTTTGCACCGGCACGGCCCCTTCGGTAAGGTTTTGACACTGTTCGCGCGGTGGCTGATAAGCCGATGCCGCAAGTGCAGCAACGCTTTTAAGCCCGCCAACCCTGTGATGAGAGAACCGCCATGTCTGGTCCCCACCGCATCGTTTTCGCCAATGAGAAGGGGGGCACGGGCAAATCCACCACCGCCGTGCATATCGCCGTCGCGCTGGCCTATCTGGGCGCGCGGGTGGGCACGATCGACCTCGATTCCCGCCAGCGCACGATGCACCGCTATATGGAAAATCGCGGCGAAACGCTGCGCCGCCGGGGCATTGACCTGCCCACGGTGGGGTTTGAGGTGTTTCGCGGGACGACTACGGCCGAACTCGACGCGCTGACCGAGCAGGTGTCGCAGAATGTCGATTACCTGATCTTTGACACGCCGGGCCGCGACGATGAATTCGCCCGCCATGTGGCGATGAGCGCCGACACGCTGGTCACGCCTTTGAACGACAGTTTCGTCGATTTCGACCTCATCGGGCAAGTGGATGCCGAGACCTTCAAGGTGCGCCGCCTGTCCTTCTATGCCGAAATGATCTGGGAGGCGCGCAAGAAGCGGGCGCTGGCCACGATCAACGAACACCGGCGCGAAATGGACTGGGTGGTGGTGCGCAACCGCACCCAGCATATCGAGGCGCGCAACATGCGCCGTATCGACAGCGCGCTGGCCGAACTCTCGCGCCGGGTGGGTTTCCGGATCGCGCAGGGCCTGTCCGAACGCGTGATTTACCGCGAATTGTTCCCCAGCGGGCTGACCCTGCTCGACAAGGGTCATCTGGGCGATCTGGGCACCAGCCATCTGGTCGCGCGGCAGGAGTTGCGCACGCTGGTGGCGGGCATGAACCTGCCTGCGCCCCGCGTGCAGCGTGATGCGCAGGCGATGTCGGCGGGCTGACATGGTCAAGCTGCTGCTGGTGCTGGTGTTGGCCTCGTGGGTCTGTCGGCAATGGACGGGCCAATGGCCATGGGCGCATTGGCAGCGGATGACCGGGCCGACCCCGGTGGAGCGTGCGCGCCGCCTGCTGGGCGTGGAGGCAAGCGCGGGACGCGGCGCGATCATCGAGGCGCATAAAAGGCTGATCGCGCGGGTTCACCCCGATCGCGGCGGCGATGCGGCGCTGGTGCATGAGGCCAATGATGCGCGCGATCTCTTGCTGGCGCGGCTGGGGAATGAAACCGGGCAATGACCGATCCGGCGATCTTCCGGGAATATGACATTCGCGGCACCTATGGCCGCAATCTGTTTGATGCCGATGCCTACGCCATAGGTCGCGCGGTGGCGCAGGCTTTGCGCGCGCGGGGCGGGCGGCGGATTGCCGTGGGGCGCGATGGGCGTCTCAGCGCCCCCGCGCTGGAGGCGGCGCTGGTCGATGGCCTGTGCGATGGCGGGGTGGATGTGGTGCGGATCGGCGTGGGGCCGACCCCGATGCTCTATTATGCCGAAGCGTCAATTCAGCAGGTTGATGGCGGCATTCAAGTAACTGGCAGCCACAATCCCCGCGATGATAATGGATTCAAGATAGTATTTTTTGGGAGCGCGCTGTTCGGGGCCGACATCGGGCATATCGGGGTCATCGCTGCGGATATGGCGAGCGCGCAGCGGGGCGGTGTTGCCGGTGAATTTGGGGCCGGTGCGCCAGTCGCCTGTGCGTTTCTCGCTGCTGATATCGGCGGCGGCGATGTCGTCCATCGCGGCGCGGTGGAAGTGCAGGATGTTCTCCCCGCCTATGTCGCGCGGTTGGTCGATGGTCTGCTGCCGGGGCTTTGGGACAAGGCGGGCGATCTTCGCATCGGCTGGGACGCCGGGAACGGCGCCGCCGGCCTCGCCATCGAGGCCCTGACCGCGCTCTTGCCCGGAGAGCATCATCTTCTCTTCACGCAGATTGACGGACATTTTCCTCACCATCATCCAGACCCGACTGTTGAGGCAAATCTCGCAGACTTGCGCGCGCTGGTCGCGTCCAGACATCTCGATTTCGGAGTGGCTTTTGATGGCGACGCCGACCGGATCGTGGTGGTGGATGGGCGCGGGCGGTCGATCCTGGGGGATCAATTGCTCGCGCTTTTGGCACAGGATCTGTTGATGGATTGCCCCGGCGCGGTTATTTTGGGCGATGTCAAAGCTTCTCAGGCGGTTTATGACCGGATCGCCGCGCTGGGCGGGGTGCCCGCGATGGGCCCTGCGGGGCACAGTCTCATCAAATCGGAAATGAAGGTTAACGGCGCGCTGCTGGCCGGGGAGACGTCGGGCCATATTTTTTACAAGCACCGCTTTTATGGCTTCGACGATGCGCTTTATGCCGCCGTGCGTTTGATGGCGGCGGTGGCGCGGCGGGGCGGATCGGTGGCGGACTGGTTCGATGAACTGCCGGTCTGTTTCAACACGCCCGAATTGCGTTTTCCTGTGGCGGCGGATCGCAAACGCGCCGTGGTCGAGGAAGTGGCGGCGCGCATCGCGGCGCAGGGCGCGCAGGTCAACCGGATGGATGGGCTGCGCGTGTCCTGCGCGGATGGCTGGTGGCTGCTGCGCGCATCGAACACGCAGGAGATGCTGGTGGCCCGCGCCGAGAGCACGAGCGAGGCGGGGCTTGCCGCGCTGGTGGCGCAATTGGACGCGGAATTGGCACTAAGTGGGGTGAATCGGGGGTGAGGCAGGTTCACCCGCGCATTGCCGACTGGTTTGCCGCGCGCGGGTGGCACGTCCGCCGCCATCAGGCGCAGGTGCTCTCGCAGGTGGGCGCGGGGCATCATGTGCTGCTGGCCGCCGACACCGGCGCTGGCAAGACACTGGCCGGGTTCATGCCGACATTGTGCGATGCCGCCGAGGGAAGGCTGGCTGACGGGCTGCACACGCTCTATGTCTCGCCGCTCAAGGCCTTGGCGCATGATATTCAGCGCGGCCTGCTCGCGCCGGTGGCCGAGATGGGGCTGGGCCTGCGGGTCGAGGCGCGCACCGGCGACACATCCTCCGACCGCAAGGCGCGGCAAAGACATGATCCGCCCCATGTGCTGCTGACCACGCCTGAATCCTTGTCCTTGCTGCTGTCCTATCCGGAAAGCGCGACGATGTTTGCCGGGCTGCGCTATGTGGTGGTGGACGAAATCCATGCGATGGCGGCGGGCAAGCGCGGCGATCTGCTGGCGCTGGCGCTGGCGCGGTTGCAGGTTCTGGCGCCGGGCATGCGGCGGATCGGTCTGTCGGCAACCTTGGCCGATCCGGCGGGCTTTGCGCGCTGGCTGGCGCCTGTGGGCGAGGATGCGGTGTTGGTCGAGGGCGAGGAGGGCGCGCCCGCCGACGTCTCGATCCTGCTGCCTGCGGGCGAGCGCATTCCCTGGAGCGGCCATGCGGCAAGCTGGGCGGTGCCGCAGATCCTTGACCTGATCCGCGCCCATCGCACCACGTTGATTTTCACCAACACGCGCTTTCTGGCCGAATATACGTTTGGCCTGCTGTGGGATCGCAACGAGGAAAACCTGCCCATCGGCATCCACCACGGCAGCCTCTCGGCCGAGGCGCGGCACAAGGTTGAGGCGGCGATGGCGGGCGGGCGGCTGCGCGCGCTGGTCTGCACGGCCAGCCTCGATCTAGGGGTGGATTGGGGCGACATCGATCTGGTGGTGCAGATGGGCGCGCCCAAGGGCTCCTCGCGCCTGTTGCAGCGGATCGGACGGGCCAATCACCGGCTCGATTGCCCATCCAAAGCGGTGCTGGTGCCGGGCAACCGGTTTGAATATCTCGAAGCCGTGGCCGCCGTCGAGGCGGTGCGGGCGGGCACGCGCGATGGCGAGGACCTGCGCCCCGGCGGGCGCGATGTGCTGGCCCAGCATGTGCTGGCGCTGGCCTGCGCCGGGCCGTTCGATGGTGACGCGCTGCTGGCCGAGGTCCGCCGCGCCGCGCCCTATGCCGATGTGGACGAGGAGGAGTGGCAGCGTGTGCTCGGCTTCGTCTCGAACGGGGGCTATGCGCTGCGGGCCTATGACCGCTTTCGCCGGATCACGCATGGGCGGGACGGGCTGTGGCGGCTCAGCCATCCCGATCTGGCGCGCTCCTATCGGCTCAATGCCGGGATCATTGTTGACGCCGATATGGTCGAGGTGGCCTTTCGCAATGGCCGCGCGCTGGGCCGCGTCGAGGAGGATTTTGCCGCCTCGCTGGGGCCGGGCGATACGTTTCGCTTTGCAGGGCTGGACCTCGAGGTCGAATCTTTGCGCGAAGGGGCCTTGCTGGTGCGGGCCTCGCGCCGGTCGGCGGCGATCCCTTCGTATAATGGCGCGCGCATCCCGATTTCCTCGCATCTGGCCGATCGGGTGCAGGCGCTGCTGGCCGATCCGGCGCGCTGGGATGCCTTTCCACAGGATGTCCATGACTGGCTCGATGTGCAGGCGCGGGTTTCGGTGCTGCCGCGTCCGGGCGAATTGCTGGTGGAGAGCTTTCCCCATCAGGAGCGCTTCTACAGCGTGTTCTACACGTTTGAGGGCTGGCCTGCGAATCAGTCGCTGGGCATGTTGATGACGCGGCGGATGGAGGCGCTGGGCCTCTCGCCGTTGGGTTTTGTCGCCAATGATTATGCCTTGGCAGTCTGGGGGCTGCGGCCGGTGACGGACCCGGCTGCGCTGCTCTCGCCCGATATTCTGGTCGAGGAATTCATCGAGTGGGTGGAAAATTCCTATCTGCTGCGCCGCGCTTTTCGCGAGGCTTCGGTCATTTCCGGCCTGATCGAGCGGCAGGTGCCGGGCAAGCGCAAGACCAATCGCCAGGTCACCTTCTCCAGCGACCTCATCTATGACGTGCTGCGCCGCTATGAACCGGACCACCTGCTGCTGAAAGCCGCATGGGCCGATGCGCGCCAGAAGATGACCGATGTCGCCCGCGTGGCCGAGGTGCTGGAGCGCGCCCAAACCGCGATTCGCCATCAGCGCCTCTCGCGCGTCAGCCCGCTGGCGGTGCCGACGCTGACCATGATCGGGCGCGAGAGCATGCCGGCGGGCGCCGCTGATGATGAGCTGTTGCTGGAGGCCGACGCACTGGCCGCGATTGCCATGGGGCAATAGGGCGCAAAAAAAGGGGCGGATCGCTCCGCCCCTCTCTCTTGCCGTTTAACTTGGCGACCCTGGCCTTACTTGGCGCCGGGAGCCTTGTTGAAGCTGGCATAGCGCTCGTTGCCGACGAAGCCGAACTTCGTCACTTCCGAGGCCTTGATGATGTTCAGCACATTCGCTGCCAATTCATAGCCCGACTGCGCATCCGGCTCGAACTGAAGTTCGGGCTCGGGGGTCATGCTGCGCGAAGCCTTGAGGTTCGCGGCCAGCACGCTGCGGTCGATCGGCGTGCCGTTCCACAGGATCTGGTTATCCGGGGTAAGCACAACCTTGTTCTTGACCGGATCGACCGGCGGCTTGGGCATATTCGGCGGCGGCGGCGAAGGCAGGTCGATGTTCACCGCGTGGGTGGCCACCGGAATGGTGATAATGAACATGATCAGCAGAACGAGCATAACGTCGATCAGCGGAGTCGTGTTCATCTCCGACATTGGCTCGCCATCGTCTTTACCGGCTGACATTGCCATGGGATGTTACTCCTGAGTTAAAGGGCTTATCAGCCGTTCGGATCGACCGGGTTCGAGATGAAGCCAACCGTGGGATAGCCCGCGCGCTGCACGTTGAAGATCGCACCCGCGACGCAGCGCCAGGGCGCTTCGACGTCGGCACGAACATGAACCTGCGGCACCTTTTCGGGGTTATCGCGCAGAACCTCTGCACCGCCCTCGCGCTTGATGATGTCGTCAAGGCGCTTGAACGCCTGGTCGTACAGTTCAGTCGAGTCAACGGGGGTGATGTTGTTGAAGTAGATGCGGCATTCGCCACCACGCGACGCGCCTTCGAAGCCGGGGTCGCCGGCGCTGCGACCAGCAGCGTCGGTGGTGCTGACCGTGATCAGCAGGTTTTCGACCTTATCCTTGGATTCCTGCGAAACCATCACAGGGATCTTCAGCTTCTGGATCGTCTGGATCGCGACGGGAACCGCGATCAGGAAGATGATCAGCAGCACCAGCATCACGTCCACCAGAGGGGTGGTGTTGATGTCGGACATCGGCTTTTCTTCGCCGCCCGCGCCGCCAACAGACATTGCCATGTTATGATCCTACTCTTGCAATGCCCTCTTTCGAGAGGAGGGATTGGGGGGAGGGGAGGGCCGGGAAATCATGCCGCATGCCGCGCATGATTTCCCGTACATCCGGGCAGACTGGCCGCCCGGATGCCTGCCTCATGTCTTACTTCTTGACGGCGGGAGCCGGAGCAGCCTTCACCGGAGCCGAAGCGATCGCCGGCTTGATGGCGCCCTTCGAGTTGATGTAGGCCAGCACGTCAGCCGAGAAGCCGGTCAGCAGCTCGTTGATGCGCTTGTTGCGCGACTGCAGGAAGTTGTAGGCAAGCACGGCAGGCACAGCGACGAGCAGACCGATGGCGGTCATGATCAGAGCTTCACCCACAGGGCCGGCAACCTTGTCGATCGAGGCCGAACCGGCCAGACCGATGGCGATCAGAGCGCGGTAGATGCCGACCACGGTACCGAACAGACCCACGAAAGGAGCGGTCGAACCGACGGTGGCGAGGAAGGGCAGGCCGCGGGCGAGGAAAGCGCCGATCGAGGCTTCGGTGCGGGCCAGCGACGAGTGGACCCAGTCGTGGGCTTCGAGGCTGTCGGCCATCTTGCCGTGGTTTTCTTCGGCCAGGATACCGGCTTCGACGATGTCACGGAACGGGCTGGTCTTTTCCAGCTTGGCAACGCCTTCCTTCAGCGAGTTGGCCTTCCAGAACGCACCCAGGGCCTTGTACTGCTTGAGGATCTTCGACTGGTCCGACCAGCGGGTGAACAGCACGAAGAACGAACCGAACGAGAAAATCGCCATGATGGTCACGGTCGACTGAGCGATCAGACCGCCCTGTTCCAGGGCTTCCTTGAAGCCGAACTTGTTCTGCGGAGCCGCGCCAGCAGCGGCGGTCAGAATGTCAATAAGCATGCGATGGTCCTCTCAAAGGGCTCTCGAGTAGAGAATAGGGTCATTTACAGTAGGGACCGGGCCATCATGCCGCAGATCCCCTGGGGAGTGTGGCTCAGTCCTTCGGGATGACCCACTTCACGCGATTGGCATAAACGCCGGTGGTGGGCTGGCCTTCGCCATCCTTGGCGGGCGTGAAACGCGCGCGGCTGGTGACGTACTTACAAGTCGCAGCGTCCAGTTCGGCATTGCCCGAGCTGGCCGTGATTTCGCAACTCGACACGCGCCCATCGGTGGAAACCGTCAGACGGAAACCAGTGGTGCCCTGAACGCCTTCACGCAGGGGGCGCGAAGGATAGTCTTCAGGCGTCGCCCAGTTGGCAGGGTTGCCCTTGGGGGCGGCGCCAACAGGCTGGAAACGCGGCGGCGGCGGGGCCGACGGCGCGGGCGGTGCCAGCACAGGGGCAGGCGGCGCCGGCGGCGGGGCAACCGAAACCGTCTCGATCACAGGCGCGCTAACGGGCGCCACGTTCACCGGCGGCGGCGGAGCGACGATCGGCGGCGGCGGAGCGTCCTTCGGCGGCGGCGGAGGCGGTGGCGGCGGTTTCTCCTCTTGCTTGATATCGACAGTCGTTACTTTTTTCATGACCTTCTGAACCGCCGAGTAGGCAAGACCAGAGACCAAGGCATAACCAACGACGATGTGAATCAAGGCAACGATGATAATGGCGGTAAGGCGATTACCGCTCAATTGTTGATCAGCGTAGGCCATTCAGACGCATCACTCCATACAAAAACCCGGGCAAGCCCCGGGCCGACCATGAACCGAACCCGAAGGCGAAGTCCATGGGGAAAAGCTCATATCCACCCTGCCGGATTTACCGGATATCCGCCAAATGCCTTATGTGTCGGCTTTCGGCGAACGCATCGGCCCCCTTTGTTGGGGGTCCGCTTTTTTGCCAATCCTAGCCACCTTGCCGACTCGGCGCAACGCCTTATGCGCAGGGGGGTGGGGTTCAGGCAAAATTCATTTGTGTTAAGGCCTATCTAACGGCCACCCTCGGGGGCCTTTTGCAGGGGTTATGCGCCAATGGCCAATTTTTCGGAGTTTTCCGCGATGTTTCAAGGCATCCGAGGGTGGAAATCGGCTTGCTTTGCGGCTCTATTGCCGCTGTTTGTTCCGGTGTCGGCGGGGGCTCAGGAGCCCCTTACGCAAAATGTCGTACAATCGTATGCCGACCTGGTTGGTCTGGCCGAATCGTCGCCTTTGGTCGTTTTTGCCGAGCTGAAAAAGGTGATTCCCCTCCCGCTGCCGCGCGACACATCGCCGTTTTTGACCGTCCAGCGGGCCTATGTCGAGGCGCAGGGAATTGATTTGTTGAGCGGAACCGGCTCTGTTTCGGCCTCGGTGCGCTATCTGGCCGATATCCGCCTCGATTCGCGCCACAAAATTCCCAATCCGCGCAAACAGATGGTGCTGGTTTTTGCCCGCCCCGGCGCAACTGCGGGCGATATCCAACTGGTCTCGCCCGATGCGCAATTGCCCTGGAGCCAGCCGCTTGAGGCGCAGGTGCGCAAGATTCTGGCCGATCTGGCCGCCCCTGATTCGCCGCCGCATATTACCGGCATCAATATGGCGCTCTATCAGCAGGGCGATCTGGCGGGCGAGGGCGAGACTCAGATCTTCCTGACCACCGCCAAGGGCACCCCTGCGGCCATCATCATCCAGCACAAGCCCAATCAGCCCTCGCGCTGGAGCGCGTCCTTCTCCGAGGTGGTCGATGCGGCCAATGCCCCGCCCGCGCAGAACACGCTGGAATGGTATCGCCTCGCCTGTTCGCTGCCCGAAACGCTGCCCGCCGCGGCCAATCTGGGCGAAACGCAGGCGGACAAGGATCAGGCCGTGGCCGATTACCTGCTGGTGCGCCGCGATCTGGGGCCTTGCACGCGCACGCGGGTTTCGTGGGGCGGGGATATTGCGAAACCGGCCAAATAGGCTTGCTGGCAATCCAATTGCCCCCTAGGTGGCGCATCGTCAAATCCAAGGATTCCACGATGACCGATACTGTCGATAGCGCCACCCTTTCGCCCCAATCCGGCAAGCCGCCGCTGCGCATTGCGCTGGCCGGCCTTGGCACGGTGGGCGCGGGCGTCATTCGGCTGGTGGAGGCCAATGCCGATCTGATCGCGCGGCGCGCAGGCCGCCCGATCAAGGTTTCCGCCGTTTCCGCGCGCGATCGCGGCAAGGATCGCGGCGTCGATCTCTCGCCCTATGCGTGGGAAGACGACATGACCGCGATGGCCGCCCGCGATGACGTGGACGTGGTGGTCGAACTGGTCGGCGGGTCGGATGGCCCGGCGCTGGTGCTGGCGCGCAATGCGATTCGCCATGGCAAGGCGCTGGTGACGGCCAACAAGGCGATGATCGCCCATCACGGCATGGCGCTGGCCAAAGAGGCCGAGGCCCAAGGCGTGGCCATGCGTTTCGAGGCGGCCGTGGCGGGCGGCATCCCGGTCATCAAGGGCCTGCGCGAAGGCGCGGCGGCCAACCGGGTCGAGCGGATCTATGGTATCCTCAACGGCACCTGCAATTACATCCTCTCGACGATGGAAGACACCGGCCGCGATTTCTCCGAGGTGCTGAGCGAGGCGCAGGCCAAGGGCTATGCCGAGGCGGACCCGACCTTTGACATCGAGGGCATCGACGCCGCGCACAAGCTGTCCATCCTGTCGGCCATTGCGTTCGGCGCCAAGATCGACTTTGGCAGCGTGGACACGCAGGGCATCAGCCGCATTCTGGCCGCCGATATCGCGCAGGCCGATTCGCTGGGCTATTGCATCCGCCTGATCGGCACCGCCGAGGCCGACGCCGGACCCAATGGTACGCCCGGCCTGTTCCAGCGCGTTGCGCCCCATTTGGTGCCTTTCGACAATCTGCTGGCCCATGTCGATGGCCCGACCAATGCGGTCGTGGTCGAGGGCAATTTCTCCGGCCGCCTGCTGTTTCAGGGCGCGGGCGCGGGCGATGGTCCGACCGCTTCGGCGGTGGTGGCTGACCTGATCGACATTGCGCGCGGCATGGACACGGGGTTTGAGGCCGATATGGCCTTCTCGATCCCCGTCGACGGGCTGGAAGATATGGCTCCGGCCCCTGCGGGCCATCGTCTGGGGCGGGCCTATATCCGCTTCCTCGTGGCCGACCGTCCGGGCGTTCTGGCCGAAATCACCGCCGCGATGCGCGATGCGGGCGTTTCGATCGAGAGCCTGATCCAGAAAGGTCAGGCCAGCAAGGACGGGGCGGTGATCGTCGCCATCGTCACGCATGAAGTGCCCGAAGCCGCCGTCGCCAAGGCGCTCACGCTGCTCGATGGCTCGCCCTCTCTGGTGGGCCAGCCGCTGGTCATGCAGATTCTGGGCGCGTAACGCGGGCGCATGGCTCGGCCCGGACGGGTCGGTCCGCCGATAAAATGGACGCCGGGGGCATGGCCCTCGGCGTTTTTCTTTGTCTGTTCAATAACTGGGTTCGTATGTTGCGCCAATTGGCCGTTTGACTTCGCGCTTGCGGCATTTGTCCGCTCGACAATCCGGCTGTGCATAGGTAAGCGGACGTGTCTGCATAGGTATTCACAACATGCATTCACACCGCCGACCAACAGGGCCGGCATTAGGGGCCATACATTCCTGAAGGAATCGGACAGATTATGAGCGCTACTCCTGCCAGCAAGATTCTCGACCGCGTTCTGGTGCTTGAAATGGTGCGTGTGACCGAAGCGGCCGCCATCGCTTCGGCCAAGCTGATCGGGCGCGGGGACGAGAAGGCCGCCGACGCGGCGGCAGTCGAAGCCATGCGCGAAAAGCTCAACGAACTTTACATCGACGGCACCGTGGTGATCGGCGAGGGCGAGCGCGACGAGGCGCCGATGCTCTATATCGGCGAGAAGGTCGGCGCGGCGGCGGGCAAGGGCCCCAAGATCGACATCGCGCTCGACCCGCTGGAAGGCACGACGATCTGCGCCAAGGCCGGGCCGAACTCGCTGGCCGTGCTGGCGATCGCCGAAGAGGGCGGCCTGCTCAACGCGCCCGACACCTATATGGACAAGCTGGCGGTGGGGCCGGGCTATCCTGAAGGCATCATCGATCTGGCCAAGAGCCCGACCGAGAACGTCAAGGCCGTGGCCGCGGCCAAGGGCGTGGCGCCCGAGGATATCGTGGTCTGCGTGCTGGACCGCCCGCGCCACACGGACCTCATCGACGAACTGCGGGCGCTTGGCTGCGGCGTCTATCTGATCGGCGATGGTGACGTGGCGGGCGTGATCGCCACCACCAACACCGAGGAAACCAACATCGACATGTATATGGGCCAGGGCGGCGCACCGGAAGGCGTGCTTGCCGCCGCCGCGCTGCGCTGTGTCGGCGGCCAGTTCAAGGGCCGCCTTGTGTTCCGCAATGACGATGAAAAGGCCCGCGCCAAGAAGTGGGGCATCACCGATCTCAACAAGATCTATGACCTGACCGAACTGGCCAAGGGCGACTGCATCTTTGCCGCCAGCGGGGTCACCGACGGATCGCTGCTGAAAGGCGTGAAGCGCACCCGCGACGGCCGCCTGACCACGGAGAGCGTGGTGATGCGCGCCAGCACCGGCACCGTGCGCTGGGTCAAGGGCGACCGTCGCGCTTAAGGGCCGGGCGTAAGGGCCGGGCCTGACCGGGCTGCGGATAAAAGCAAAGGAGGCAGGGGTTTGCGCCGCTGCCTCCTTTTGTATGTGCGGCAAACCTTGCAATCCTGCCGATCTTGGCTAGAGGCACGCGCGAGGGAAGCAACGCGGCGGCTGAGTCTTTCACGCCGCGTGCAGTGGAGATACGCGAATGAAGATCCTGGCCGGTAACGGTAACCTGCCGCTGGCGCGCGCGATTGCGGGCTATCTGGAACTGCAACTGACGGATGCCAGCGTGCGGCGCTTTGCCGACGAGGAAGTCTTCGTCGAAATCCACGAAAACGTGCGCGGCGAGGATGTCTTCGTCGTTCAGTCGACCGCCTATCCCGCGAATGACAATCTGATGGAACTGCTGATCTGCATCGACGCGCTGCGCCGCGCTTCGGCCAAGCGGATCACGGCGGTGGTGCCCTATTTCGGCTATGCCCGCCAGGACCGCAAGCCCGGACCCCGCACGCCGATCTCGGCCAAGCTGGTGGCCAATCTGATCACCACGGCGGGCGCAGACCGCGTGCTGGCGGTTGATCTGCATGCCGGTCAGATTCAGGGCTTCTTTGACATTCCCACCGACAATCTGTTTGCCGCGCCCGTGATGGCCGCCGACATTCTGGCGCGCAATGGCGACGATGGGCTGATGGTGGTTTCGCCCGACGTGGGCGGCGTGGTGCGCGCCCGCGCGCTGGCCAAGCGTCTGAACAATGCTCCGCTGGCCATCGTCGACAAGCGCCGCGACAAGCCGGGCGTGTCCGAAGTGATGAACATCATCGGCGACGTCAAGGGCCGCACCTGCATCCTGATCGACGACATCATCGATTCGGGCGGCACGCTGTGCAACGCGGCGCAGGCGCTGATGGATGCCGGTGCCGCTTCGGTCACCGCCTATATCACCCATGGCGTGCTGTCGGGCGCGGCGGTCTCGCGCGTCAACAATTCGGCGCTCAAGGAACTGGTCATCACCGACTCGATCCTGCCCACCGAGGAAACGCAGAAGTCGGACAAGATCCGTCTGCTGACCATCGCCCCGCTGATCGGCGAGGCTATTCGCCGCATCGCCGATGAAAGCTCGGTGTCGAGCCTGTTTGACTGATCGGATGCGGCTGGTTGAACTCAACCATGTGATCGAGGCCGGGATGGTGACCTATAAGGGTCTGCCCGGCCCGGTGATCTGCGACTATCTGGCGCGTGAGGCCTCGCGCGGGCTTTATGCCGAGGACACCACGTTCCAGATCGGGCGCATTGATATGGTGTCGAACACCGGCACCTATCTCGACACGCCGTTTCATCGCTATGCGGATGGGGCGGATCTGTCCTGTGTGCCTTTGGATGCGGTCACGCAATTGCCGGGGCTGGTGGTGCGCTGCGACGGGTTGGCGATCGGTGCCGATGCCTTTGCCGGGCTCGATGTGGCGGGGCGAGCGGTGCTGGTGCATACCGGATGGGATCGGCATTGGCGGACCGACGCCTATTTGTCGGGCCATCCGTTCCTGACCGAGGCGGCCGCGCTTTATCTGCGCGATGCGGGGGCGGCTTTGGTGGGCATCGATTCCCACAATATCGACGACACATCGGGCAAGGCCCGGCCGGTGCATTCGGTCCTGCTGCGCGCGGGGATCCCGATTGTCGAGCATCTGACCAATCTGGGCCAGTTGCCGCAGGAGGGCTTTATTTTCAACGCGCCGCCGCCGCGGGTGAAGGGCATGGGGACCTTTCCAGTGCGCGCCCATGCGGTGATTGCCGGCTGAAGCGCGTCATTGCCAGGGGCGATGGCCCCCCGGCGGCACGCGTTCGAGCGCCTCCAGCCTTTTGGCCTGACGCGATTCCAGCGCCAGCGTGAGCAGCGGATTGGGCGTGCGGACAAAACGGCGCGGGGTCACGCCGAACAATTCGGTAAATTCACGCGTCATCTGCGCCTGATCGAAATAGCGCAGGATCATTTCCTCGGCCTCGGCCTCATCGGCCACGCCGTGCAGATGGCTGGCCATGTCCAGCGCACGGGCGCGGCGCATCACCTGTTTGGGCGGCATGCCGAAATCGCGCCGCACGATGCGCTCCAGTTGCCGGGTGCTGATCGCCATGTCGGCGGCGAAATCGCCGATGCCCGCGTTCGGATTGGCAAAGGACAGCGCCTCGAAGGCGGCGCTGATCGGGCTGGGGTGGGGGCGGCCAAGGCTTTCCACCAATTGGCGGAAACGACGCTCCAACAGATCGGCAATCGCGGCCGGATCCTCGATCTCGCTGAAGGCGGCCAATGTCTCTTCGCTGTTCAGCCCGTAATGTTCGAGCGGCACCAGCCGGTCGACCATCTCATGCGCGCTGCGCCCGAACAGCGCATAGCCCGCGCCCGCTTTCAGCGCATAGCCGATGGAGAGAAAGCTGCCCTCGACCGTCACGGGCATGATCTTGGTTTGCGGGCCAAAGATCAGCGCGGCGCGGCCCAGATGGTGGATGCCGTCGGCGGTATGCGCGGTCCATTTGCCGCCCAGTTGGATGCGCACCATCGAACTGTCGTTAAAAATGCCCGACGAGAGGCAGTAATCGGGGGGCAGATTGACCGGCGTCACATAAATCCGCCCGATCCACGGCGCCAGATCGGGCGCAGGGGCCCGATTAAAGGACAGCGGTTGGCCCTTGCTGGACCGACCGACCAGCGGTGTCACCGCCGAATCGAGCGCCGGTTTGGTAGGCTTGAGCATAGAAGTTGGACCCAGTATTCGTTTTTGTTGTAAAAATAATTTCCAGAACCTGTTGAGTTCAATTTCCCTTGTGTGCGGTTTTGTCAACCGATTGTCATGCGCTGATTTGGTGCCTTGCGGCTTGACCCGGTGGGCTTGGCAAAGGCAAAAGCGGGGCCATGAAACTGAACCTTGATGCAGACATTGCCCTGGCCCAACGTCTTGCCGATGCGGCGGGCGCGGCGATCCGTCCCTATTTCCGCTCCGGCGTGGCTTCCGAGCGCAAGGAGGACGCCAGCCCGGTGACCCTGGCCGATCAGGCCGCCGAGGAGGCGATGCGCGCGATCCTGCGCGCCGAGCGCCCCGATGACACGATCATCGGCGAGGAATATGGCATCACGGCGGGCACATCGGGGCGCAGCTGGGTGCTCGACCCGATTGACGGCACGGCGGGGTTTCTTGCCGGGCGGGCGATCTTTGGCACGCTGATCGCGCTGGTGGTCGAGGGCTGGCCGGTGCTGGGCGTGATTGACCAGCCGATCGCGGGCGAGCGCTGGGTGGGCGCATCGGGCCGCAAGACCACGTTTAACGGCCAGCCGGTCAGCACCCGCCGTTGCCGCGAATTGTCCGACGCCACCATCGCCACCACCGGCCCGCATTATTTCAGCGACCATGAGGGCGAGCATTTCATGGGCCTTGCCGCCAAGACCGATTATCGGCGGATGGTGATGGGCGGCGATTGCTATAATTACGCGATGCTGGCCAGCGGCCATCTCGACATCGTGTGCGAGGCCAATCTCAAGCTGCATGACTGGGCCGCGCTGGTGCCGGTGGTCGAGGGCGCGGGCGGGCTGATGTGCGACTGGAACGGCGATCCGCTGCATGCCGGATCGAGCGGCCATGTGCTGGCGCTGGGCGATCCGGCGCGGCAGGACGACGCGGTTGAGGCGCTGGCCTGCGGGCACGATCACCATCACCATTGATCCGCCGCTTCTTCTTTTACGGCACCTTGATGGCGGGCATGGGCAACCGGCATGAGCGAGCCGCCCATGCCTTGCTGGACGAAGGGCGCGCTGCGGTCGTGCGCGGGCGGCTTTATGCGGTGCCTGATCGGGCGGGCTGGTATCCGGCGCTGTTGCCCGGCGCCGGGGCGGTGCGGGGCATGGTCCATGGCGCGCAGGGCCGCTTTGATGCGCGGGCGATGGCGCGGATGGATGCCTATGAAGGGCGCGAATATCGGCGGTGCCGGATAAAGCTGGGCGCGAACGCGGCCGATGCCTATGTCTGGCGCGGACCCTTGCCGCGCGGGGCCTGCCGGATCGCCTCGGGGGATTTTCGGGGCTGGCTGGCGGCGCGGCGGGGGCGGCGGGCCTATCGCGCCTGAATCCGGGCAACGCCGATTGGCCAAGGCGCTTGCAATTGCCGCGCGATGTGCCTAAGGGCCGCCCCTTCAACCGGTTCGGAGGATTTGTTGCAAAACAGATTCGCTCGCCTGCCTGGCCATCAAGGGCTGCCACGGCAAGCGGGACGGACCGCTAGATCAAGGAGATGAAAATGCCCAAGATGAAGACCAAGAGCGGTGTGAAGAAGCGCTTCAAGATCACCGCCACCGGTAAGGTCAAGCATGGCGTCGCTGGCAAGCGTCACCGTTTGATCAGCCATAACGCGAAGTACATCCGCCAGAACCGTGGCACCGAGGTGATCTCCGACGCCGACGCGAAGGTGATCAAGAAGTGGGCGCCCTACGGGCTGAACTGAGGAGTACTGAAGTATGGCACGTGTCAAAAGGGGTGTTACCACCCGCGCCAAGCACAAGAATATTCTGGAACAGGCCAAGGGTTACCGCGGTCGTCGCAAGAATACGATCCGCGTTGCTCGTCAGGCCGTTGAAAAGGCCGGTCAGTACGCTTACCGCGACCGCAAGGTCAAGAAGCGTACCTTCCGCGCTCTGTGGATCCAGCGTATCAACGCTGCGGTTCGCGCCGAAGGCCTGACCTATTCGCAGTTCATCAACGGCATCAAGCTGGCCGGCATCCAACTGGATCGCAAGTCGCTGGCCGATCTGGCGCTGAACGAAGCGGCCGTGTTCTCGGCTGTTCTGGCTCAGGCCAAGGCTGCTCTGCCCGCCGCGTAAGCGTGTTGGCCGACTGGACAAAGAGGGCGCGGGGGCATGTCTCCCGCGCCTTTTTTGTTGCCCGCGCGGACCGCGCAAACTTGCCATCCTGTCTTTGTTGCGCCATGCACCATGCCACGGATCGCCATAAAGACAGGGCCGGAAGATAACGGATGCCACACCGCCGAGCATCGGTTCAAGCCCGGTTCTTTGCCCCTCCGGCGGAATTGGCGCGCTATTTCACGACCTTCTATCTGGCCGAGATCGATGTTGCGCCGGGTCGGCGCGTGGTCGATTACCTGCATCCCGAATGGGCCAATCTGCGCTTTTCCTCGGGCGCCCCGCTGGCCGCGCGCAACGGGCGCGGGATGGGCATTGCCGATTGCCATTTCGCCGTGACCGGCCCCAGCGGCCAGGCGGTGCGCTTTGAAGTGGGGACATGCCGGATCTGGGGCGTGGGCCTGCTGCCGCTGGGCTGGGCGCGGTTTGTGGGACTGGCGGCGGCGGATATGGCCGATGCGGTGCTCGATGGGGCCGCGCATGACGGCTTTGCCCCCTTTATGCCGCTGGCCGAGGCGATTTTCGGGGACGAGCCCGATGTCGAGGGTGAATTGGCGCGCATCGCCCGCTTCTTTGCCCAATGGCCATCCGATGGCGCGCAGGATGACCCGCGCGTGATGGCGATCCATGCCGCGATGATCGATCCGGCGGTGTCGAGCGTTGCCGAAATGGCGCAGCGCGCCGGGGCCAGCATCCGCACGATTGAGCGCGTGTGTCGGCAATCCTTTGGCTTTACCCCCAAATATCTGCTGCGCCGCCAGCGTTTCATGCGCAGCCTTGCGCAATTCATGCTCGACCCCTCGCTCAAATGGATCGGCGCGCTCGATGGGCATTATCACGATCAGGCGCAATTCGTGCGCGAGTTTCGGCAATTCATGGGCATGACCCCGCGCGAATATGCCCGCATGCCCCATCCCATCATCCAGGCCTTTGTGCGCGAGCGGGCGCGGATTGCGGGCGCGGCGGTGCAGGCGCTTGATGGTCCCAACGGGGCGCGGTTAGGGCGCGGTTGATCTTGACGCCGCGCCGCCCTAGAGGGGGCCGGCGCATGGCCCGATGCCGGCGCGCCCATCAGCAGACGGACAGAGCATGGATTACGAAAGTCTCGGCGCACAGGCGCTCGACAGCATTGCAAAAGCGCAGGATCTGGACGCGCTCGACGCGCTGCGCGTGGCGTTTCTGGGCAAGCAGGGCTCGATCTCGGGCCTGCTCAAAACGCTGGGCGCGATGAGCCCGGAGGAGCGCCAGACCACGGGGCCGAAGATCCATGCCCTGCGCGAGGGCGTGACCGCCGCGCTGGCCGACAAAAAGGCCGCGCTGGAGAGTGCCGCACTGGAGGCGAAACTGGCCGCCGAGACGGTCGATCTGACGCTTCCCGCGCCCGAAAGCGCCCGTGGCAGCGTGCATCCCGTTTCGCAGGTCATGGACGAATTGGCCGAGATCTTTGCCGATCTGGGCTTTGCCGTCGCCACTGGGCCGGAGATCGAGGACGACTGGCACAATTTCACCGCGCTCAACATGCCCGAGAGCCATCCGGCGCGCGCGATGCATGACACCTTTTATATAGACAAGGCCGCCAGCGGTTATGAAACCGAGCAGGACATGGTGCTGCGCACGCATACCAGCCCGGTGCAGATCCGCGCGATGCTGGCCGCGGGCGGCGACAAGCCCTTGCGCATCATCGCGCCGGGCCGCGTCTATCGCAGCGATTCCGACGCCACCCACACGCCGATGTTCCATCAGGTCGAAGGGCTGGTGATCGGCAAGGACATCACGCTGGCGCATCTGAAATGGACGCTGGAAACCATGCTCAAGGCGTTTTTTGAACGCGATGACATCGTGCTGCGCCTGCGCCCGTCCTATTTCCCCTTCACCGAACCCAGCGTCGAGGTCGACACCGGCTATTCTTATGTCGATGGCCGCCGCGTGGTGGGCGGGTCGGGCGATGCGCCGGGCCATTCGTGGATGGAACTGCTCGGCTCGGGCATGGTCAACCGCCATGTGTTGACCGCCGGCGGCTATGACCCGGACGTTTGGCAGGGCTTTGCCTTTGGCGTGGGCGTCGATCGCCTCGCCATGCTGAAATATGGGATGAACGATTTGCGGGCCTTCTTTGATGGCGATGCGCGCTGGCTGGGCCATTACGGCTTTTCCGGCCTTGATGTGCCGACCCTTTCAGGCGGCGTGGGCGTACAGGCATAAGGGGCAGCAACGATGAAATTCTCTCTTTCGTGGCTGAAAGCCCATCTGGAAACCGAAGCCACCGTTGAACAGATCGCGGCCAAGCTGAATGCCATCGGCCTTGAAGTCGAAGGCATCGAGGACCCTGCCGAAAAGCTGAAGGGCTTTCGCGTCGCGCGGATCCTGACCGCCGAGCGTCATCCCAATGCCGACAAGTTGCAGGTGCTTTCGGTGGACACTGGCGAGGGCGCGCCCTTACAGGTGGTCTGCGGCGCGCCCAATGCGCGGGCCGGATTGGTCGGCGTGCTGGGCCTGCCGGGGGCCGTGGTGCCCGCCAATGGCATGGTGCTCAAGGTCGCGGCGGTGCGCAGCGTCGAATCGAACGGCATGATGTGTTCGATGCGCGAACTGGAATTGGGCGAGGGCCATGACGGCATTATCGAATTGCCCGAGGACGCGCCGGTCGGCACCGCTTTTGCCGATTATCACGGCGCCGATCCGGTGTTCGACATTTCGGTCACGCCCAACCGCCCCGATTGCATGGGCGTCTATGGCATCGCGCGCGATCTGGCCGCCGCCGGGCTTGGCACGTTAAAGCCCATCGCCGCGCCGGGCATTGTCGGTTCCTATCCCTGCCCGATCGAGATCCGCACCGAGGATGCCGATGGTTGCCCCGCCTTTTATGGCCGCACGGTCAAGGGCGTGAAGAACGGCCCCAGCCCGGAATGGCTGCAGGCCGCGCTCAAGGCTGCGGGCCAGCGTCCGATTTCGGCGCTGGTGGACATCACCAATTATGTGATGCTGACCTATGGCCGCCCGGCCCATGCCTATGATCTGGGCAAGCTGTGGGGCCCGGTGGTGGCGCGGCGCGCGGTGGCGGGCGAACAATGCCTCGCGCTGAACGGCAAGACCTATGATCTGAACGAGAGCATGACCGTGATCGCCGATGCGGCCGCCGTGCATGACATTGCCGGCATCATGGGGGGCGAGCATTCGGGCTGTTCGGACAGCACGACCAATGTCCTGCTGGAAATCGCCTATTTCACGCCCGAGCGGATTGCCGCCACGGGCCGCGCGCTGAACCTGACCAGCGATGCGCGCGCGCGGTTTGAGCGCGGGGTGGACCCGGCTTTCCTCGATACCGGGCTTGATCTGCTGACCGGGCTGATCCTTGAGATCTGCGGCGGTGAGGCGTCCGAAGTGGTGCGCGCGGGGGTTGCTCCTGCCACGCCCAAGATTGTGGCTTTCGACCCCGCGCTGGTGACCAAGCTGGGCGGGGTGGAGATTGCGGGCGATGAGCAGAAGCGTATCCTTGCCGCGCTTGGTTTCAGCGTTGCGCCCGACTGGGGCGTGACCGTGCCGGGCTGGCGCCCGGATGTCGATGGCGCGGCCGATATTGTTGAGGAAGTGGTGCGTATCCACGGCCTCGACGGGATCGAGAGCACCCCGCTGCCCCGTGAGGATGGCGTGGCCAAGCCGACCGCGACCCCGGTGCAGAAACTGGAGCGTCGCCTGCGCCGTGCCGCGGCCGCGCGCGGGTTGAACGAGGCGATTACCTGGTCCTTCCTGCCCGAGGGCGAGGCCGAGCATTTCGCGGAAGGCGTCCTTTGGCGTCTGGCCAATCCGATCAGCGAAGACCTGAAGGTCATGCGGCCCAGCCTGATCCCCGGCCTGCTTTCTGCGGCGCGGCGCAATCTGGCGCGTGGGGGCTCCTCGCTGCGTCTGTTTGAAATCGGGCGCCGCTATCTGCGCGATGCCAATGGCAAGGGCGCGGAACGGCTGACGCTGGCGGTGGTGCTGGCGGGCGACAAGACGCCGCGCGGCTGGGCCACGGGCAAGGCGCAGGCGTTTGATGCGTTCGATGCCAAGGCCGAGGCGCTGGCCTTGCTGGCCGAGGCGGGCGCGCCGGTGGACAATCTGCAAATCATGGGCGAGGCGGGCGTGCAGTTCCACCCCGGCCAGTCGGCCACCTTGCGGCTTGGGCCCAAGAATGTGCTGGCGCGTTTCGGCATGTTGCACCCCACCACGGCCAAGGCGTTTGATCTGGACGGCCCGGTGGCGGTGGCGGAAATCTTCCTGGATGCCATTCCGGCCAAGAAGGGCGCTGCCGGCTTTGCCCGCGTCAATTATGCGCCCCCGGCCTTGCAGGCGGTGAAGCGCGATTTCGCCTTTCTCGTTCGCGCCGATCTGGCGGCGGGCGATCTGCTGCGCGCGGTAAAGGGCGCGGACAAGGCGAATATTATCGGCGCGCGCCTGTTCGACGATTTCCGCGGGGCGGGCGTGCCGGAAGGGCAAAAGTCGCTGGCCATCGAGGTCACGCTGCAGCCGGCCGAAAAGAGCTATAATGACGCCGACCTCAAGGCGATTGCCGACAAGGTGACGGCGGCCGCCGCCAAGCAGGGCGCGGTCCTGCGCGGATAACGTGCTAAGGGGTTGAAAGAAAAAGGCGCTGCGGGCATGCTCGCGGCGCCTTTTTTGTTGGCCGGATGGGGAATGGTGTGAGCGAGGAACGGGTAAGCATCGCGAGCGGTGAATGGAGCGCGTTGATCCACCCACTGGGGGCCGAATTGCAGTCGCTGCGCGATGGGGCGGGGCGGGAGTTTATGACCGATGCCGATCCGGCGTTCTGGACTGGTCATGCGCCTTTGCTGTTTCCGATCATCGGCTCGCTGTCTGGCGATGCGTTTCGGCATGAAGGGCGTGCCTATGCCCTGCCGCGCCATGGCTTTGCACGGCGCAGCCGGTTTGCGATTGCGGCCCAGACGCCCGATGCGGTGACCTTTGTGCTGGAGGACAGCGAGGCGAGCCGCGCGGTCTATCCCTTTGCCTTCCGGCTGGAGATGGCATTTCGCTTGCAGGAGAGCGCGCTCTTTATGGCGGCAACGGTTCATAATTGCGGCGACAGGGTGATGCCGTTCAGTTTTGGCTATCATCCCGCCTTTGCCTGGCCGCTGCCGGGCGGGGGTGAAAAGACCGCGCACCGAATCATCTTTGAAAAGGATGAGCCGGGGTTGGTGCGCCGGGTCAGCAAAGCCACAGGCGAATTGTTGCCCGATGGCGAGGCGAGCCCTGTGCGCGGGCGCGAACTGGCGCTGGATGAAGCCCTGTTTGCCGACGATGCGATGGTGTGGACCGGATTGGCCAGCCGGGCGCTGCGCTATGCCTCGCCCGATGGTCCCGCGCTCGACATTGCCTTTCCCGACAGCCCCGACCTTGGCCTGTGGCAGGTGCCAGGCGCGCATTATCTGTGCATCGAGCCATGGGCGGGCCATGCCGATCCGCTGGGGTTCGATGGAGAGATTGGCGAGAAGCCGGGGATTGTCCTGTTGCCGCCGGGGCAGGCGCGCAGGTTCCGCATGGATGTGAGGGTAAGCGAGGGATAGACGCAGCCCGCGTGAAAGCGCGGGATAGACGAAAAGCGCCGCGCAATGTAAGCGCGCGCGCATGACTGACGCCTTTGCCACCCGCCGCACCTTTGCCATCATCTCGCACCCTGACGCGGGCAAGACCACGCTGACCGAAAAGCTGTTGCTGAACGGCGGCGCGATTCACTTGGCGGGCGAGGTGAAGGCGCGCGGCGCGGCGCGGCGCGCCCGGTCGGACTGGATGAAGATCGAGCAGCAGCGCGGGATTTCCGTGACTTCCTCGGTCATGACCTTTGCCCGCGAGTTTAAAGGGTTGGGGCATATCACCTTCAACCTGCTGGATACGCCAGGCCACGAGGATTTCTCGGAGGATACCTATCGCACGCTGACGGCGGTGGATTCGGCGATCATGGTGATTGACGCGGCCAAGGGCATCGAGCCGCAGACGCGCAAGCTGTTTGAAGTGTGCCGGATGCGCAATGTGCCGATCATCACCTTCGTCAACAAGGTCGACCGCGAGGGCCGCCCGGTGTTCGAGATTCTGGACGAGGTGGCCGATGCGCTGGCGCTCGACGTTTCGCCGCAAAGCTGGCCCGTCGGCATGGGCGGCCAGTTTGAGGGCATCCTTGACCTGAACAGCGGGCGCATCAGTCGGCCCGAGGGCGACAGCCGCGAATTTCTGGGCAAGGTCGATCATGAGCCGGTGCCCGAGGAATTTGCCGAGGAGATCGAACTGGGGCAGGCGGGCTATCCCGAATTTGATCTTGAGGCCTATCGCCATGGCGATCTGACGCCGGTGTTCTTTGGCAGCGCGCTCAAGAATTTCGGCGTGGCCGAATTGATCGAGGCGATTGCGCGCATTGCCCCGCCGCCCCGGCCCCAGCCCAGCGAGGCCGGTGTAATTGACCCTTCGGGCGGCGAGGTGACGGGCTTTATCTTCAAGGTTCAGGCCAATATGGACCCGATGCACCGCGACCGCATCGCATTCATGCGTCTGGTATCGGGCACGTTCAAGCGCGGGATGAAGCTGACGCCATCCGCGCTGGGCAAGCCGATCGCGGTGCATTCGCCGATCCTGTTCTTTGCCCAGGACCGCGAGATTGCCGATGAGGCCCAGCCCGGCGATATCATTGGCATTCCCAACCACGGTACGCTGCGCGTGGGCGATACTTTGTCGGAAACGAACAAGGTGCGTTTCACCGGCCTGCCCAATTTTGCGCCGGAAATCCTGCGCCGCGTCCAATTGAAAGACCCGACCAAGACCAAGCAGCTCCGCAAGGCGCTGGACGACCTTTCGGAAGAGGGCGTGATTCAGGTCTTCTATCCCGAAATCGGCAGCCAGTGGATTGTGGGCGTGGTGGGCCAGCTTCAGCTTGACGTGCTGATCAGCCGCCTTGAGGCCGAATACAAGGTCGGCGCGATGCTGGAGCCCGCGCCGTTTGACACGGCGCGCTGGGTCAAGGGCGATGCCAAGGCGCTGTCCGACTTTGCCGAATTCAACCGCGCCAATCTGGCCAAGGACCGCGATGGCGATCCGGTGTTCATGGCGCGCTCGGCATGGGATGTGTCCTATCAGCAGGAGCGCAACCCGGAACTGACCTTCTCGGCCACCAAGGAGCGGTAAGCGAATTTCCTGCTTTTGCGATTTCAACAGGCGCGTCGGGACAGAGGTTTCGGCGCGCCTGTTTTTTGCGCGGCCGGGAGGATTAACGGCATTTGCCTCCAAAACACTGCCTAAATTTTGTGCAGATGCGTAGGAATCGAGCGCAGGCAAGGCCCAAATAACCGCCAGACGGCCGCAATGGCCCGGATGAACCCCCGGAATCTCAAAAAACCCTAAATTGGCACACCCCTTGCTTTGCTTATGGCATACCGGCGCTGGGCCGGTTGGCTAACAGGGGATAGGCATGAAGTTCATCATCGCCATCATCAAGCCGTTCAAGCTCGACGAGGTGCGTGAAGCTCTCGGCGCACTTGGGGTCGCCGGTCTGACGGTGTCCGAAGTGAAGGGCTTTGGTCGGCAAAAAGGGCAAACCGAAATCTATCGCGGCGCCGAATATTCGACCAACATGCTGCCCAAGGTGAAGATCGAGATCGCCGCCAGCGACGAACTGGCGCCGCGCGTGGTCGAAACCATCCAGCAGGCCGCCAGCACCGAAGCCATCGGCGATGGCAAGATCTTCGTGCTTGATCTGGCCTCGGCCGTCCGCATCCGCACCGGTGAAACCGGGGATACCGCTCTGTGAGCGGCGCTAGCCTTAGGAGTGAACCCACTATGATCCGCAAGATGATGTGCGGCGCTGGGGCTTTGGGCGCATCGCTCTTTGCCGCCACCACCGCTTTTGCGCAGGCAGCGCCGATCAAGGCGCCGACTGCCGAACAGATGGCCACCATGGTCAATAAGGGCGACAACACCTGGATGCTGGTTTCCTCGGCGCTGGTGCTGTTGATGAGCATCCCCGCGCTGGCGCTGTTCTACGGCGGTCTGGTGCGCACCAAGAACATGCTCAGCGTGCTGATGCAGGTGCTGATGATTGTTTCGGTGGCGGCCCTTGTCTGGGTCAGCTGGGGCTATTCGATGGCCTTCACCGGCGGCTCGCCCTTTGTCGGCGGCTTCTCCAAGGCGTTCCTGATGGGCGTTTCGGCCAGCACCTATGCGGCCACCTTCTCGAACAACGTCTATCTGCCTGAATACACCTATGTCATCTTCCAGATGACCTTCGCCTGCATCACGCCGGCGCTGATCGTGGGTGCTTTTGCCGAGCGCGTGAAGTTCACTCCGCTGATCATCTTCACGGTGCTGTGGCTGACCTTCATCTATTTCCCGATGGCCCACATGGTGTGGTACTTCGCCGGTCCCGACTTCCTGTCGGACAATACGTCGGACGCGGGCCTGCTTTATGGCTGGGGCGCGCTGGACTTTGCCGGCGGCACCGTGGTGCACATCAATGCCGGTATAGCTGGTCTGGTGGGCTGCCTCGTGATCGGCAAGCGCATCGGCTATGGCAAGGAAGCCACCCCGCCGCACTCGCTGACCATGACCATGATCGGTGCCTCGCTGCTGTGGGTTGGTTGGTTCGGCTTCAACGCCGGTTCGAACCTGGAAGCCAATGGTCTGGCCTCGCTGGCCTTCATCAACACCTTCGTCGCCACCGCCGCCGCTGCCGTCAGCTGGTCGCTGGTTGAACAGGTCAAGCATGGCAAGCCCTCGATGCTGGGCGCCGCTTCGGGTGCTGTGGCAGGGCTCGTTGCCATCACGCCTGCCGCCGGTTTTGCCGCTCCGATGACCTCGATCGTGCTCGGCCTGATCGTGTCGCCGATCTGCTTCTTCTTCGTCTCGACCGTGAAGAACAAGCTGAAGTATGACGATACGCTCGACGTGTTTGGCGTGCACTGCATCGGCGGCATCGTCGGCGCCATCGGCACCGGCATCGTTGCCGACCCCTCGCTGGGCGGTCAGGGCTGGGTTGACTACACCGTGTTCCCCGCCAAGGCCGGCACCTATGACATGGTTGCCCAGGTCATCACCCAGATCAAGGCTGTGGCCCTGACGCTGGTGCTCTCGGGCGGCGGTTCGGCCATCCTGTTCTTCGCTCTGGACAAGACCATCGGTCTGCGTCCCTCGGAAGAAGCCGAGCGCGAAGGCCTCGACATCACCGAACACGGCGAACGCGCCTACAATATGTAAGAATTTCCAAGTTTGGCGGGGCTGGGGATCTCCTCCTCTCCTTCCCGGTCCCGCCTACCGATGTTCCTCCTGCGAACGACAAACTTATAAAGGGCCGGAGCCAGCCGCTCCGGCCCCTTTTTTATGCGCGGGGTAATGGGCATGAAAAAGGCCGCAAGCGGTGGGCTTGCGGCCTTTTCGCATTCAGGGGTGGGGGTCAGCGGGCCTGCGCGGCCAGCATGTCCATCAGCGGGCGAACCGGGCTGACGTCGTAACCGGCCGAGGCGGCCTGTGCTGTCACTTCGTCGAGGTCGGCGCCAAGGCTGGCCTGTGCCAGCGACCAGAGCAGCGTCGAACGCGTGCCCGAGCGGCAATAGGCCAGGATCTTGCCTTCGCCTTTGAGCGCATCGGCCATGGCGGTCACCTGCGCCTGGCTGAAACCGGCATGGGTGACGGGGATGGCGATATAGCCGAGGCCCGCGGCCGCGGCAGCCTGCGCGATGGCCTCGCCGGGCGTCTGATCATCGCTTTCGCCTTCGGGGCGGTTGTTGATGATCAGGGTGATGCCTTGTGCGGCGGCGGCATCGACATCGGCAAGGCTGATCTGCGGGCTGGCCCAGAGGCTCTGGGAAATCTGACGGAACATGGGGCTTCTCCTGATCCTGACAGGCGCGAAGGCGGATGGTCCGCGCCAAGAGGCTGGATTCGCTCTGCCAAGGGGCGGGGAATCAGACAAGCGGCGATTTGCAGATGGTGGCGCAGCCGCGGTGCCGAGGCATTATTTTGGGATATTCTTGGGGATGTGCACGATTCTATTCGCTATGACTTGGAAATTAGGATATGCCAGAGAGTGCAGAGGAGAGGGTCGCGTGTTTTGCGTGGCTGCTTGCCCTGTCGTTTGGTGTGATTCGTCCTCGCGCCACGCGATTTGGATCAGGGCGAAGCGAAGGTGCTTTCGGTTTTATGGGTTTTGATAGAGGGCGTCGCGGCAGGGGCCGAGACAAGCGCGACGGGTTCGGCGAAGAAGGTTTCGATCCCTTCATGGGCGGTGGTGACCGCTTTGGTGGTGGCGACCGTTTCGGCGGCGGTGATCGCTTTGGTGGCGGTCGTGATCGTGGTGGCTTCGGCGGCGGCGGTGGTGGCGGCTTCGGCGGCCCGCGCGGCGGCGGTGGCGGCTTCGGCGGCGGTGGTCCTCGTGGCGGCGGCTTTGGCGGCGGCGGTGGCGGCGGTATGCCCGCCCAGGTCGTTGGTCAGGGCAAGGGCGTTGTGAAGTTCTTCAACGCGCAAAAGGGTTTTGGCTTCATCCAGCGTGAAGACGGCGGCGAAGATGTGTTCGTGCACATCAGCGCGGTCGAACGCGCCGGTCTTGAAGGTCTGGCCGAAGGTCAGGGTCTGGAATTCACGCTGGTGGATCGTGGCGGCAAGGTGTCGGCCAGCGATCTGTCGGTTGTGGGTGATGTGATCGCGGTCGCCAAGCGCGAGCCCGCTGCTCCCCAGCGTCAGCTGACCGGTGAAAAGGCGACCGGCACGGTCAAGTTCTTCAACGCGATGAAGGGCTTTGGCTTCATCACGCGTGATGACGGCCAGCCTGACGCTTTCGTGCATATCAGCGCGGTTGAACGTTCGGGTCTTCGTGAAATCAACGAAGGCGACCGTCTGGAATTCGACATCGAAGTCGATCGACGAGGCAAGTACTCGGCGGTCAACCTCTCGCCGCGTCAGGGTTGATCCCGAACCTCTTGCTTTAAAGAGGACGCACGGCCCCCAATGGGTTAAAACCTGATTTCCTTAAAGGACAGGTTTGACCCGGGGGCGGCGACAGCATAAACGCGCGCAAATGGCGGCAGGTCCGAACACCTCGGTTCGGGCCGCCGCCATTTCGCGTTTGCAGCTCTGTCGGAAAATTCCGTTCCGTCTCGGAAAATTCTGCTGAACATTGTCTGGATTGAAAATTGGCCCTGCGCGTTCGGGGCCATTCTGGAATGCAAAGGAACTATCGATGACCATTTCGCCGTTGATGCCTGTTTACCCCCGGTGCGCTTTTCGGCCGGTGCGCGGTGAACATTGCCATCTGATTGGCGAGGATGGCCGCCGATATCTCGATTTTGCCGCAGGCATCGCGGTCAACCTGCTGGGTCACAGCCACGAAGGGCTGATTTCCGCGATTCAGAAGCAGGCCGCGACGCTGATGCATGTGTCGAACCTGTATGGCAGCCCGCATCAGGAGAGCGTTGCGAAGCGGTTGGTCGAACTGACCTTCGCCGACACGGTGTTTTTCACCAATTCGGGCGCCGAAGCGGTGGAATGCGCGATCAAGACCGCGCGCGCCTATCATCAGCATGTCGGCAATCTCGACAAATACGAGCTGATCACCTTCAAGGAAGCGTTCCACGGGCGCACCATGGGGACGATCTCGGCCTCGAATCAGGAAAAGATGCATAAGGGCTTCCTGCCCATGCTGCCCGGTTTCAAATATGTCGATTTCGGCGATCTGGAAGCGGTGAAGGCGGCTATCGGCCCCAACACGGGCGGTATCATGATCGAGCCGATTCAGGGCGAGGGCGGCATCAAGGTTCCGACCGAGGAGTTCCTGCAGGCCCTGCGCGCGCTGTGTGACGAGCATGATCTGATGCTGGTCTTTGACGAGGTGCAGTGCGGCGTGGCGCGTACCGGCACGTTCTATGCCTATGAGCAGTTCGGCGTGGTGCCCGACATTCTGGCGACCGCCAAGGGCATTGGTGGCGGCTTCCCGCTGGGCGCTTGTCTGGCCAGCGAGAAGGCTGCGCGGGGCATGGTGGCCGGCACGCATGGCAGCACCTATGGCGGCAACCCGCTGGCCATGTCAGCGGCCAGTGCCGTGCTGGACGCGGTGGCCAATGAGGAATTCTTGGCCCATGTGCGCGATATGGGCGCCAAGCTGACCAGCCGTCTGGAACAGTTCATCGGCAATTATCCCGATCTGTTCGAACTGGTGCGCGGGCGCGGCCTGATGCTGGGCCTGAAGATGAAGGTCGAGCCGCGGCCTTTTGTGGCTCATCTGCGCGACAATCACCAGTTGCTCTGCGTTTCGGCGGGGGACAAGACCATGCGTATCCTGCCGCCGCTGGTGATCGACGAGAGCCACATCGACGAATTCATGGACAAGCTGTCGGCCGCTGCCGCCAGCTATCAGCCTGAAGAGGTGGCGTGATGGCGCGGCATTTCCTGAATCTCTCGGATGCGGGGGGGGATGCGGTCGTCGCGATGCTGAATGACGCGCTCGACCGCAAGCGGGCGCGCAGCAGCTGGACCAAGGGGCGTGTCGATGCCGATGCGCCTTTGGACGGCCACGTGCTGGCGATGATCTTTGAAAAGAACTCGACCCGCACGCGCGTGTCGTTCGACATGGCGATGCGCCAGTTGGGCGGCAGCGCGATTGTGATGGATGCGGGTGGCATGCAGCTCGGTCGCGGCGAGACGATCGCCGATACCGCCCGCGTGCTTAGCCGCATGGTCGATGCGATCATGATCCGCACCAACGATCATGCCAAGATCGAGGAATTGGCGCATTATGCCACGGTTCCGGTGATCAACGGCCTGACCGATGCCTCGCATCCGTGCCAGATCATGGCTGATCTGCTCACGCTGCTGGAGCGCGGTGTGGCGTTGCCTGGTATGGAGATGGCGTGGCTGGGTGATGGCAACAATGTGCTGCATTCGCTGATCGAGGCGGCGGGGCTGTTGAAGTTCAACATCCGTGTGGGCGGGCCCAAGGGCTTTGAGCCGGATGCGGGATTTGTTGAACAGGCGCGGGCGCGAGGGGCGAAGATCACCTTTACGCAGGACGCGGCCGAAGCGGCGCGCGGGGCGCAGGTGGTGGTCACCGATACCTGGGTGTCGATGGGCCAGCCCGGTGGCGATGCCGTCATCAAGGCGATGGAGCCCTATCAGGTCAATGATGCGTTGATGGCGCAGGCCGCGCCGGGGGCCTTGTTCCTCCACTGCCTGCCCGCCCATCGCGGCGAAGAGGCCACGGACAGCGTTATCGACAGCGCGCAGAGCGTCGTCTGGGATGAGGCGGAAAACCGCATTCATGCCCAGAAATCGGTGCTGCGCTGGGCTTTTGGGCAGGTGTGAGCGCGGGCATGGATTGCGTTCTTCACTTTACCATCCCATCGCGCGATGCACGGGGCCGGGCGGTTCGCCTTGGGCCCGTGCTCGACCTCGTGCAATCGGCGCATGACTATCCGCCGCCGATTCGCAAGTTGCTGGCCGAAGCGCTGGTGCTGGGGGCTTTGATGGGCTCCCTGCTCAAGGATCAGGATAGCCAGTTGACCATGCAGGCGCAGACGCAGGATGGCGTGGTCGACCTGCTGGTTTGCGATTATCGCAACGGCGAGGTGCGCGGCTATGCCCGCCATGACGAGCAACGTCTGGCGGCTCTGGGGGCGAATCCGACACTGCATGATCTGTTCGGCAAGGGCTATCTGGCGATCACCTTTGATCTGGCCGTTACCAAGCAGCGCTATCAGGGCGTTGTGCCGCTTGAGGGTGATTCTCTGGCGCAGGCGTGTCAGGCCTATTTCGTCCAGTCCGAGCAGGTGCCGACGCTGATCCGCGTGGCGACATCGGATGTTGACGGGCACTGCGTGGCGGGCGGGCTGTTGGTGCAGCATTTGCCTGACGGTGAGGAAGGCCGCGCGCGCCTTCACGTTCAACTGGACCACCCACATTGGGAGCATGTTGCCGTGCTGGCCGGATCAACGCGTGACGCTGAACTGGTGGATAAGGATCTCGCGCTGGACCAACTCGTTTGGCGGCTTTTTCATGAGGAAAGCGAGGTGCGCGTTTCAGAGGACGCGCCGCTCAAGCGAGGTTGCCGGTGCAGCGAGGAGCATTACCGCTTGATCCTCTCGCGGTTTGGCGAGGAAGAACTGGCCGAAATGCGGGACGAAAAGGGCGAGATCGTCATTGATTGCGCCTTTTGCTCAAGGCTTTTCCCGATTTCGATGTAAGGTGGCGCTGCCCACTGCCGGCGCGCCGCAATAGAGATGGACGTATGACCCAGACTGATGTTCCTGCCGGCCGCAAGGCGGTTGTTCTGCTTTCCGGCGGGCTGGATTCGATGGTTTCGGCGGGGCTGGCCCGTGAGGCGGGCTATGAGATCTATGCGCTGACCATCAATTATAACCAGCGCCACGCCTGCGAAATTGATGCGGCCAAGGTGCTGGCCAAGGAATTGGGCGCCGTGCGCCATGTGGTGCTGCCGCTTGATCTGCGCCAGTTCGGCGGCTCGGCG
Organism: Novosphingobium sp. KACC 22771; assembly: GCF_028736195.1. GTDB lineage: Bacteria > Pseudomonadota > Alphaproteobacteria > Sphingomonadales > Sphingomonadaceae > Novosphingobium. The sequence goes on along the minus strand of NZ_CP117881.1, from coordinate 3,644,160 downwards.
CTGACCGATGATATTGATGTGCCCAAGGATGGGCTGGAGCCTGGCATCCCCGTTACCTATGTTCCGGCGCGCAATCTGGTGTTTCTGTCGCTGACGCTGGCCTGGGCCGAAGCGGTGGGCGCGCGCGACATTTTCATCGGGGTGAATGCTCTGGATTATTCCGGCTATCCCGATTGTCGCCCGGAATTCATTGCCGCTTTTACGCAAGTTGCGCGTCTTGCGACCAAGGCGGGCGATGAAGGCGGCGAATTCACAATCCATGCGCCGCTGCAATTTCTGGGCAAGGGCGATATCGTCCGTGAGGCGGCAAGGTTGGGGCTGGATGTGGGGCTGAGCTGGTCCTGCTATGACCCGCAGCCTGATGGCTCGGCTTGCGGTCTTTGTGACAGCTGCCGCCTGCGTCTAGCTGGCTTTGCCGAAGCCGGGCTTGAGGACAGGTTGCGTTACGCCACCAAATAGGGCCATTTCAGATCACATTCGATATGGGTCGGGATTCCAAAGGGATTCCGGCCCATTTCTTTTGCGTTGTAGCCTATCCACGCTGGCTGGGTAGGCTGGACAAAAAAGAAGGGGCAGCTTGCGCCGCCCCTTCCGTTTTTGCCTGAAAGGCTGGACTTAGTTGCCCGAACCCGGACCGTAGGTGATTTCCACGCGACGGTTCTGGAGTTCGCGAACGCCATCGGCGGTCGGAACGCGCGGGTTGGCTTCACCGAAGGCCTGGCTCGAGATCGCCGAGTCAGCGATGCCATGCGAGGTGAAGTAAGCGCGAACCGAAGCGTTACGACGGGCCGAAAGGCCGAGGTTGTACTTGGGCGTGCCCGAGCGGTCGGTGTAACCAGCCAGAACGACCGGAACCGAGGCGCAGTTGCCATAGGCCTGAATGGCGCTGTCGAGGATCGACGAGGCTTCAGGGGTGATGTCCGACTTATCCCAATCGAAGAACACGATGTAGGGCCCCTTGTTGCACACCGGAGCCGGAGGCGGCGGGGGCGGCGGAGGGGGCGGCGGAGGCGGGGGCGGCGGAGGCGGCGGGGGCGGGGGAGGCGGCGGAGGCGCAACCGGTTCGGCACCGAAGTTATAGGTCAGCGTCGCCAGCAGCGAGTGCGAGTGGAACTTTTCCGACAGGGTATTGCCGGTCAGGCCCACGAAACGATCCGCACCCGGAGCGTTGAAATAGCGATACTTGAGACCCAGGTCCCAATTCTTGCTGATGGGCGCGCGGATGCCAGCCAGAGCCTGCCAGGCAAAGCCGGTGGCCGAATCGTCCAGACCGTTGCTGACCAGCGAGGTCACATTGAAGCTCTTGACGCGGCCGACGCCGACGCCGCCACCGACAAAGCCCTGCAGACCGTTATCGGGACCAAAGTCGAGCAGACCGTTGGCCATGAAGCTCAGAACGCTGGTGTTGCCAACGACCTGGTTGTTGTCGGCGGTGTAGATCGTGCCGTTGGCCGCTTCGAACGACTTGGTCTTCACGCGACGATAGCTGGCTTCGGTTTCGAGACGGAAAGGACCGAAGTCATAACCGACGATGCCACCGAAGTCATAGCCCAGCTTCGACTTGATGTTGCCCAAAGCGGCGCCGGTCGTGACATTGCCCAGCGGGTTGGATTCGACGATGACAGCACCGGCGTCACCTTCGACGTACCAGGTCTTGTCTTTGGCCAGTGCCGGCGTAGCGAGGGCAGTAGATGCCAGCGCCAGGCCCAAGGCAATCTTGCGCATGTGTTTTCCCCTTGTGCGAGTGAGAGGCTACCAATTGGGCGCAGGTCTAACCCCTCACTAACAGGCGTGCAAGCCGAGAAATACTTAGGTCTGTTGCAAATCTGCCACAGGTGAGGCAATTTCAATTCTTTGATTGCGGCATTTTGGCCTCTGCCACGCGCCTTAGGGCAAAATGCCCGCCATGCGTAAGGCAGCGATTAACTGACCCAGCGCGGCGCGGGCCTCCGAATCCACCGTCGAACCGCCGGTGGGGATGCCGACCGCCGACGGGATTTTCCACCCCGAGGCGTAAAGCCAAGAGCGGCCAGAGGAACGGTCAAACACCCTCATCCCATCCTTGGGCGTTACATAAATCCAGTTTCCGCTTTGCCGACACGCAATCTGGCCGACATGCGATGCCCAATCGCCGGTGGCGCCGGTGCCGATGCTCCAGTTCTGGCCATCGACCGGCGATGCGGGCGGCGTCGTGGCCGTGCCTTCGATGGCGCAATGCAGCAGCGCATCGGCAAGGGCAAAGGCCTCGTTGACGTAAAACTCCTTTTGCGCCTGTCCGGCATAAAGGAAGGGCAACCCAAAGCGGGGGCTGGCATTGTCGAAAACGAGAGGATCGCTCATCTAAATTCTCCTGTTGTTCGGATGTGGAGCAGGGCGGGGTCAGAGGTCGCAGAGATGCAGCGCGTCGGAAGCCTGATAGGTGCCCACTTGCCGGACCCAGAGGGCGCCATGGCCATGGGCGGCCACCAGATCGGCCTGTGTTGCGGCGTTCAGAGCCAGGTTGGCTGAAGCCGTCTCCCACAAGGCAAAAGGAGCAGCAATTGGGCCAAAACCAACCTGATAGGCTTCCTTTTCCTCTTTGAGCGGCACATCGACATAATCGGACCAGACCAAGGCCCCACGCGCCCTTCGCGTCCAATTCAGGCTCAACGTTCCATCCGAAAGTCGCAAGGCCTGACCTTGCGCGGGCGAGAGCGGGCGCATGGCAATCCCGCGGCAGGCAATCGCGCTGGTGACCGGATCGTTGTCGCCCAGCCCCATGGCGGCGATCATGATGGCGCTCGAACTGCCGATCCTGCTTTTGTCCAATTCGACGATGCCGTCATTAAGCAGCACAAAGGCCTCGTCGATACCATGGCTGCCGACGGCAGCCTCTGTCCCCGCGCGTCCGCGCAGCAATTGCTCCAGCCTCCACCTTGCCCCACCCAGCGGCAGCGCGCGGCCAAATTGCACGATCTCGGCGCCCAGCAGCGCGCGATTGGCGCCCGCCGACAATTGGCGCGGCGTGGCATCGCTCAGCGCCAGATCCGCATTGGCCAATTCGATCTCGACCGTATGGGTCCGATCCGCCACATGCGTCGGCCCTGTTGCCAAAACGGTCATGGCCTTGCCCATGGTGGCCATTTGCCGCCCGCTGGAGCCGATCTGGGTCAGCGCGCCCGTGCCATCGTCGATATAGAGGGCTGCCCCCTTCCAGCCGCTGGCCGAAGAAGCAAGTGCGGCATAGATCCGCCCGGCGTCGCCCGCAGCGCTGCCGTCCGATGGCAGTTCAAAAGCGGTGATCCGGGTCTGTCCCAGCACCAGATCAGAGGCCAGATTGGCCTGCCCGGAAGCGGTCGCGGCGCGGATCAGCGCCTGCGCGGGAGCGACGCGGATCAGGCTGAGTTCGACTCCCGTTTCGCGCCACTCCCAATCCTTCACCCGCCACAGCCCCTGGATCGAAGGCAGCGTGACGCAGCGGCCCGGAGACACCGCCGGATCGAGTTCGGCGCAGCGCCACTGGATCGTTTCCTGCGCCCAGTCATCGTTCTGCACCGCGCCGCAGATCAGGCGAAAGGCCTCCTCGCTGGTGGTGCTGACCGGCAGGTCGAGCGTCTTGGGCTGGCCGGACAGGGCGGCGCCCGGAGCGCGCTGAGATCCGGGCTGATAATCGAGATCGACATCATAATAGCGCAGTGACCTTGGCGGCGATTTGGCGGGTGGTGTGCGTTTCCAGCTGTATCCCCCCTTGCCGCCGAAATCGCCGGTGCCCGTCGCCGCGACCGGTTCGTCCAGCATCGGCGGGGTCGAATCATCCTGCGGGGCAATGGTCAGCCCATCGCCATCAGCATCGCAGACAATCGGGACAATCGGCAGCCAGGCCGCCAGAGTATCGGCCAGCGGGTCGGAACAGGAAAAGCCCCAAATGCCATCGACGGGCACATCGACCTTTGCCTCCTCGACCGTATCCCGCACGAGAGCGGCCAGATTGAGCGCACCCTCATCACAGAACAGCTCGAAATTCAGGCTGGGCAGGCGGTTGCCGAATTCGCCCAGTTGCAGATCCTCAAACACCACATAGGCCGTGCCGCGAAAGGCCGGACACTGATCGCCGCCCATCATGGAGGCCATCAGCGGATCGACCGCCTGATCCGCTGCCCCGGTGTGAATGCGCAACGTGCCCCCCACCTTGAGATCGCCCGAAGCACCGCGCAGCAATTTGCCGTCGGCCCAGATCCGGCCGACCCCGATGATCGGACGACTGGCCAGCGCCACGGCGAAGGACGAGGTGTAACTGTAGGTGGTGGTCGAGGGCTGCCCTTTACCGCCGCCGCTGCTCGAACTGTGCTCGCTCAAATCGGTGGCCCAGATGATCGTGCCGCCCACACGCATCCGGCCGTAATGTCGCGGCAAGGCGGCGCCGTAGGTTGATGTGGTGACGCTCAAATCCTGCAGGCGGGCGCCTTGGCGTCTGGTGGAGGTGCCAAAGATTGCCCCGTCGATCTGGCTGCCCGCCAATGCGCCCAACGCGCCGCCCAAAGGCCCGCCAAAGGCAGTGCCGATTGCGGTGAACAAAATCGTTGCCATGGTCTGCTTCCTTAAACGTTGGAGGCCGCGTGAATGTCCGGGGCAAGCCGCCAGTGTTGGACTATCTCGCCCTCAGGCATGACGGGCGTGCGCAGCACGCGGCGCTGGCCCGCATGGGCGTGGACAAAGGCGCCGCCCGAAACGGCGATCACGAAATGCAGCGCGGCAGCCCCCATGCGCAGCAGGATCACATCTCCGGGCATGGCCGCGCCCTCGACCGCGACAAAACCCCACCGCCCGGCCATATGCACCGCCCGGTCGGGGTTGGCGTTGCGCCACGCATAATCGGTGGGCAAATCGCCCGACCGCCCAATCGCCCGCAACGCGGCGGCCAGCACCCCCAAGCAGTCCAGCCCATGCTCCGGGTGGCGCCCATGCAGGCGAAACCGCGTGCCGACCAGATCCTCGGCGGCCCGCGCCAGATCCGGCCCCGGCATCATCCCGCCACCCCATAGCGCACCACCAGATCATTGCCCGGCAGGAACGGTTCGCCACGGAAATTGACGGCATTGCCAAAACGCGCGCCGCATGTGGCCAGTGTGTGATCGCAACCCTCGCGCAGCACCACCCGCAGCCCGCCGGTCAAACCTACATCGAGCGGATGATCCAGCATCAGGAAACTGCCTGAGCGCCCGGTGATCGTCATTGACAGGCCCGCATAAGGCCCGTCGATCCAACGCAGCGTGCCGCCCAACAATAGGCCCAAATCGAGCCCGGAACCCGACGAATCGGTCAGATGGATCAGGTTGCTGTCCAGATCATGCGCCAGCAGTGTGGCTTCATGCGTGAAGCGGGCCGCCGAGAGCGCGCAATCCCGATCACAGAACTGAGCGCGGCAGGTCGGGCTGGTACGCGGGATCGGGTCGCGGGCCAATTCGGCCTTGCTCGACTCCAGCTCTGCCACAAAGCCCTGCATTTCCTGACTGACCGCGCCGATGGCGCCGCGATAGAGCGGTTGATGCTCCATGGTTTCCCAGTCCACCACGCCCACCACCACCCGCGCGCCTTCGAACCGGCCCGATTGCAGGTCAAACGCGCGGATTGCCTCATGACTGATCGCGCCGGTGATTTCGGCCGAGTCATCGTCCAGCCCTGCCGTGCGGCGGATTGCGGCGGGCATCATGCCGGGCGCGGCCATATGGTTGAGCCCGTCAAACCACAGATCGCGGTCATGGGTGGTAAAGCCCAGCGCCACGCCATCGCCCCGCATGATGCGCCAATAGGTGGCCACGGTTTCCAGTTCCTGCGCGAACCATACCCGGCTCATACCGCCTCCCGCACTTCGATGACGGGGACCGAGGGAGCTTCCCCGGCCAGAAAGGTCAGGCCCGAGATGTCGAGGCGATCCTGTTCAAAGCGCACCGGAACATCGAACAGAAACCCTGCGCGCACGATAGCTCCGGCGGCGGGCGGAGTGGCAAATTGCACGACCCCGCTCGCACCCAGCACCCAGCCGGTGGCCTGTGCCACACCATTGATACTGACCAGCACCGAGCCGCTGCGCGGGCGGGTAATGCGTCGCAACTGGGCATCGTCCTGGCCCAGCAGAGCCTCGCCATAGCGTTTGACGAGCGCAAAACTGGTGGCATGTCCGTCGCCGGTGCCCAGCACCTGATCGTTGACCGATGGCGTGCCGACCATGCCGTTTGAGCTGAAATCACTGGGATCGCACAGGCGGAAGGCACGCGCCGGGCCGCGCCGTGCGCGAAAGAAACCCAGCAAAACGCCCAGATCCTGCTCCGAGCGAATCCCCGGCCCCACGTCAAAGCTCAGCCTGGCATCGCTCCACAGGCTGTTGCGGCGTTCAAAGCCGGAGGCCGTGGTGGTCACGCTGGTGGAAAAGGCAGGGCTGATCTTGGTGTCCAGCCCCAGCGGCAGCGGATAGGCGACATCATCGAAAGCGTTCATATCGTTGCTGTCCTCTGAAACGGGCAGGGCGACAAAGCCGTCGCGGCAGACCTGCGGCAGCGCCCAGACGAAAATTTCGTGGGCCGCCCGGTCGCGCGCCTCGCCAATGCCTTGGTCAATCATGCGCCATTGCGCCGATTGGCTGGGCAAAAGGACGAAACCGGCCAAATAGTCCTGCTGTGCGGGCGGATATCCCAGCCGCGCGTTGACCAATTCATAGGCCGCATACCGCTGCGCATCGGCGCCAGCGGTCAGCCAGTCGTAATCCTCGACCTGAAGCCGGTCGAAAGCGGGGCTGGCCCAGCCGACCGGCATATTGGCCCGCCGCGCCTCCGGTGTTGCCGGATCGAGCACGGTGGGCACGAAAGTCAGCAACAGCGTTTCGCAGGCCACGCCCGCCGCCTGCGCCACCGCCCGCGCCGCGCCAGCCAGAGCGATGGTCGAGGCCGCCAGCAACGCGCCCGCCTGATCCAGCAGCGCGATCTGCGCCCCGGTCAGGCTGGCGCGCAGGTCGGGGATGGCCACCGGGTTGCCGCCAAAGGCCGCCTTGGCCGCATCGTCATAGATGCAGATCCGCCCGTCGCCCATCACCCACCACCACGGCTCGCCCACCTGAAAGCGTACGGGGCAGCCGGCATCGACCAGTAATTGCGCAAAGGCGGCGGCCACCGATTTCTGCCATGCCATCGCCGCCGTATGGGCCGGAGACATCAGCGCCGAGGGCGGCGACCATCCGGTCAGCGCCGGATCGCCATTGGCCGCGCGCTGCTGCCACGCCGGGGGGCAATGCGCGGCCAGCACTTCGTAAGAGAGCGAGGCGATGGGCGAATAGTCCCATGCCCGACATGCGGCGAAGAATTCCCGGTGCCACGCCCGCGCAGGCAGGCATAAGGGATCGCTGGAAAGACCCACCAAAAAACTGCCACCCGATGCAGTCAGTTGGAAGAAATGGCTCATCCCGACATAGTGCAGAATGCTGCCCCGATAGCCGAGCTGGCGGATCGAACGGAGCAGGCGGGCGGGCGCCTGGTTGAAACTGTCGTCATAGGCGGTGGCCATGGCCAGCCCATGGGGCGGCACAAATACATTGCCGATCCGCAACATCGCGTTGCGGCCTGTGCAGCGGATATTGGTCATTTCCGCCCATGCATTGGTGCTGGCGCTCAAGGGCGCGGTCGATTCGGCGGCATAGCCATCGGGCACGATCGAAATGAACATGCGGTCGATGTCGGCGGGATAGAGCGGGTCCATCCCCAAATCGTGCGACCATCCGCCGAAGACCTCGGAAAAGTTCAGCGTGATCTGCGCATCCTCGCCCGATCCGCTGGCAAAGTTCCACAGGCGGACATACCATGTGCGCGCCGCGCCCGCCGCATCGCGGCCCTCAATGGTCAGCGTTGGGCCATTGGCCTGATCCAGAGCCACCAGCCCGCCTGAACGCCAGCGGAACGACAGGGTTGTGCCCGAATAATTGCGCATCGCGTCATAGGCGAGCAGCGGATGGTCGAGCGTATCCTCGCTCTCCCAGATCAGTCCGGCCAGATCGCCCTGCGTCAAAAAGCAGGCGTCGAGCCGCAAGGCATCGGGCGCGGGGGTGGTGATCGCGGCCATCATCGGACGCGGAAAATTGACCGTCCAGAAGCGCGGATCAAAGCGCTGGATCCAGTCGGTTTCCTGCCCCTCGCGGGCAGAGGCGAGCCAAAAAGCCATCGGATGCTCCTGTTATTTCAGGATGGGGCGTCAGGATTGGCTGAGAGCGCGGCGCACCGCGCTGGCGACCTGACGGCTGGACCGCTGCATGGCGCCGGGCGCATCGCCGCTGCTGCCACTCAGCTGGATCGACACGTTCACATTGCGCGAGGGCGCATTGAGCGCGCCATTCGGGGCAACCGATCCGGCCGAGGTCGGCACGAACAGTTCCGGCCCGCGCTCGCCCACCAGATAGGCCTGACCCGGCGAGACCGGCCCCCCGGTCGCCCGCCCGGGCAGGCCCAGGATCGAGCCGATCAGCGAGGAAAGCCCCGAGGTCGCGCTCGAACTGGTCTCCAGCCCGAGCGCGCCGGACAACAGGCTGCTCGACGCGCTGGCGGCAATATCGGCCAGCGCCTTGAGCGCGGTGGTGCGCAGGTCGCCAAATCCGCTGCTGCCGCGTTTCAACGCCTGCGTCAGCGCCGTGTCGAGCGTCGAGCCCGCCTGCGTAAATCCGGGCAGCAGCGTGGTGTCAAAGCCGCTGCGCATGGCGGAAATGTCTTGCGCAAAGCCCTGCGTGCTGGCGCGCACATCGATGAGCAGGCTCTGGACAGTATCCGATCCGCCGGAATTGAAAGTATTAGCCATGGTCGCGCTCCATCAAGCGGTTCATTTCCTCGCGGCTCAACGGCGCGGCGCCGGGGGCGGCGCCGGGGGCGGCATCGGGGGCCAGAATGGCGGCCAGTTCGGCAGGCGTTGCGCCCCAGAATTCATGGGGTCGCCATCCCAGCAGCCGTGCTGCCAGCCCGGCCAATCGGCGCGCTGCGGGGCCAAAACTGGCGCTATGCTCCATCACCCTTCGCCCTGCAGGATCTGGCCCAACAGGCCGCGCAATTGGGGAGATACGCCCGCCAGCCCCTGCGCCACCACCGCCTCGCCCAATTGCTCGCGGGTGAGCCCATCGCGCCGGGCCAGGCAATGCCAGAACAGGCCGATCAGTTCGGCCAGCCGCAATTGCCCCGCCGCCGCCCGCTCCACCAAAGCGAAGAGCGGCCCCAATTCCTCCTCGGCGGCCACCAGCGCGGCAAAGCTGGGGCGCAGCACGCGCGCCTCGCCCGCCACGATCAGGCTGGATTCGCCGCGCCAGGGGTTGGCCGGGTTCATACCGACACCACCGGCCCAGAGCTTTCCAACTGGATTGTATAGGAGCGCTCATTGTTGTAATCGCCCGAATATTCCAGCTTCTGGACCAGGAACTTGCCCTGCATTTTGCTGCCGTCTTCGAAGCTGAGCTGATAGGTGTCGATCGCTCCGTTCAGCGCATTGGTGCGGATGCGGGCCTCGGCGGCCGATCCCATGAACACGCCTGCGGCGCTGACCGAAACGGTGCGCGCGCCCGCGCCGGACAGCAGATCGCGCCAGCCCGCGCTGTCCTTGGTGGTGATGGTCACGGCTTGGCCGGCAATCGACATCTGGGTGGTGCGCAGGCCCGCCACGGTGTTGAACGTGGGCGTGGCGGCGCCATCGGTGATTTTCAGCAGAAAGGCGGCTCCCGATTGAGCGGTCATGGTGTCCTCCGTAAAAGGAAATGGTTTCAGGCGGCGATGGTGCGGAAGCGATATTCCAAGAGCATCGCGCGCGTGTTGTTGGGCCGCGCTTCTGCGCGGCTGCGCAGGAAGTTGAGCGTGACGATGCGATAGGCGCCCTGATCACGCGGCAGGCTGGCAACGCGGGCCTGAACCGCGGCCGTCACCGCTGCGCCATCCTCGGGCCGGTCGCCGCGCAGGTGGAGTTCAAGAGCGATGCGCGTTTCGCATCCCGCCTCGCTCTTGGTGCTCCAATCCACGCTGGCGCTGGTGGCGATGGCCAGCCACGGCAAAGCGGTGCGGCTGGGCGCTTCCTCGGTGACGGAATTGAGCATGGTGACAAGCAACGCATCGCCAGCCAGCCATTCGATCAGACTGGCGCGCAGGGGAATTTCCATCGGGCCTATCCTCCTTGATGGGCGGTAAAGGCGGGCCAGAGCAGGCGCGCATCGCGCCAGATGGCGTTGGAATCGCGGCTGTTCTGAGCCTGCCGGGCGATTTGTTCGGCCATGGCTTCGGCCTGCCGGGTCAGTGCGAGCGCCAATTGGCCCGGATCGGGCGCAAACGAGGCCGAGATCATGCCAGACGCATCCGGCGCCACGGCCGCCAAAGGGCCGTGACCGACGCAGGCGGCAGGGCGTCGGCCCCGGTGCTTTCGCGCTGGCGATATTGATGGGCGGCCAGGCGCATGATCCCGTGGCGCAAAGATTCGGGCAGGCCCGACCATTGATCGGCCATTCCTGCGCAATAGCGCACCACCACCCGGTCGAGCCCGCTGCCCGCAGGAATGCGGATCGCGCCTTGCCCATCGCCGTCGATCCGCACGCCATAGCGGTCGGTGGCCAGCGCAGTACGCTGCCCCGTGCTGCTCAAGGCCTCAACCGAGACAAATGCACTGACCGGGCGAAGGCTCAGCCGGTGCCACCCGTCGTGGGTTGCCCGCGTCTGCCAATCGCCCGGATAGGTGCAGCTTTGCCAATCCTCCGGACCGGGCATGGCCATCCGCCCTGTGGGGACACAGACCGTTTCTTCATACGTGGCGCTCAACGGCACCATCCCGATATAATCGGCGCAAACCTCCAGCGCGGTGCTGAGCAGGCCGGTCAGACCCGCATCGTCCGCCGAAATGGTGATGCCAAGCCAGTCCTTCAGCTCGGCCAGCGCCGCAGGTGCCAGGACCGGTGGCGTGACGATAACCCGCGTCATGGCGGTCTCCCTTACTTGGATGATCGGAAAAAGGCGCCCTTCGCGCCCCAAAACATGGCAACGCGAAGGGCCAGGCGGGGAGAGCCTTTAGGCGGTGATCTTGAGCAGCTTGATCGCGTCGCTATCCAGCACCTGTCCGCCCACGCGCTTGGTGGCGTAGAAGTTGACATAGGGCTTGTTGCTGTAGGGATCGCGCAGCAGACGGGTGCCGAAACGCTCGGTGATCAGATAGCCGTTCTGGAAATTGCCGAAGGCGATGGGATAGGCCCCGGCGGCCACATCGGGCATATCGGCCGCCTCGACCACCGGATAGCCCAGCAGGCGGTTGGGCTGGCCCTCCATCACCGAAGGCTGCCAGATATAGGCGCCGGTCGAATCCTTGACCTTGCGGATCTGGGCGATGGTGGCCGCATTCATCACCCATGCCGCGCCCTGACGGTGGGCGGGTTTGAGCGCCATCACCATGTCGATCAGGCGATCATCGGGCATCGTGCCCAGCCCGGCGGCATCGCCCGAGCCCAGATACTGGAGCGTGCCGAAGCTGCGCGTCGTGTCATCGGCGCTGCTGGGCGTGCCGGTCAAAAAGCCCAGCGGCTGGTTGGTGCCGGTGCCCGAAACGAAGGCGGCCCCTTCGGCGCGGGCAAATTCATTGGCGATCTGGCCCGCCAGCCAGGCTTCGACATCAAAACCGGCATCGTCGAGCATGAACTGCGTGGCCGAAGGGTTGGCATAAAGCTCGCCCGAGGGGGGGATGATCTCGGCAAATTTGGGCGAGGTGGTTTCGCCGCGCGCGGCGGTCTGGCTGGCCCAGCCCGACTGGGGCGCACCGGTGGCGATCAGCTTGCGATAGTCCGAGGTGGTGGTCTGGACCACCTGCGCAATGGCGCGGATTGGGCTGAGGCGCAGCAGACGTTCGGCGATCTGCTGGTCCAGCACGGTGGGAACGACAAAACCGCCATCGCCCATCACGGCGGTGTTGAGCGATTTCAGCTCGGCATCGCGCCCGGCACGCAGATAGCCATCGACAAAGCCCTTCAGCTCGTGATCGCCGCCATGGGTTGCCCCCAACGGCGGGCGGGACGTGCGAAACCGTGACTTTACTTCCTCAATCTCGCCGCGCAGCGCCAAAAGCGCGGCATCGGCGGCTTCCTGACGGGCCACGATATCGAACGAAGCGTCGAGACCATTGCTCAGGTTTTCATGTTCCATGGGGCATTTACCTTTCACACAAGAGGGCCGCCCCCAAAGGCGGCTCGACGAAAACGGAAAAAGAGGGGTGATGATCGCGCCGCGCTCAGGCGGCGGTTGCTCCGCTGACCATATGGACCCGTGCGTCATGCTGCATCGGGTGGGACACCAGGCTGACTTCATAAAGGTCGATGTCGCGCAATTCGCGCCCCTGCGCGTCGCGGTCAAAGGCGCGGGCGCGATAGCCAAAGCTCAGGCCCGTGACCTTGCCGGTTTTGAGCGCGGCGGCCGCGCCGCCCGCCGGATTGTCGATCCGGGCGATGACGCGCAGCCCCCGCTCGTCCTCGGCGGCATTTTCGATCCAGCCGATGCGCTGGTCCGGGTTGTGCTGCCAATAGAGGGGCAGGGGGCCTTGGCGGCGGGCATCGCGCTCGGCCAGCGTGCGGGAAAAGGCGCCCGGGCGGATCGTGTCGCGCCCCGCGTCGCGCTTGTCGAACAGGGCGGCATAGCCGGCAAAGCGCAGGGTGCTGTCGGTTTGTATCGTCATTTCAACAACTCTCCCGCACCCGACCGCATCGCGATCCCCACCAGCACCGCAGCCAGTCCGGCGCGCACCAGCCAGTCGATTACCGCCTTCCACATGCTGCGCTTGGCATCGCGCCACGCGCGCAACAGTTCGCGCAGTTCCGACAGGTCATCGGAGGCGCCATCGTCATTCAGGCCCATGCGCGCCAGCATGCGCGCCGCGCCCAGTTCGCTGGCCTCCTCGACAATCGCGCGCAGGGTGATCAGGTCGCCGCCATCGGCATTTTCCTGCGCCATCAGCCGCGCCAGCATGTCCTCGCGCTTCATGGCTGCACCGGGGCGGCTTCGGGCGCCAAACCAAGCGCGGGAAGCCCCAGCATCTCGCGCTTTTCCGCATCGGTCAGGAAATTGGCGGCGTTGATCTGGCTCCACAGCGCCTGCCGGTCCTCGGCCAGCGCGGGGATGCGATCAAGGTCGATCCCAAGACGCGCATCGGGGAACCAGGTTTCCAGCCCCTCGGCAATGGCCGAAAGCAGCTTGTCGGCCAGCGGCAGCAGCGTCAGCCGCCAGAGCGCCTTGTTGGCCTCCTTGTAATTGTTATACGTGCTGTCGCCCGGCAGGCCCAGCAGCATCGGCGGCACGCCAAAGGCCAGCGCAATATCGCGCGCGGCGGCGGATTTGAGCGCGGCAAAATCCATGTCGGCGGGCGACATCGACATCGACTGCCATTTCAGCCCCCCTTCGAGCAGCATCGGCCGGCCGGCATTGGGAGAGCCGGAAAACACCCGGTTCAATTCCTCGCGCAGCCGGTCGAACTGTTCGCCCGACAGGCCCCCGCCATTGCCCGCATCATAGACCAGCGCCCCCGAAGGCCGCGCGGCATTTTCCAGCAAGGACCGGTTCCAATTGGCCGCCGCATTATGCGTGGCCACCGCCTGATCCGCCGCGCCAAGGCAGCCTGCGCCATAATGATCGTCGCCCGGATGATAGCCCTTGATGTGGATGATATTGGGCGAGGCATCGGCATCGCACATCGGGATGGTCATCGAGCGGTCGCCCACGCGATAGGTGATGCCCGTGGGCCAGCCATCCTGACCGAACACCAGCGACACCCGTTCGGGGCGCAGCGCGAAGAGTTCAACCGGATAGCCCAGTCCGTCCTTGAGGATCTGCACATAGGCATTGCCGTGAAGCAGCAACTGGCTGGCCAGCGTTTCGAGCAGCGATTGCCCCGCCGAGGTTTCCAGCACCAGCATGGCCAGCGAAGGATCGGTCGGAGCCAGCGGCGCCCCGGCAATGCCATCGGCCACCAGCCGCACGGCGCGATGCGCCACCGGATTTTCCAGATAGGCGCGGCGCACCGCCTGATGATAATCAAAGGGCTGCCGACCGCTCTGGCCGTTGCTGAAAACCCATGGCGAGACATAGGATTGCGCCAGCGGCACGCGGGCTCCCTTGCCCTTGAAGGCGGAAGCGATGGTTTCAAGGAAGGTCATGGTTCGCCTTTCAAAACAGGTGGTTGGGCGATGGGCTCACAAATCGATCACGCGCGGCGGGGCGCGGGTGGAGAGCATCAGCTCGGTCAAGGCCCAGACGGCCGCATCGGCGCGGTCGGGCGAGCGGCCCGGCCCCTGATAGGCCCCGCCCGCCACCAGACCGCAAAGCTGGTCCTCCAGCGCGGGGAAGGCGCCGACATGGCGCACGCGGCCGGTTTCATAGAGCGCGGCCACCGGTTCGGCCCGCGCCGCCTTGCCCACGCTGGCATGGACCAGCCGGATGGGCAGGGCGACATTGGCCGCGCGCAACACGCTTTCCACCATGGCCCCGCCCTGATTTGCCTCAGCTACAACGCGGTCGGCGCGCCATGTGGCGGCGGCCTCGGCCACGGCGCGGGCCCATTTTTCCGGGCTGGCGCGATGGACGGTGGCGTCGGCAAGGATCCGCGCCACCCCGTCCTCGCCCAATTGCGCGACGATGATGCCGCAGGCGTCCCCTGCCGCCGAGGCCGGGGGATCAACCCCGATCACGGTGCGCGCAGGTTCGGCCCCGGCCATGTCCTCGCGCGCCGCCTCGATCATTGCGCGGGTCCAGAGCGCCCCCTCAATGTCGGTCAGCAATTCGCCGTCCAACTCCTGACGCGCCAGTGCCGAGCGGCCAAAGCTGCGGCGCATATCCTTGAGGAAACGCGCGGGCAGGTTGGCAAGATTGTCCTGCGTCCGCCCCCGCGTGATGATCGCATCCTCCTGATCCAGCAATTGCATCAGCAAAGGCACCGCGCGCGGCGTGGTGGTGGCCAAGGCTTGAGGGTTCTCGCCAAGGCGCATGCCCAGCAAAAGGTTGTTCCAGCTTTGCTCGGCCCGCTGCGCTGCATTATCCCATTTGGCGATCTCGTCGCACCAGGCATGGCTGTGCTGCGGCCCGCGCAGGCTTTCGGGTTCGCCCGCCGAATAGATCGTCGCCTGCGCCCCGTTGGGCCAGACCAGCCGCCGCAGCGAGGGTTCAAACCGGGGGCGGCGGCGTGGGGGAGAGCAGGCCAGAATGCCGCTCTCGCCCTCGACCATCACCGCGCGCGCATCGCCGAGCGACGATCCGACCAGCGCAATCCGCGCACCGGGATGGTCGGCGGCCACGCGGCGGACCCATTCGGCACCCAGCCGCGTCTTGCCAAACCCGCGTCCGGCCATCACCAGCCAGATCCGCCAGTCGCCGCGCGGCGGCAATTGTTCGGGCCGCGCCCAAAGCTCCCAATGATGGCGCAATTCGGCGCGTTCGGCCCCGGTCAGCACCGCCAGAGTCGCCAGCCTTTGCGCCATCGGCTGGGCCAGCAGGCATTCCAGCAGCGGCGGCTTATTCTTCATGGGTGGCATCCTTCGCCGCCAGCCAGCGTTCGCGCATCTTTTCCAGCTTGGCGTTGATCGAGGCGAGGATCGCATCGGCGTCCTCCTCCTCACGGATGGCGCGTTCGCGGGCCACCGTCTCGCGATGGGCGGCCAGCAGGCGCAGCGCGGTGGCATTGTCGAAACTGCGCGAGGCGCGTTTGGCGCCCGTTGCCGGTTTCAGCTCGCCCACCCGCAGGCGGTAGAGCAGCGCCATTTCCAGCGCGTCATACCCTTCGCAAAGGGCCGAGCGCCAGGCGCGGGCAAATTCGGGATCATGGCGGCGCGTGTCATAGACCAAGCGGGTCGAAACCCCCGCCTTGGCCGCCGATGCCGTCACATTCGATGTCGCGGCCAGTTCGGCCAGAAAGATTGCGCTCCATCCGGCATGGGCGCACCGTGGAGGCGCCGTCAGTTCACCCTGACGGCGGGACTTGGGATTGTCCGCCATAGTTTTGATCCATTGCTTGAAGGTTTTCGCGGCCGGGAGCGACTCGGTCTTTTGCGATGTTCCCTATATGTACCTATTGAGCGTGACGATGTCAATGGCAAAGTGCCAAATGGGTTATTGATCCGCGCTTGCCCAGAGGCGCTGCGCTGGTTAAGCATCGCCCCGGATAGAAGGGGAATTCAGATGCTTCGCCGCCTGTATGTTTGGACGATGGGCAAGGCCGCCGGGCCATTTGCCGAATATTGGCTCGCCCTCTTCGCCTTTGTCGAGGCCAGCTTCTTCCCCATTCCGCCGCATCCGGTGCTGGGGCTGATGTGTCTGGCGCGCCCGGAGCGTGCGATTCGCTATGCAATTATAACCACATTGGCTTCTGTGGCGGGTGGTTTGCTGGGCTATGCCATCGGCCATTTCGCTTTTGCGCTGGTGGGTGAAAAGCTGCTCGATGCGCTGCATCTGACCGCCAGCTTCCCCTATGCCGCCTGCAAATTGCGCGGCGAGGCGGGCTTTATCGCCATCATCGCCAAGGGCGCGACGCCGATCCCCTTCAAGCTCATCACCATCACGGCGGGCTTCATCGGCATGCCAATCGGCAAATTCCTGCTGGCCAGCGTGATCTCACGCTCGATCAGCTTCATGATCGTGGGCGTGTTGTTTCGCCTGTTTGGCGCGCCGATCAAGGCCTGGATCGACAAGTATCTGGGCGTGGCCGTGGCCGGGTTTGTCGTGTTGATTGTCGTCGGTTTCATCGGCGCGGCGATGCTGGGCGGGCATAAGGGCGGTGTGGCCGATAAATGCACCGGGGTGACGATGGAGACTTTGTCGCAGGTGAAATGAAGGTTTGCCTCCGGCGGGCAAAGGGACTCGGTCCCTTTGCAATCCCATTATGGGGTGCCGCTTTGATCGTGGCCTTGCGCCGATAAAATTATAGCCTGCGGCGCATTCAACGGCGCCGCAGGCTTTATTATTTCGCTATCGCGTCCGAGACAAAACGTCGAATCCATGGCGCAACGCAGACAGTAACGGGAGCGCGAGGGTCTAGACCCTCGCATCTTTAACCCCTTAAATAATCCCGACCTTCTTACCGGCCCGTTCAAACATGCCGATAATCGTCTGCACTTGCTCCGCCGAATGCGCGGCGCACAGCGAGCAGCGCAGCAGCGTCATGCCGGCCGGCGTTGCCGGGGGCCGCGCCAGGTTCACATACAAGCCTTCGTGCAGCAGCGCTTCCCACATGGCCGCGCCGCGTTCGAGGTCGGGCATGATCACCGAGATGATCGCCGACTGGGGCGTTTCCGTTCCCAGCTTGAACCCGCGCTCACGCAGACCGCCATGCAGCACGCGCGAATTTTCCCACAGATGCGCGCGCTTGTCGGCGGCGTGCATCAGCTTGCGCACGCTGGTCGCCGCCGTGGCCACAACCGAAGGCGGGAGCGAAGCCGTGAAAACATAGGGGCGGCAGACCAGACGCATGATCTCGAACTTGGGATGGTTCGAAACGCAGAAGCCGCCGACCGTGCCGACCGACTTGGAGAAAGTGCCGATCACGAAATCGACATCATCCAGACAGCCCTGCTCTTCGGCCACGCCGCGCCCGTTGGGGCCGATAAAGCCCATCGAGTGGGCCTCGTCCACCAGCACCATCGCGCCATATTTCTTGGCGATGGCGATCATTTCCTTGAGCGGGGCGATATCGCCCAGCATCGAATAGACGCCTTCGAGCACGACCAGAATGCCCGCGCCTTCCGGCACGCGCTTCAGGCGCTTTTCCATAGCCTCTATGTCATTGTGCTTGAAAGGCACGACTTCGGCATCGCCCATCTTGCACCCGTCCCAGATGGACGCATGGCTGTCGATGTCGAGGATGATGTAGTCACCCTTGCCCGCAATCGTGCTGATGATGCCCAGATTGGCCTGATAGCCGGTCGAGAAGACCATGGCATGGTCCATGCCGTAAAATTCGCAAAGCGCCTGCTCGACCGCCTTGTGCCCGGCATAGGTGCCGTTCAGCACGCGGCTGCCCGTGGTGCCGCTGCCGAAATCGTCCAGCGCCTGCTTGCCCGCGGCGATCACGTCCGGGTCAAACGTCATGCCCATATAGTTGTAGGTGCCGAGCAAAATCGTCTCGCGCCCGTTGCACATGGCCACGGTGGGCGAGATCACCTTTTCCATCACCAGCCCGAAAGGATCGGTCACGCCCGTGGACAGCAGATCTGTCCGCATCTGGATCAGGGGGTCGAATTTGGAAAACAGATCAGTCATCTTCAACCCTTGAGCTTGACCACGGCATCGACGAGCTGGCCATAGGTTTCGATCTCGGCCTGCTGGTTCATCGAAATGATGATGTCAAACTCGTCCTCGATGGCGGCCACGAAATCCATCACCGTCAGGCTGTCGAATTCCAGATCACCGGCAAAGCTGGTGGCGTCGGAAATGGCGATGCCCTTCTTGTTGAAGGGCTCGATCAGCGCGGCGATCTTTTCGCTGGTGGCGGCGCGGTCCATGCAAGATTCCTTATGCAAATGCGATGAAGGCCCTCTGGCCGACAATTACGGCGCAAAAGCGGCGGCGGGCGGGAAATGTCAAGCGGGCGCGTTTTCCAGCAGGCGTTTGACCGCCGCCATGAACGGCCCGATCGAAACCGGCTTGGCCAGATAGCCGTCGGCGCCCGCCTCGCGGATGCGATCCTCGTCGCCCTTTCCGGCATAGGCGGTGACGGCCAGCACCGGGATCATGCGCAGCAGGGGATCGGCCTTGGCCCCCTCGATCAGCTCGAGCCCGGAAATATTGGGCAATTGGATGTCCATGATCATCAGATTGGGCACAAAGGCCCGCGCCTTGTCCAGCGCCTCCAGCCCGTCGCCCACCGGCTCGACGGTAAAGCCCTGACTCTTCAAAACATCGCAGAACAGCTTGCGATTGAGGTCATTGTCCTCGACAACCATAATTCGCTTTGCCATGCGCCTGCCTGTAATCGTATTGCGTCTGGGCCAAGGCTCTAGGGCCTATCAAGGGGGCTGACAATTCTGCGCATGGGAAAAGTCGATGATGGAGAGCCTGAAGGACTGGCTCTGGCCGCGTTGGGCTGGATTTTGTCCGATGATGATCATGCCGACCGCCTGCTGGCGCTGACCGGGGTCAGCCCGGAGGAATTGCGCGAAAGAATCGGCGAGCGCACCGTGCTGGCCGCGATATTGGAGTTTGTTTTGAGCCACGAACCTGATCTGATCGCCTGCGCCGATGCGCTGGGCGTTGCGCCCAAGGCCTTGGAAAAGGCCCATGTGGCGCTGGCCGCGCCGATGGATGATGCGGATTGGGGGGCATAATGGCGCGCCCTCTGGTCATTTCCGATTGCGATGAAGTGCTGCTGCACATGATCGCCCCGTTCCGCGACTGGCTGGGTGAGACGCAGGGCGTCACCTTCACCATGAACGGCAATGATTTCTCGCGCGCCATGCATTACGCCGATGGCAGCGCCGTGCCGGGGCCGGAGATGTGGCGCCTGCTGGGCGCATTCTTTGACACCGAAATGCACCGCCAATCGCCCATCGCGGGCGCGATCGAGGGCATGACGCAATTGGCGCAGGATGCCGATGTGGTGATCCTCACCAATCTGGAGGATCACCGGCAACAGGCCCGCACCCGCCAATTGGCCGATCATGGCCTCGACATCCGCGTCTTTACCAACCAGGGCCCCAAAGGCCCCGCGATCCGCGCGATCCTCGACGAATATCGCCCCAGCCGGGCGGTTTTTATCGACGATATCGCCCAGCATCACGGCTCTGCCTTTGAGGTTACACCTGATATCGCCCGCCTGCACCTCTGCGGCGAACCGTTACTTGCGCCACATATCACTTGCGCTTTCATCCAAGGCCATGCTCACGCCCGCATCGACGATTGGGCCAGCGCTTTGCCTTGGCTGACCGCCCGACTGCATGGAGACATCAATGACTGATTCTGTTGAAGCCCGTCTGGCCGAACTGGGCCTTACCCTGCCGGTGGCCGCAGCGCCCGTTGCGGCCTATGTGCCGGTGGTCGAAGCGGGTGGCTTGGCCCATGTTTCGGGGCAATTGCCCTTTATCGACGGCGCGCTGGTCAAGGGCCGCCTTGGCGAGGACGTGTCCACCGAGGACGGCTATGCCGCCGCGCGCGCCTGCGGTCTGATGATTCTGGCCCAGTTGAAGGCGGCTCTTGGCAGCCTCGATCGGGTTGAGCGCATCGTCAAGCTGGGCGCTTTCATCAATTCGACCGGCGATTACACCGACCAGCCCAAGGTGGCCAATGGCGTCAGCGAGCTGATGGTCGCGGTGTTTGGCGACGCCGGCAAACATGCCCGCAGCGCGGTGGGCGTGCCGGTGCTGCCGCTGGGCGCGGCGGTTGAGGTCGACGCCATTGTGGCGATCAAGGCCTGAGGCATGACGGAGCGGACGGACTGGCTGCGCGGGGCGGTGATCGCCCATCGGGGCCTGCATGATATGGTCCGCTCGGGCGAACAATGGATCGGCCATTGGGCGGAGAACACCCTCTCCGCCTTTGCCTGCGCCATCGCGGCCGGATATGGCATTGAATGCGATGTCCGGCTGGCGGGCGACGGAACGGTGGTGGTGTTTCACGATGCCACGCTGGACCGGCTCACCCATGCGCGCGGGCCGGTTAACGCCCATGGCATGGAGGTGCTCTCGCGCCTGCCCGTGGGGGGCACGCGCGATGTGATCCCTTCGCTGGCCCAACTGCTCGATCTGGTGGAGGGGCGCGTCCCGCTGCTGATCGAGATCAAGCTGGAAAAGCGCGAGGATCCGGCGCCTTTGTGCGAGGGCGTGGCCAGCGCGCTGGCCGATTATGCCGGGCCGGTGGCGATCATGAGCTTTGACCATCGCGCCCCGCGCTGGTTTGCGCAAAACGCGCCCGATGTGGTGCGCGGCATGGTGATCGAGGCGCGCGACATGTCCGGCTGGCGCGCCCGATGGCGGATGCCCCGCCGGTTTTCTGCCGCAGAAACAGAGTTTCTCGCCGTGGATATTCGCGGCTTGCCCGATCGGACAGTTGCACATTGGCGCGATACGTGGCCCATCGCCACATGGACGGTGCGCCGCGCCATCCAGCGCGAGGTGGCGCTGGACCATGCCGATGCGCTGATCGCCGAAGGAGATGGTCTGGCGTGAGCGAAGCCCAATATACCGCGCATGTGCAGCCCGGCGTGTCCGGCCTATCGGCGCGGGAATGGGATGTGCTGACCGATGGGGGCAATCCTTTTGTCTCCCACGCTTTCCTCTCCGCGCTGGAGGATTCGTACAGTGTGGGCGAGGGGACGGGATGGACTGCGGCGCCGATCACGATTGCGGATGAGGCGGGCCATCTGGCCGCCGCGCTGCCCGCCTATGTCAAGACGCATAGCCAGGGCGAATATGTCTTCGACCATAGCTGGGCCGATGCGTGGGAGCGGGCGGGGGGCGATTATTACCCCAAATTGCAGATTGCGGTGCCCTTTACCCCCGCGACCGGCCCGCGATTGCTGACGCGGCAACCCGAATTGATCCCCGCCCTGATCCGCACTGCCGAGCAGATGTGCCGCGATGCGGGCCTGTCGAGCGCCCATGCCACCTTTATCGAGCCCGATCAGGTCGCGGCCTTTGAGGAGGCGGGCTGGCTGATTCGCCATGATATCCAGTTCCACTGGTCCAATGCCGGATACGCCGGATTTGACGATTTTCTGGGTGCGCTCTCGTCCGACAAACGCAAAAACCTGCGCAAGGAGCGGCGCGCGGCGCAGGAGGGGGTGACGATTCGCGCGTTGACGGGCGATGCGATTCGCCCGGAACATTGGGACGCGTTCTGGCGATTCTATCAGGACACCGGCAGCCGCAAATGGGGCCGCCCCTATCTGACCCGAGCCGCCTTTGACCTGCTGGGCGAGCGCATGGCCGACAAGATCCTGCTGGTGATGGCCTTTGTGGACGATCATCCGGTGGCGGGCGCGCTCAATTTCATCGGGGGCGACTGCCTCTATGGCCGCTATTGGGGCGCGACCATCGACAAGCCCTTCCTGCATTTCGAACTGTGCTATTACCAAGCCATCGACGCGGCCATCGCGCTGGGCCTGCGCCGGGTCGAGGCCGGGGCGCAGGGCGGGCACAAGCTGGCGCGCGGCTATGCGCCGGTGCGCACGACATCGGCGCATTTCATCGTCCACGCCGGTTTTCGCCGCGCGGTCGAGGACTTTCTGCGGCGCGAGCGCGAAGGCATTGCCGCAGACCAGAATTTTCTGGAAACCAGAACGCCGTTCAAGCGCGGCGGATAGCGGATTGGTTTGATTTTCCGGCGCCAGTCCTCTCCCCCGGCCCTGTCACACGACAGGGTACACTCTATGGGTGGCAGGGCCGGGGGAGAGGGCTGGCGCCGCTTGAAATTCGCCTCTTTCGGCAAATTTTCAAACTGTTTACGCCGCGCGGCGGGTGGTCGTGGCCATCCATGCGCGGGCGCGGCGCTGGGCCTCGGCAATATCGCGCGCGGTCATTTCGCCGGACACTTCGGCGCGGCAATGCGCGGCTTCATCATGCCCGCCAACTGCTGCCAGATTGAACCACTTATGCGCTTCGATCAGATCACATACGGCGCCGTGGCTGCCGGTGGAAAAGGCCACGCCCAGATCGAAATAGGCATCCACGCAGCCCTGAGAGGCCGCGATCAGGCAATTGGCGATCAGGCCCGTGATTTCGCCCGTTCCGGCGCGGGCGGCAGTGCCTAACAGATGGTCTTGTGATTGTGCTGCATTGTATCCCATGTCGAACTTCCCTGTTTTTCCTTCATGAGACACAAGCTGTCGCAAGTTGGATAAGAAGTGGTAAATGACATGGTTAATTATAACGGGCCGCGATCATGCCAGAGATGCGCCTCCGCCCCGCGTCGGCGCTATGTCATGACCCTGTCACCAAAATATGGGCAAGGCGCGGCCTATTCGCAATTTTGCGGTGGTTTAAGCTATCGCGGATCGGCTTTGCCGCTTGTGGACCTTCAGGGGGCAAACTATAGGCCGGGCGATAGAATGGGATGTCTAGCAATCCCGCGGATGGAATTCGGAGGGTTATAATGGCAAGTGGTCTGGCAGACGAAATCGATGTGCTGGTCAAGGCCAGACGATCGCTGGCCGGTGATTATGTCCCGTCCGATGGCGAAGAATACATGAATGCCGAACAGCAGGACTACTTCCGCCGCCTGCTGCAACAGTGGAAAAAGCTGATCCTGAGCGCGGCCGCCGACACGCTGAGCCAGTTGCAGGAAGGCCCCCTGCGTGAGCCTGACCTCAATGACCGGGCCTCGTCGGAGACCGATTGGGGCATCGAATTGCGCACCCGCGACCGCCAGCGCAAGCTGATTTCCAAAATCGACTCGGCCCTGCGCCGGATCGAGGAAGGCGAATATGGCTATTGCGAAGTCACCGGCGAACCCATCGGGCTGGGCCGTTTGATCGCGCGCCCCATCGCCACCATGACGGTCGAAGCGCAGGAAGCCCATGAGCGCCGCGAGCGGGTGTCTCGCGACGATTAAGGCCGATATCCGCAAGTTACCGGATGAGTTTACGCTTTGTTTGCCATTATGCGTTAATACCTTGTTGTGAATTAGCGCGCCCGGGCCGGTGCGGAGCGATCCGTGCCGGGCCGGGCCAAGGCAGCGGGAAGTGAACCAGCCATGGCCGGTGATGAGCAACGCCAGATCAATCGCGACAGCCTGTTCATGCTGGCCTGTCTGCGCATCAGCGATCGCGATCCGGTACACCGGGTCAAGATCCGCAATCTTTCCAGCGGCGGATTGATGGCCGAGGGCGACATACGCGTTTCGGCGGGCATGGTGCTGGAAGTGGAGTTGCGCAATATCGGCTGGGTGGCCGGATCGGTCGCCTGGGTTCAGGGCAACCGCTGCGGCATCGCTTTTAATGAAGAGATTGACGCCAAGAGCGTCCGCGCCGCGCAATCGGCGCCTGATGATTCGGGCTTTGTCCCCTTGCGCCCGCTGGCCGCAGTCAAGCAGGTCGATCCGGGCCAGTTGCGCAAAATCTGACATCGCAGGATAGGGCGCCCGGCGGGCGTTCCTCTTGCGGACAAATTGTTCTAGGCTTGGCGCGATGATGCCGCGCAAGAACCGTATCTCGATCCTGATGGCCGCCTTTTTGGCCGCCGCCTGCCACGGCCCGGCCCAGCAGCAGCCGCTGCGGGTGGTGATGGTGGATGATTCGGGGCCTGCCCCGCTCGATCGCGCCCTGCGCGCGGCCACGACCGAAGGGTTGGTCAGCCTTGATGAGGAGGGCAAGGTTGTGCCCGGCCTTGCCGAACGCTGGATCGTGGCGGACGAGGGGCGCGGCTATATCTTCCGCCTGCGCGACAGCGCCTGGCCTGATGGCACCAAATTGAGCGGCGAGACCGCCCGGCAGGCGCTGCGCCGCGCCATTGCCGCGCAAAAGGGCCGCGCGCTGGGAGAAGACCTTTCCGTTATCGAGGATATTCGCGCGATGGCGGGACGGGTGATCGAAATCCGGCTGGCCCAGCCCATGCCCAATTTCCTGCAATTGCTGGCCCAACCCGAACTGGGGCTGGAGCATCGCGGGCAGGGCGCCGGGCCGATGCGGCGCAAGCATGTCGAGGGGCTGGACTGGCTGACCCCGATTTCGCCCGATGCGCGGGGGCTGCCCATGCCCGAGGGCTGGGCCGCGACGGTGCGCCCGCTTTCGATTCGCGCGATGGGCGGCGAAAAGGCGGTGGCGCAATTGCTGGCGGGGCAGGTCGATGTGGTGCTGGGCGGGCGAATCACCGATTTGCCGCCGATTCAGCGCGGTCTGTTGGGCCAGAGGGGCGCGCGATTCGATGTGGCGCCGGGTCTGTTCGGGCTGATGGTTGAAAAGGAAAGCGGATTTCTGGCGGTTCAGCCCAATCGCGCGGCCTTGGCCATGGTGATCGACCGCGCGGGGCTGGTCAACGCACTGGGCATGCAGGCCGGGGGTATACCGGGATGGAGCCCCACCACGCGGCTGATCTCGCCGGGCATTGGCGAGGTGCAGTTGCCCGAGCGCTGGAGCGATATGGATATGGACCACCGCCGCGCCGTTGCGGTCGAGCGGGTGGCGGTATGGCGCAAGGCCCGCGAGGCCACCGTCCGGCCCGAGGATGGCGATGGGCTGGAATTGCGAATTGCGATGCCGGGCGGGGCGGGGGCCAATGTGCTGTTTACCCGGCTGGCGCAGGATGTGGCGGCGATCGGGCTGCGGCTGCGCCGGGTGGGGATGAGCGAATCGGCCGACCTGCGACTCATTGACGAAGTGGCGCGCTATCCTTCACCGGTCTGGTTTTTTAACCAGTTGCATTGCGGTGTGCATCCCGTTTGCACCCCCAATGTTGACCATCTGGCGGCCCAGACATGGGATGTCGAACCATCCCTTGCCCCTGCTCTTTATGCCGAGGCCGAGCGTGAGGTATTGGAAGCTAATCTTTTCATTCCATTGGCTTTACCTGTGCGCTGGACCATGCTAGGCAAAGGTGGCGCCAATGGTCTGCGCGGTCTTGTTTCAAACGCCTATGGGGTGCATCCGCTGTTCCCTCTGGCGGACGCCGCGCGATAGGTGTTTTTCCGAATATCCTCAAAAAAGTCTGGGTTTAAGCCCGGTTTACATTAAATTAACCTTTCGCGTTCATTCCTCCTATGGTTAATAGTGAATGTGCCTAGTGAGGGTGCGTTCGCGGGTTTCGGGGCAAGGGGGTTCACCCATATGCGCGTGCTGTTGATCGAAGATGAGCCGACTACGGCCAGAGCTATCGAATTGATGCTCACCACAGAGGGCTTCAACGTCTATTCGACCGATCTCGGGGAAGAAGGCCTCGATCTCGGCAAGCTCTATGATTACGACATCATCCTGCTGGATCTTAATCTGCCGGATATGCATGGCTACGACGTGCTTAAAAAGCTGCGCGTGGCCAAGGTTCAGACTCCCGTTCTGATCCTTTCGGGCATTTCCGAAATGGATAGCAAGGTCCGTTCCTTCGGTTTTGGTGCCGATGATTATGTGACCAAGCCTTTCCACCGTGAAGAACTGATCGCGCGGATTCATGCCGTGGTGCGCCGGTCCAAGGGTCATTCGCAATCGGTCATCCGCACCGGCAAGCTGTGCGTCAATCTTGATGCCAAGACGGTCGAAGTTGACAGCGCCCGCGTGCATCTGACCGGCAAGGAATATGCGATGCTTGAGCTGCTCTCGCTGCGCAAGGGCACGACCTTGACCAAGGAAATGTTCCTCAACCACCTCTATGGCGGTATGGACGAACCCGAACTCAAGATCATCGACGTGTTCATCTGCAAACTGCGCAAGAAGCTGGCGCATGCTTGCGGCGGTGAAAATTATATCGAAACCGTCTGGGGCCGCGGCTATGTCCTGCGCGATCCGGGCGAGGATGCGGTGGCCGCCTGAACCGGCCCGCCCCTGAAGAACCCGACCTGAAGGCCCGCCTCCGCAAGGATGGCGGGCTTTTCATTGCACGGCCAGTTCATTGCACGGCCAGTTCATTGCATGGTCAGCGTTGCCGCCCGGCCTTGATCAGCGCGAGGGCGGCGGTGGCGGACATCAACAGCGCCGCGATCAGGCCGATCCCCGCGCCCCACAGGCCCGCGCCCTGCCCGCCCATCATCAATCCGGCGACAAAGCCGAGCAGCGGCAGAACGATCAGCGCGAGGCAGCCAAGGGCAAACATGGCGCCTCCCTTTGCCTGCTGGGCCTTGACCCTGCCTTAACGGCCTGCCAATCGCGCCGGGCATTATTTCAGGCAGGCAAACATGACGGCGCATAAAGAAGGCGATCCCACCACGCTCAACCGGCTCTATGGCCGTTCCAAGGGCAAGCCCCTGCGCGCCGGTCAGCAAGGTCTGGTGGACACGCTGCTGCCCCAGATCGCCGTGCCGCTCGATGGCGAGGTGACGGCTCAGCGCCTGTTCGGCGAGGACCGCCCGCTGCATTTTGAGATCGGCTTTGGCGGGGGCGAGCATATGGCTTATCGCGCCGACATGCTGCCTGATCATGGTTTTATCGGCGCCGAACCCTTTATCAACGGCGTGGCGCAGGCGCTGACCCATGTGTCGGGCGACAATGGCGTCCATGCCCCGATCCCCAATGTCCGCATCCATCATGGCGACGCGCTGGAGGTGCTCTCGCGCATTCCCGATGGTTCGCTCACCATGCTCTATCTGCTGCATCCCGATCCATGGCCCAAGGCGCGCCATGCCAAGCGCAGGATGATGAATGACGGGCCGGTGGACATGTTCGCCCGCAAGCTGAAGCCCGGCGGCGAGTTCCGATTCGGCACCGATCACGCGATCTATGTCCGCCATGCGCTGATGGTGATGCAGCGCCACACCGATCAGTTCGAATGGCTGGCCAAGGAAGCCAAGGACTTTCAGGTCCGCCCCGGCGGCTGGCCGCAAACGCGCTATGAGCACAAGGCGCGCACGGTTTACGGGCATGAGGTCTGGTATTTCCGCTATCGCCGCAAGGGCTGATTTTCCGGGGTAATCTCCCGTTCGGACTGCATCGCCTCGCTCAGCCTTGGGAGTTTTCCGCATGTCTGACAGCCCATCGACCAGACTTGCCACGCGGCTGTCCTTTCTGGTCGCGGGGTTTGGGGTCGCGTGCTGGGGGCCGCTGGTGCCTTTTGCCAAATTGCGGCTGGCGGTGGATGAAGGCGTGCTGGGCGCGCTGCTGCTCTGCCTTGGCGCGGGGTCGGTGTTGGCCATGCTGGTCACGGGCGCGCTGAGCAGCAGGTTCGGCACGCGCCCGGTCATTTTGCTGGGCGGTTTTGGTCTTTGCGCGGTTCTGCCGCTGCTGGCCATTTTGCCCACGGCGCTCACGCTGGGCGCGGGGCTGCTGGTGTTTGGCGCCTCGCTGGGTTCGCTGGATGTGGCGATGAACATTCACGCGGTCGAGGTGGAGAAAGGCGCCGGGCGCCCGCTGATGTCGGGTTTCCATGCACTCTTCAGCATCGGCGGATTTGCCGGATCGCTGATGATGGCGCTGCTGCTCTCGCTGGGGGCGAGCGCGCTGCTTGGGGCTTTGCTGGGCGCGTTGCTGATGGCGCTCGCGCTGGCCTATGCCGCGCCGCGCCTGATGCGCACGCGCACGGCGGAAAACAGGCCGGAGGATGGGCCGCATTTCGCGCTGCCGCGCGGCATCGTGCTGGTGCTGGCGGGGCTGACCGCGATCACTTTTCTGGCCGAGGGGGCTTTGCTGGATTGGGGCGCGCTGTTCCTGACCGAGGCCGGGTTGGTCGATGTGAAGCTTGGCGGGTTTGGTTATATGTTCTTTGCCATGGCCATGACACTGGGGCGGCTGACCGGCGATGCGTTGACGGCGCGAATCGGGGATCGGGCGGCGCTCTTGTGGGGCGGGGCCTTGGCGGTGGCGGGGTTTGGCGTGCTGATCGCCGCGCCTGTCGCCTGGGTGGCCTGGGCCGGCTTTGTGCTGATTGGACTGGGCGCGGCCAATATTGTGCCGGTGCTGTTTCGCCAGGCCGCATCGCAAACCCAGATGGCCGCCGCCCAGGCTATCGCCGCGATTTCCACCACGGGTTATGCGGGCGTGCTGCTGGGACCCGCTGCGATCGGGCTGGTGGCGGAGTATGCCGGACTGAAGATGTCCTTTGCGATGCTGGCCGGATTGATTTGCCTTGTCCCGCTTTGTTCGGCGTTTGTGGTCCGATCCGGCCGCCCTGCGTAAATGCCCCGATAGGATACACGGGTTTTACTAGGGCTGTTTCAGAAAAATTTTTATACCACTTTGCGGCAAAGGCTGATGTCCTGCAAAAAGGTGCTGGGCATTGATCGCATATCTGGGCCAATTCTTTGCGATGGATCGCATCGCATGACGCAGCAGTCGATCTGGAGCGACCGTCTGCGCGCGAATGTGCGGACTGCGCGCAGGCACATGCTGTTTTGTGACGCGCTGATGGGCTTGCTGCTGCTCTCGCTGATCACGGTGCTTTATGAATTGGTCCGCCATGGCGAGACGGGGGCGGTCCCGCCCGATGACCTGTTGATTTCGCGCCTGATGACAATCGCGGCCATTACGCTGCTGCTGGGGCTGACCATGTGCAGCCGGTTGCGTATCACCGCCGCCCAGAGCACGCTGGATCAGGCGCAGGAAGCCCGCCAGCAGGCCGATGAACTCTTCAACCTGACCGATATGCTGCAAAGCGCGGACAGCTATGAGGACGCCACCGCCGTCGTTCAGGTCACCACCCAGCAGATTTTGCCCGACCTCGGCACCGCGCTCTATATTTTCAATCAGGCGGGCGATCAGCTTGAATTGAGCAAGGCATGGAATCTGCCCGAGGGCTGCGATCCCTCGCCGACGCTGGCGCCCGACAATTGCTGGGCGCTCAAACGCGGGCGCAGTCATTTGAACGACCCGCTCCACGGCTCGGTCTGTTGCAGCCATCATACGGGCAACACGATCACGCTCGAATTTCCGATGCAGGCGCGCGGCACGGTCTTTGGCCTGATCAAATTCATTGGCGAGGGCGAGGAGGGCTGCGCCAGACTGCGCCATGCCGAAAGGATCGGGCGGGCCATTGCCGAATCGATTTCGTTGGCTTTGTCCAATATTCAATTGCGCGAAACGCTGCGCAACCAATCGTTGCGCGATCCGCTGACGGGCCTGTTCAACCGGCGCTATATGGATGACACGCTCGACCGGCTCCAGCGGCTGGCCGAACGCAATCATTCGCCGCTCAGCCTGGTGATGATCGACCTCGACAATTTCAAGATGCTCAACGACACTTATGGCCATGCCAAGGGCGACGCGGTGCTCTGCGATGTGGCCCAGGTGATTCAGGGCCATCTGCGCGCCTCGGATCTGGCCTGCCGCTATGGCGGCGAGGAACTGGTGCTGATCCTGCCCGATTGTTCGCTGGATCACGCGCTGGCCAAGGCCGAACTGTGCCGCGGCCGGATCGAGGCGCTCTCGACCATGCATCACGTAACGATTTCCGCCTCCATCGGCGTCGCCAGCTATCCGGAGACCAGCAAGAATTGTGAGGAGTTGATGGGCAGCGCGGATGCGGCGATGTACCAGGCCAAGGCGCTGGGGCGGAACCGGGTGGAATGGACGGCCTGTTCGGCCTAAGCCGTCTTGCCGGTCGGAGGAGCGCCCTCTGACAGCAGTTTCTGCATAAAGGACAGATCGAGCCAGCGCCCGAACTTGTGGCCGACCTGCGGCAGGCGCCCCACTTCGGCAAAGCCCATCGCCTGATGCAGCGCGATGGAGGCGGCGTTGCTGGCGTCAATTCCGCCGATCATCGCGTGCAGTCCGGCCCCCTTGGCCCGCGTAATCAACACCTCCAGCAAGGCCCGCCCGATGCCGCGCCGATGCGCATGCGGGGCAACATAGATCGAATGTTCGACCGATTGCGAAAAGCCCGGAAAGTTCCGAAAATCGCCATAGGAGGCAAAGCCCAGCACAGCCTCGCCATCGGCGGCCACCAGCACCGGAAAGCCGCGCTGCTGCTTGGCGTCGAACCAGAGGTGACGCTCTTCGATGGTGCCGGGCGTTTCGTTCCACACCGCCGTGGTGTGCAAAACGGCATGGTTGTAAATCGCAAGGATCGCGGCCAGATCATCCCGGCCCGCATCGCGGATAAGCATGAGCGCCTTTCCTGGGGTGGTCGGCGCGAGGGAGCACCCCCGCGCCGACGCCCATAACAGGATTACCCGGTGATCCCCGCCGCCGCCAGCACCGCCAGCGTCAGCACATCCGGCGCAATCGCGGTCATCGGCACGATCTGCACCGGCTTTTCCATGCCGATCTGGATCGGCCCGATCGCCGTATTGCCGCCCAGTTCACGCAGCAGTTTGGCCGCGATATTGGCCGATTGCAGGCCGGGGAAGATCAGCACATTGGCGGGCGCGGTCAGGCGGCTGAAGGGATAATGCTTCATCACCGCCGGGTTGAGCGCGGCATCAGGCGTCATTTCGCCCTCATACTCAAAGTTCTGCGGCTCTGAATCAAGGATCGAGATCGCCCCGCGAATGGGCTCCAGCCACTTGCCCGTGGGATTGCCAAAGGTCGAGAAGGACAGGAAAGCCACGCGCGGTTCATGGCCCAGACGGCGCGCCACGGCGGCCGTTTCCTTGGCGATGACGGCCAGTTCTTCCGAATTGGGCCGCTCGTTGCAGGTCGTGTCGGCAAGGAAGGTGGTGTTGTTCTTGCCCACCATCACATGAATGCCAAAGGGCAGATGGCCCGGCTTGGGGTCGAGCACATGGCGCACTTCGCGCATGGTCTGGCCAAAGGGGCGGGTCGCGCCCGTCACCATCGCATCGCCCACGCCCATCTTCAGCAGCGCGGAGGCAAAGCCGTTGCGGTCCTGATTGACCATGCGCTTGATGTCACGCTCCAGATAGCCGCGGCGCTGGAGGCGCTCGTAAAGCATCATGCCCATTTCCGCGACATGCTCGCTGTCGGCGGCATTATGGATTTCATAGGAATCCGGCTTGCCCACGCCCAGTTCGACCAGCTTGTCGCGCACGGCCTGCGTGCGGCCCACCAGAACCGGCGTGCCATAGCCGAAATCCTTGAACTGGATCGCGGCGCGCAGCACCACTTCGTTCTCGGCCTCGGCAAAGATCACGCGCTTGGGGTTGGCCTTTACCTGTTCATAAACGTTGGTCAGCACCGAGGTGGTCGGGTTCAGACGGCCTTTAAGCTGATGGCGATAGGCGTTGAAATCCTCGATCGGCTTTTGCGCCACGCCGCTGTCCATCGCGGCCTTGGCCACGGCCATCGACACCACCTCCATCAGGCGCGGGTCAAACGGGGCGGGGATGATATAATCGCGGCCAAAGCTATGGTTCTTGCCATAGGCCAGCGCGACTTCCTCGGGCACCTGTTCGCGCGCCAGTTCGGCAATGGCGTTGGCGGCGGCGATCTTCATCTCTTCGTTGATCGCGGTGGCGCGCACGTCCAGCGCGCCGCGGAAGATGAAGGGGAAGCCCAGCACATTGTTCACCTGATTCGGGAAATCCGAACGGCCGGTGGCGATGATGCAGTCGGGGCGCGCGGCCTTGGCCTCGGGCGGGGTGATTTCGGGCACCGGGTTGGCCATCGCAAAGATGATCGGCTCGGGCGCCATTTCCTTGACATAGGCCGCAGGCAGCGCGCCCGCCGCCGACAGGCCCAGAAACACGTCCGCGCCTTTCAGCGCCTGTTCGAGCGTGCGCGCATCGGTGTCGATGGCATGGGCGCTCTGCCATTGGTTCACCGGCTTTTCGCGGCCGCGATAGATCGGGCCGTCGCGGTCGCACACGATCACGTTTTCGTGGCGCACGCCCATCGATTTGATCAGCGAGGTGCAGGCCAGCGCCGCCGCGCCCGCGCCATTGACCACGACCTTGATGTCTTCCAGCTTGCGGTTGGTGATCATGCAGGCATTGATCAGACCGGCGGCCGAAATGATTGCGGTGCCGTGCTGGTCGTCATGCATGACCGGAATCTTCATCCGTTCGCGCAGCGCCTGTTCGATCACGAAACATTCAGGGGCCTTGATGTCCTCAAGGTTGATCCCGCCAAAGCTGGGCTCCATCAGTGCGATGGCTTCGATCAGCGCGTCGGGATCTTCGGAATTGAGCTCGATGTCGATCGAGTCGACGTCGGCAAAGCGCTTGAAGAGGACCGCCTTGCCCTCCATCACCGGCTTGGAGGCCAGCGCGCCCAGATTGCCGAGGCCAAGGATGGCCGTACCGTTGGAAATCACCGCGACCAGATTGCCCTTGGCGGTGTAATCATAGGCGGTGGCGGAATCCTTGGCGATGGCTTCGACGGGAACCGCGACGCCGGGCGAATAGGCCAGGCTCAGGTCTCGCTGGGTGGCCATCGGCTTGGATGCGATGATCTCGATTTTGCCAGGGCGGATCGTGTTGTGGTAGAACAGCGCTTCGCGCTCGGTAAACCGGACGTTGGCTTGCTCGGGGCTTTCCTCGGACACCGAAACTTTCTCCTTCTTGCAAGGCTGCCCTAACCAATGTGAACGCGCCGCGATAGGGGAAAGCGTGTGCTCTGGGCATTCCATCGTATCGATTCTGCGGCTAATCCGGCATGATGAATGAGAAATCCGCCCCCCAGACCGTGACGCCCATGATGGCGCAATACCTTGGCCTAAAGGATAAGGCCGATGGTTGTATGCTGTTCTATCGCATGGGCGATTTCTTCGAGCTGTTTTTCGAGGATGCGAAGCAGGCTTCGCAAATTCTCGACATTGCGCTGACCAGCCGGGGCGAACATGGCGGGGAGCCGATCCCGATGTGCGGTGTGCCGGTGCATGCCGCCGAATCCTATCTGGCGCGCCTGATCAAGGCCGGATGCCGGGTGGCGATCGCTGAACAGGTCGAAACCCCCGAACAGGCCAAAAAGCGTGGCGGATACAAGGCGCTGGTGATGCGTGACATCGTCCGCTTCGTCACCGCCGGGACTTTGACCGAGGAGGCGCTGCTCGAACCGCGTCGGGCCAATGTGCTGGCGGCGACCTGCCTGCTGCGCGACAAGGTGGGCGTTGCGGCGGTCGACATTTCGACGGGCCGGATGGAACTGGAGGAATGCGAGCCCGAGAATATGGGCGCCGCGCTGGCCCGTCTGGGCGCCAGCGAGATCATCGCCCCGGACAACTGGGCCGAGGCGCCTTTCGAGTCGATCCCTCGCGGCCATCATGAATTTTCCAGCGAGGGCGGGGAAGAGCGCCTTTGCGGCATCCACGGCGTCGCCACGCTCGACGGTTTCGGCACGTTTACGCGGCCGATGCTGGCGGCGGCCTGCGGTCTGCTGGCCTATCTCGACCATGTGGGCCGGGGCAAATTGCCGCTGCTGCTGCCCCCCGTGGCGCGTGCGGGCGAGGCGCATATGGCGATGGACGAGGCCACGCGGGGCAGTCTGGAAATTCTGCGTTCCTCCACCGGCGGCCGTTCGGGCAGCCTGATCGAGGCGGTGGATCGCTGCGTCACGGGCGCGGGCGCGCGGCAATTGGCCGAGGATCTTTCCGCGCCCTTGCTGGACCGCAAGGCCATTGAGGAGCGGCTCGAACTGGTCCAGTGGCTTTATGACGATGCGCTGCTGCGCGAGGATCTGCGCGGGCAATTGCGCAGCCTGCCGGACGCCGGGCGCGCGCTGGGCCGGGTGGTGGCGGGGCGCGGAAGCCCGCGCGATCTGGGGCAATTGCGCGACGGATTGGCGGGCGCGGCGCGGCTGGCCGGACGGCTGGCGCGGGTGTCGGAACGGCCCGTCATGCTCGATGCCTTGTTGCCGGCGCTGGTCGGCCATGACGGCTTGATCGACCTGTTCTCGCGCGCCCTGATCGCCACCCCGCCCACGGAGCGCTCACAGGGCGGTTTCATTGCCGAGGGCTATGATGCCGATCTTGACCATCTGCGCCGCATTTCCAAGGATGCGCGCACCGCGATTGCCGCGCTGGAGTCCAATTACCGCGAGCAGACCGGCATTTCCGCGCTCAAGATCAAGCACAATGGCGTGCTGGGCTATTATATCGAAGTGCCCGCCCGCCATGGCGATCAGTTGATGGCGCCCGACAGCGGCTTTACCCATCGCCAGACCATGGCCGGGGCGATGCGTTTCAACGCGCTGGCGCTGCATGAGGAAGCGAGCCGGATTGCCGAGGCGGGGGGCCATGCCCTCGCCGCCGAAGAGGCGCATTTCGAGGAATTGACCAGTGTGGCAATTGCCGCGCGCAACGAGATTGCCCGCACCGCCGCCGCGCTGGCCCGCATCGACGTTGCCGCAGGACAGGCCGAGCGTGCCGCCGAGGGCAATTGGTGCCGCCCCGCGATCAGCGAGAAATGCGAACTGGCCATCGTCGAGGGCCGCCACCCGGTCGTCGAGACCGCGCTGGGCGCAGCGGGCGAGCGTTTCGTCGCCAATGACTGCACGCTCAGCCAATTCGACCGGCTATGGCTGCTGGGTGGGCCGAACATGGGCGGTAAATCGACTTTCCTGCGCCAAAACGCGCTGATCGTGCTCTTGGCGCAGGCGGGCGGTTTTGTGCCTGCACGCAGCGCCACCATCGGCCTTGTCGACCGCCTGTTCAGCCGCGTCGGCGCCTCGGACAATCTGGCGCGGGGGCGTTCGACCTTCATGGTCGAAATGGTCGAAACCGCCGCCATCCTGCAACAGGCCACCCCGCGCAGCTTCGTCATCCTTGACGAGGTCGGGCGCGGCACCAGCACCTATGACGGCCTCGCGCTGGCATGGGCGGTGGCCGAGGCGGTGCATGGGGTCAACCGCTGCCGCTGCCTCTTCGCCACGCATTACCACGAGCTCGCGCGGCTGGCCGATACGTGCGAGGCGCTGACCCTCCACCATGTCCGCGCGCGCGAATGGAAGGGCGATCTGGTGCTGCTGCATGAGGTGACGACGGGCCCTGCGGAAAGCTCCTTCGGTCTGGCCGTGGCGCGATTGGCGGGGGTGCCGGGGCCGGTGGTCTCGCGCGCCAAATCGGTGCTGGCGAAACTGGAAAAGGGGAGGGCGGAAACCGGGGGCATTGCTGCCGGACTTGGCGATCTGCCGCTATTTGCCAATATCGAGCCGGAGGAGCCAAAGGGCGACCCCTTGCGCGAAAAGCTGGCGGCGCTTGATATTGATGCGCTCTCGCCGCGCGATGCGCTGGGCTGGCTTTATGAATTGAAGCGGGAAATCGGTTAACCATGCTTGGCGGCGCAAGGTTTAACCGCCCCGCTTTAAATTTGGCGCCATGCTCCCCTTCGGCCCCCGCCTGACCACTGTTTTTGCCAGTCGCTGGAAGGCTTTGTTCTGGGCGGCGGGGGTGATGGTGACGGCCTATTTCACGGCCAGCGAAGCCCGGCATGACGGCCCGCCGGACAGCAGCGCCGCCGCAGTGGAGCAGGCGCCAACCGGCGCAAGCTCAACCTCGCCCTGGGCAAAATAGGCCCTAGTCGCGCGCGGCGGCCGGGCCGAGCGAGCCTTCCTCGTCGTCGTCATTGCGTTCGCCGCGATAGGCACCCATGTCGATGCGGCCGGATGCCTGCATGTCGTGCATGTGGTTTACCAGATCCTGAACATCATCCTCCATGTCGCCGTTCGTCACCTTGCGGCTGTCATCCAGCACATATTTGTCATCGGCAAGATGCAGCGCCGCCTCGCCATATTCCTGGGCCTGCGCCGGTTCATCATCCTGCGAGACATTGTTTGTTTCAGGCGGCGGCACGTCGGTCAGGTCGGGCAGATCGGGCTGGGTCTGGGGCGGCTGGGGCACCTGCGGCTCGATGGCGGGCGGGATCTCGGGCGAGGGAACGTTGGGAACGGGGTTTTCCGGTGTGCTGGCCATGGCGTCTCTCCTGTTGCGCCCGAAAGGACGTTGCCAACAGGAAAGCCGCCAGGGCCATCAGAAGTTCCCTTGCCGCGATGCAATTCAGCGCGTGGGGACGGGCGTTTCGCCGCTGTAGTCATAGAAACCGCGCCCGGTCTTGCGGCCCAGCCATCCGGCCTCGACATATTTGGCCAGCAGAGGCGCGGGGCGATATTTGCTGTCGCCCGTGCTGTTTAACAGGATGCGGGTGATTTCAAGACAGGTGTCGAGCCCGATAAAATCGGCCAGTTCAAGCGGGCCCATCGGATGGTTGAGGCCCAGCCGCGCCGCCGTGTCGATATCGGCCACATTGGCCGTGCCCGCGCCCAGCGTAAAGGCCGCCTCGTTGATCAGCGGCATCAGGATGCGGTTGACGATAAAACCCGGCTCGTCCTGAGACAGAACCACGGTTTTGTCGAGGCCGGTGGCAAAGCTGCGCGTGGCGGCAATCGTTTCGGGGCTGGTGGCAAGGCCGGGGATGATCTCGATCAGCTTCATCACCGGCACGGGATTGAAGAAATGCAGCCCGATAAAGCGCGCCGGATCGGGCGATTGGCGGGCCATGCGGGTGATGGGGATGGATGACGTGTTGCTGGCCAGAATCGCGTCCGCGCGCAGAACCTTGCCCGCCGCCTCAAAGATTTTGGCCTTGATGTCCTCGCGTTCGGTGGCGGCCTCGATGATGAAACCGGCCTGCGCCATCGGGGCATAATCGCCCACCGGGGTGATGCGGGCCAAGGTCTCCTGCGCGGCCTGCGCCGTGATCTTTTCCTTGGAAACCAGCCGGTCCAGCCCCTTGCCGATCTTGGCCTTGGCCTTTTCGGCAAGGTCCACCGACACATCGGCCAGCAACACGTCATGGCCAAATGCGGCAGCCGTCTGCGCAATGCCCGAGCCCATCTGGCCCGCGCCGATCACCCCAACAATTGTCATTTGCATCAACCCCTTAGTATTCAGGCGCTCCGGCTTGCGCCCGGCACCCATAGAATATCGTCTGCGCCATTGTTATTCAGCGCGCGCGCCAGCACAAACAGATAATCCGACAAGCGATTGATATAGGCCAGCGCGGCGGGATTGATCGGCTCTTGCGCGGCCAGCGCCACACAGGCGCGCTCGGCCCGGCGCGCGGCGGCACGGGCGATGTGGGTGCGCGCCGCCCCTTCCGATCCGCCCGGCAGGATGAAGCTGGTGAGGGGATTGAGATCTTCATTCACCGCATCAATCGCGCTTTCCAGCCATGCGACCTGCGCGGGAACGATGCGCAGGGACATCGGCCCCGGCGCGAAATCATCGCCAGGCGTGGCCAGATCCGCGCCCAGATCGAACAGGTCGTTCTGAACCCGCAGCAGGGCGTCGCGATGTGCGCCCTCCACCGCCAGCACCGCCAGCCCCAGCGCGCTGTTGGCCTCATCAATGCTGCCGATGGCCTCCATTCGCGCCCCATGTTTGCCCACGCGCGACCCATCGACCAGCCCGGTGGTGCCATCATCGCCGGTGCGGGTGTAAATCTTGTTCAGCTTGACCAAAATACTGTCCTGTTTGAATTTAACGCGCCGCCGCCAATAGCACCGCGACCACGATCACCGCCAGCGCCTGATACTTGATGCGGGCAAACATCATTTCGTTCTGTTTCAACTGCATCGGGCTGGGGCCGTTTCCGCTGCCGCTTTCCAGATCATCGCGCGTGGTTTGCAGAAAGGCGATGATCCCCTTGGCCAGGCTGACCACGACAAAGCCCATGGCCACCACGATCACCGGAATGAGGATATATTTCAGCATCGCCCGTCTCCCAATTTCTTATAGGGCGCAGCCTATGCCTGTTACAAGCGAAAGGCCAGCGGGCAAAAGGGCATGACGCAGGTCATCGGCCAAGGCCCGCCCATCCACGCCATCGCGGCGCATGTCGGCCAGCGATGGGCTGCCGCGCCGCTTGGCCAGCTTGCGCCCATCGGCCTCGACAATCAGCCCATGGTGGTGCCATCGCGGCACCGGCAGGCCGAGCAGGGCCTGGAGCAGGCGATGCACATGGCTGGCCGCGAACAGATCGGCTCCGCGTGTGACCAAGGTGATGCCATCGGCCGCATCGTCCAGCGTCGCGGCCAAGTGATAGGAGGCGGGCGCCTCTTTGCGCAGCAGCACGATGTCGCCAAAAATTTCGGGCGTGGCGGTCTGCGGCCCGGCCAATGCATCCTCCCACACCAACGGCCCGGCGATCTCTACTGCGCGCGCCATATCGAGCCGCCATGCCGCCCCCGCCGGATCGACATCGCGCCCGCGACAGGTGCCGGGATAGATCAGCCCGTCGGGGCCATGCTGTGTGGCCGCCGCCGCGATTTCGGCGCGGGTGCAGCGGCAGGGATAGAGCAGGTCCATCGCCCGCAGCCGATCCGCCGCCGCGCCATACGAATCCAGCCGCGCCGATTGCCGCACCACCGGCCCGTCCCAGCGCAGCCCCAGCCATTCCAGATCGGCCATCATCGCCTCGGCCAGTTCCGGGCGCGAGCGTGTGCCATCAATGTCCTCGATCCGCAGCAGGAACTCGGCGGCCGCCCCGCCATTTGGCGCGCGCGCCAGATCATGCGCGACCACCGCCGCATAGGCATGGCCCAGATGCAGCAGGCCGTTCGGGCTGGGGGCGAAACGGGTTCGGATCATCGCATTTTGCCCTCTGGCACCCCTTGACCTTGGCGGCAAGTCAGTGTTGATTAGCCCCATGAATTGTCGCCAAACCGTCATTCCCGCTTGCTATCAGGAGCCATGCTCAAGGCGGAGCTGATAGAGCGCGCGGCCCGGTTCCGCAGCGCCGGGGAGGATCCCTCCCGCCATTTGAGCGATTGTCCCGCATTGGTGCTGAACGCGGACTTTACCCCGCTCTCCTATTACCCCCTAAGCCTTTGGCCATGGCAGACCGCGATCAAGGCGGTTTTTCTGGAAAGGGTCGATATTATCGCCAGTTACGAGCGCGAGGTGCATTCGCAAAGCTGGTCCATGCCTTTGCCTTCCGTGATCGCGCTGCGCCAATATGTGAAGCCTTCGGAATTTCCCGCCTTCACCCGGTTCAATGTGTTTCTGCGCGATCGGTTTTCCTGCCAATATTGCGGCAACCCGCATCAATTGACCTTTGACCATGTGCTGCCGCGCCGTCTGGGCGGGCGGACGAGTTGGGAGAATATCGTCGCGGCCTGTTCGCCCTGCAATCTGAAAAAGGGCGGGCGCACCCCGCGCGAGGCGCATATGCCTCTGCTCAACCATCCGATCCGGCCGACAAGCTGGCAGTTGCAGGAGCGGGGCCGGGCTTTTCCGCCCAATTATCTGCATGAGACATGGCGCGACTGGCTCTATTGGGATGTCGAGCTCGACGCCTAGGGCCGATTGACGCCCATCGGGCGATGGCCCATGTTAGGCTCCATGAACGCTTTTTCCACCCCGATCCTTGCCGTGATGACTGGTCGCGCCGTCCGTTTCCGTGATGCCGACGAGCATAGCGCGATTGCCAAGCAGCCCGTCACCGGCCCCATCCGCGTGGGCTTTTTGGGGCTGGAGGGCGATGAACAGGCCGACCGCAAGCATCATGGCGGGCCGGACAAGGCGATCCACCATTATGCCTATGATCATTATCCGGCATGGGTCGATGATCTGGGCGATCACCCCCTGCTGGCCGCGCCGGGCGGCTTTGGCGAGAATATTGCGACGCTGGGCCTGACCGAGGACAAGGTGCTGCTGGGCGACCGTTTCCGGCTGGGCAGCGCGCTGATCGAGGTCAGCCATGGGCGCCAGCCTTGCTGGAAACTGGGGCATCGGTTCGATCATGCGCCGCTGGCGGCCAAGATCGTGAAAAACCGGCGTTCAGGCTGGTATTACCGCGTGATCGAGGAGGGCGCGGTGCAGGCGGGCGATACGCTCGAACGGGTCGAGCGCGGGCTGGCGGACTGGCCGGTGTCGCGCCTGTTCCATGTGCTGATCGGCGGCGGGCACAAGGCGGACCCTTCCGTCCTGCCCGATCTGGCCGCGATGCCGGTGTTGGCGCAGGCATGGCGCAGGCGCGCCGAGGAATTACAGGCCTAACGCTTCCCGCTCAGCGCCTTTTGGCGGCGGCGTTGCACCGATGAGCCCAGCCCGATCGCCTCGCGATACTTGGCCACGGTGCGGCGCGCCAGTTCAAACCCTTTTTCTTTCAGCAGATCGACCAGCGTATCGTCGGACAGGATCTTCTTGGGATCTTCATTGTCGATCAACTGCTTGATCGCGGCCTTGACGGCTTCTGCCGAAACGCCCTCGCCATCGGCGCCCGAAACGCCGCTGGTGAAGAAATATTTCAGCTCAAACGTGCCGCGATCACACAGCAGATATTTGTTGCTGGTCACGCGGCTGACGGTGGATTCATGCAGCCCCACCGTTTCGGCCACCGCGCGCAGGGTCAATGGCTTCAACTGGCTGACCCCGTGGCGGAAAAAGCCTTCCTGTTGGCGCACCAATTCGCTGGCTACTTTCAGGATGGTCTTTTGCCGCTGGTCCAGAGCTTTCACCAGCCAATTGGCATCGGCCAGCTTTTCCGAGAGCCAGCCCCGATCCTCCTTCGCCCCGCCATTCTTGCCCGCACAGGCCCCGCGCATTTCCAGATAATAGCTGCGGTTGAGGATCAGCTTGGGCAAGGTCGCCTGATTGAGCGCGACATTCCAGCCGCCATCGGCGCGCGCGGTGATCAGGATGTCGGGCACCACGGGCGCAGCCGCCCCGCCGCCATAGCGCAGGCCCGGCTTGGGATCGTAGCCGCGCAATTCGGCCAGCATATCGGCGAAATCTTCCTCATCCACGCCGCACATCCGGCGCAGGCGG
Organism: Novosphingobium sp. KACC 22771; assembly: GCF_028736195.1. Classification (GTDB taxonomy): domain Bacteria; phylum Pseudomonadota; class Alphaproteobacteria; order Sphingomonadales; family Sphingomonadaceae; genus Novosphingobium. The sequence continues at coordinate 3,602,939 of NZ_CP117881.1, read as the reverse complement.
GGCAATTCCCCGCGCGCGATCATTTCCAGATTGTCGATCAGCCGGGCCATCGCCGGATCGTAGCGATCCGCCTCACGGGCCTGCAACGCGATGCATTCCGACAGGCTGCGCGCGCCAACCCCGGTGGGGTCGAGCGATTGCACCAGCCCCAGCGCGGCCTCCACCTCGGCGGGCGCAACCTGGAGGTCGATGGCGATTTCGCGCAGGGAAACAGCAAGATAGCCCGCATCATCCAATTGGTCGATCAGGAACCGGGCGATGAAAGCCAGTTTCGGATCGCGCGCCACCGCGCCGATCTGGGCATGCAGATGTTCGGCCAGCGTCTCTTCAAAGGCGCCATAGTCCTCCATCGCCGGGGCCTCGCCCCCGCCGGAGATCGCGGCCTCACCTTCAAAGGCGGGACTTTCAAACGCGGATTCGTGCCGCTCGGGCGCATCGCCGGTGTCGTGGTCGACGTCCAGCGTCTCGGCGCTGATGTCGAGCGGGCGGTCCTCCGCCGCCATGCCTTCGCCGATCAATTGATCGCAGGGGCTGCTTTCCAGGCTGGTGCGGCGCGCCTCGATCTCGATGGGTTCGACCGGCGCCGCCTCGCCCATTTCCAGCAGGGGGTTGGCGTCCAGCGCATCGCCGATAAACGCTTCGATTTCCAGATTGGAGAGCGTGAGCAGCTTGATCGCCTGCTGCAACTGCGGCGTCATCACCAGCGATTGCGTCTGGCGCAGATCCAGGCGCGGCCCCAGCGCCATGATGTTTTACGCCCCCCGCGCCGTCATCAGAGCGTGAAACCTTCGCCCAGATAGAGGCGGCGCACGTTTTCATCGGCGACCAGCGCTTCAGGGCTGCCGGCGAACAGCACCTGTCCGCCATAGATGATGCAGCCGCGGTCGCAGATTTCCAGCGTTTCGCGCACATTGTGGTCGGTGATCAGCACGCCGATGCCGCGCTGTTTGAGGTCATGCACCAGATGGCGGATGTCCGCGATCGACAAAGGATCGATGCCCGCAAAGGGCTCGTCGAGCAGCATGATCGAGGGCTTGGCCGCCAGTGCGCGGGCGATTTCGGCGCGCCGCCGCTCGCCGCCCGAAAGCGCCATCGAGGGGCTGGCGCGCAACCGCGTCAGGCCGAATTCCTCCAGCAGCCGTTCAAGCTCGCCCGCCCGCGTGGCCGGATCGGGCTCGACCAGTTCGAGCACGGTGGCGATGTTCTGCTCCACCGTCAGCCCGCGAAAGATCGAGGTTTCCTGAGGCAGATAGCCAAGGCCCAGCACCGCGCGGCGATACATGGGCAGATTGGTGATATCGATCCCGTCGAGCAGGATGCGCCCCGAATCGGGCCGCACCAGCCCCATGATCGAATAGAAGCACGTCGTCTTGCCCGCGCCATTGGGGCCGAGCAGGCCCATCACCTCGCCCTTGGCCACCTCAAGCGAGATGTCGGTCAAGACCGCCCGCTTGTCATAGCTCTTGGCGATGGACACGACCTGAAGCCCGGAAAACGAGCCATCAGGATCGGACGGACGGCCGGCGGGGGCGGCTTCGGGGGCGATTGTCTGGGTCATCTGATGCCATTTTAGGCGTGCCTGCGGCATTGGGCAAGGGCGATGCGCCCGATTGGCAGGTTTCATGCATGGCTGAGACAAAACGCCCATGCGGCGCGGCCGATTGCGCTTGATCGCGGCGGGCATCAATGTTTTACTCATACCAAAGGACAGGTTGGCGAAACGTCAACATGACCAAAAGGCCAAAAGGCCGGGATAGGGGAAGAGGGTTCATGGCCAAGGCACGCCTTGATGCGCCTGTCGATGCGGCGTTGCATAATGCGCGCCCGCACGCGGTTCACGTATGGGCCCCTCGCAAACAGGGGGGCATCTTGCTGGATTGGCGCAAGCGGATCAGCGATCACATCGCCTATGCCTTGCTGGTATACACCGGCCTGCAGATCTTCGTGACCATCGCCGCCCTGCGCGAGGGCAGCGCTTCGGTGCTGCCGGGGCTGGCGCTGGTGGTGCTGGTGGGGGCGATCATCCCGGCCTGCCGGATGATGGAGCGGCGCTGGACGCGGTTGAGCGATGCCGAGGCGGGCGATCCGGCGCGGGCCGGAGCCTTTTACAAGGATCGCGCAATGGTCTGGGCCGCCGCCGTCGGCCTGCCCTTTATCGTCACCGGGGGTTTTCGGCTGGTCGCGATGATGATGGGATGATTGCTCTTGGCGGGGCGGGGCGTTAGAGCCTGCGCCCTAACACGCCTTCAGGAGTTGCCCAGACCGCCATGCTTACCCCGCTTCAGGCACAGGAAAGGGCGCAGGCCCTGATTGAACGCGCGCGCAAGGCCGGGGCCGATGCCGCCGATGCGGTCTATATCGCCGATGCTTCGGAAAGCGTGTCGGTTCGGCTGGGGCGGCTGGAGGATGTCGAGCGGTCCGAAAGCGAACATATCGGCCTGCGCGTGTTTGTCGGGCGGCGCTCGGCCTCGATTGGTTCGTCGGATCTGTCCGATGATGCGCTGGCCGAATTGGCCGCGCGTGCGCTGGCCATGGCGCAGGGCGCGCCCGAGGATCCCTATGCGGGCCTGGCTCCCGAAGAATTGCTGTTCAAGAGGCCGTTTCCCGATCTCGATCTGGTCGATGGCGGCGAGCCGAGCCCGCAGGAATTGCGCGCCCTTGCCGAAGAGGCCGAGGATGCCGCGCGCGCCATCTCTGGCGTGACCAACAGCGAGGGCGCGGGCGCATCGAGCGGCGGGGCGGTGATGGCGCTGGCCACCAGCCACGGTTTTGCCGGGGCCTATGCCGCCACCAGCCGCTCGATTTCCGCCAGTGTGGTCGCGGGCGAGGGCGGTTCGATGCAACGCGATTACGCGCACCGTATGGCCCGCCACCGTGAGGACCTGACATCTCCGGCTGAAATCGGCCGACAGGCGGGCGAGCGGGCCGTGGCGCGGCTCAATCCGGGGCGGATGAAAAGCGGCCCGGCGCCGGTCGTGCTGGACCCGCGCGTCGGCGGGTCGCTTGTGGGCCATTTGCTGGGCGCGATGTCGGGCGCATCGATTGCGCGGCGCTCCAGTTTCCTGATTGGGCGGCTGGAGGAGCAGTTGTTCGACAGCGCGGTGCGGATTGTTGATGATCCGCTGCGCCTGCGCGGGTTTCGTTCACGCCCGTTTGATGGCGAGGGTTTGCAGACGGCGCCCCGCGACATTGTGCGCGACCGGCGGATCACCGGATGGCTGATGGAATGCGCCTCGGCGCGGCAATTGGGCCTGGCGCCCACCGGCCATGCCGGGCGCGGCGGTGGCGGGGCGCCGGGCGTGTCGCCGGGCAATCTGCATCTGGAGGCCGGGGCGCAGTCGGTTGCCGAGCTGATCGCGGATATTGAGGATGGCGTCTATGTCACCGAGCTGATCGGGCATGGCGTCAATGGCGTGACGGGCGATTACAGCCGGGGCGCGTCGGGCTATCGCATCGTCAAGGGCGAGATCGCCGGGCCGGTGGCGGAATTTACCGTGGCGGGCAATCTGGTCGATATGTTCCGGGCGATGACCCCGGCCAGCGATCTGGAATGGTACCGCACGATCAATGTGCCCACCATCCGCGTCGATGGCATGACCATTGCCGGGGACTGATAGCAAAAGGGGCGGGAATGACCCCGCCCCTCTTTCTTGTCAGGCCTTCTTGCCGGCCTGATAGCGTTCGATCGCTTCGGTCACGATCTGTCGCGCTTCGGCGGCATTGCCCCAGGTGCCCACGCGCACCCACTTTTCGGATTCCAGATCCTTGTAGTGGGTGAAGAAGTGTTCGACCTGCTGGGCGATGATGTCGGGCAGATCTTCCTTTTCCTTGACGTTGGCATAGTAAGGGAAGGTCTTGTCGTCGGGCACGCAGAGCAGCTTTTCATCGCCGCCGGCTTCGTCTTCAAGGTTGAGCACCGCGATCGGGCGGCAACGCACCACCGAACCCGGCACGAAGGGCGAGCGAGCCACCACCAGCGCATCGAGCGGATCGCCATCGGGCGAGAGCGTGTGCGGCACAAAGCCATAATTGGCCGGATAGCGCATCGGCGTGTGCAGGATACGGTCCACGAACAGAGCGCCCGAGTCCTTGTCGAACTCATACTTCACAGGTTCGCCCCCGGTGGGAACCTCGATGATGACGTTCAGATTGTCAGGCGGGCTTTTGCCGACCGAAATTTTGCTGATGTCCATGGCACCGTCATTTTTATATGTGAGCGACACCGCCCCTTGCGGGTGTCGCGCAGGAATCTGCGGGGAAAGCCCTAGCCTTGGGCGTATTGCATTGCAACAGCGGCGCGGTCTTAATACCTGCTCCGAAATGGGCACCGAATTGGTGAAGTGTTTAACTGCCTGCCGTGACGTTGATGGTAAAAGCCAGCACGACCAGATTGTAGAAAAATGCCAAAGCGCCATGGACCGTGGCCACCCGGCGCAGACGCGGGCTGGTGATTTCCACATCCGATGTGGCAAAGGCCATGCCGATGGTCAGCGCGAAATAGAAAAAGTCCCAGAAATTAGGACAATGGAGCGAACCGGATGGTGAATTGTCATCGTCGGGCCCGGGAAAGCGCAACCCGCCGCCTTGCTTTGCGGCAAAGTAGATATGGGCATAATGCAGCGTGTAGATAAGGTTGGAAAATAACCACGCTATAACCAGACTGGCAATAATCAGGACCAGCGCCGCCCCTTTGGCATAGCCTGTGTCGTCTCTGGCATGGGGCAAATCGACAAACAGCGCGGTAACAATCACCAACATGATCATCGCGCTGATGACCAGCACGGCAAAGCGGTTGACGTCATTCTGGCGCGCATGACGGCGCATTTGATCGGGCGCGGTATCGCGGGAGAGCGGCCAGAGCGAGGCGATGAACACCAGCGCCCCGGTATCAAACCCGCCCAGCACCGCCTGACCCCAGCGCAGCCCCTGGGCGCCCAGCAGCCCCGTTGCCGCCGCAAACAGACCCAAGAACAGCAAAAAGCGCGCAGGCAGCGGCCAGCGCAAGCCTGCGCGCTTTTCCATTTACTTGCCCGTCAGACGCTTGGGCGCGAGCAGCAGGTCGAGGCCCGCCGGTTCCTTGCCCTCGACCGCGCGCTCCAGCCAGGGATAGCGCAGGCCGTCGTGATAGTTCAGCACCACGGTCGCCACCTTCTCGCCGCGCTGGGTCACCAGCGTGATCGGCTTGTCATTGCCCTTGGCGGCGGTGATCGCGGCCTTGATCGCGTCCTCGCTGTAGGTCGCGCCATTGACGGCCACGATCTTGGTGCCGGTCACCAGCGCGGCTTCAAAGGCCGGGCTGTTCCACAAGGTGCTGGTGATCACGCCTTCGCGGTTCAGCACGATGCCCAGCGAATGGGCAAGGCTGAGCGCCTTGGCCGAGGCAAAGCGGCCCTTGTCATAGGGATTGGGCGTGTCCTTCCACACCAGCTTGTATCCGGCCTTTTCAATGCCGGCCAAGGGAGCGGGTTGGCCGGGCTGGTTCATATGCTTGTCGAGGAAGGCTTCCCAGTCATAGGCATAGACGCCGTTCAGCGCGGAGGCGACATCCTTGAAATTATAGACAACCTCGCCCCAGTCGCCATTCTTGATGCCGAAGAATGCGCGGGCGAAATCGTCGAGGCCCTTCTTGCCCTTGGTGCCTTCGCGGATGATCTGGTCCGCCTCCAGCCACATCAGCGCGCCTTCGGTATAATAATCCTCGTTGCGGTTGATGCTGGCATAGGGCTTGGCGCGGCGGCCCGAGATGACCGGATCAAAGCCGGTGTCCTCGACGCTGCGCCAATCGCGGCCTGCCCACTGGGTAAACATGCCCGCATTGGCGGCAAAGGCGCCAAGGATCGCCTCCTTGGTCTGGATGCCCGAACGCGCGGCCAGCACATAGCCCCAGAACTGCGTCTGCCCTTCATAGACCCAGAGCAGATTGCCCTGCATCGGCTGGCGATAGTCGGGGGTCCACAGCTTGTCCGGGCGGCGGAACTTGCCGTCCCAGCTATGGGTGAATTCATGGGAAATGACGTTGCGAGCCCAATCCATGTCCTTCCAATCGACCCATGCCTTGGGCGCCATGGCATTTTCCGAGCTTCGGTGATGCTCCAGCCCAATGCCGCCCATGCGGTCGGTCAGCGCCAGCAGGAAATCATAGTGGTCGAAATGGAATGATCCGAAATTGGCCCAGGCCTCCTCGACCAGCGCGCGATAGGTGGCCAGATGTTCGGGCTTGATCTCCAGCAGTTCGGGCTTGTCGGCCACGACATTCATGAAGACATTGCGGCCAAGATCGAACCGCTTGAAATATGCCCCGGCAAAGATCGGCGAATCGACCAGCGCCTCATAGTCGATGACATCCCACGTGACCTTGTTGCCGCTTGCCTGCTTGCCATCCAGCGCGGTCGCCACCTGCCAGCCTTCGGGGAAGGTCACGCTGGGCTTGTACTTGATCTGGCGGGTGTAATAGCCGGCGGGATAAAGGCTCATCCGGTCCCATTGCAGGTTGAGCATTTCGGGCGTCATGGTGATGCGCCCCTCGCTGCTCTGCAGGGGCGAGGTGTGGACGAATTTGGCCACTACTGCCTTGGCGCCTGCGGGCAGGTCGATGTGAAAGGCAAAGACCTCGGTGGGATCGCGGTGCCAGGTCAGCAGCTTGCCGTCGGCGTAGAATTTGACATCGGCCAGTTGGTCGATCGTGCCGCGCGGATTGTGGCCGCCCGGAACCCATTGCGGCAATTGCAGGATCAGCTCTTTCGCCCCCGCCGCCACGGGCACGGTTTGCGAAACGCGAAACAGACCGCGCGCAATATCGGTGGCATCAATGTCCAGCGTGATCGTTCCGCCCGGATAGGGAACGTCCCTGGCATCGGGCACGCCCTGCACCACGGGAATGGCCGCAGGCGCGGAACGCTGGGCCAGCGCGGGCGAGGAGAACAAGAGGGCGGCGGAGAGGCCCAGGGCGATCCGGGCGCGTGCATGCATGGGTTTTGTCATGACGACTTCATGGCGCGAAGCCGGGCCGCCAGCAAGGGGGCTGAATTGGATATTTACCGCATTGTCAGCAAGGCCGGTTTTCGCCACCGTTCATCACGGGGGCTTCACCTTGGCCGCGCCTGCGTATAGGGGGCAAATCCATGAGCAAGCCCCAGATCGAAACGCCGCAGGCCATCCGCGGCACCCAGGACATTTTCGGCGCCGATGCCGACGCTTTCGCCTTTGTGGTGGAAACGTTTGAGCGTGTGCGCAAATTGTACCGTTTCCGCCGGGTGGAAATGCCGGTCTTTGAAAAGACCACGGTGTTTTCGCGCAGCCTTGGCGAGACGACCGATGTGGTGTCGAAGGAAATGTATTCCTTTGAGGATCGCGGTGGGGAATCGCTGACCTTGCGCCCGGAGTTCACCGCCGGTCTGGCGCGCGCCTATCTGACCAATGGTTGGAAGCAGTATGCGCCTGTCAAGCTGGCCACGCACGGCCCCCTGTTCCGCTATGAACGCCCGCAAAAGGGCCGCTATCGCCAGTTTCACCAGATCGACGCCGAGGTGATCGGGGCGGCGGAACCCACCGCCGACGTTGAACTGCTGGTGATGGCCGATCAGTTGCTGAAGGAACTGGGGATCAGCGATGGCGTGACCCTGACGCTCAACACGCTGGGCGATGGGGAAAGCCGCGAGGCATGGCGCGCAGCGTTGATCGAATACTTCCGCGCGGTGAAGGGCGAATTGTCCGAGGATTCGCAGGAGCGTCTGGAAAAGAATCCCTTGCGGATTTTGGACAGCAAGGACCCGCGCGACAAGGCTTTCCTGCCCAATGCGCCGCGCATCGACGATTACCTTTCCGCTGAAGCGCAGGATTTCTTCGCCGCCGTGACCGGCGGTCTGGATGCGGCGGGCGTGGCATGGACGCGCAACGGGGCCCTGGTGCGCGGGCTGGATTACTATCGCCACACCGCGTTTGAATTCGTCACCGATCGTCTGGGTGCGCAGGGCACGGTCCTTGGCGGCGGGCGTTATGATGGGTTGATGGAAAGCCTGGGCGGCGCGCCCACCCCGGCGGTCGGCTGGGCGGCGGGCGTTGAACGGTTGGCGATGCTGGTGTCGGGCAGCGGGTTGATTGCCGAGGTGCCTCTAGATGTAGTGATTGCAGTTGAAGATGATGCGCTTCTGAATTTGGCTATCAAGGCGAGTGCCGCGCTACGTAGAACCGGTATTTCTGCCGATATCGTTGCGACCGGGTCGTCGCGTAAGCGCTTTGATAAGGCAGCAAAGATCCCAGCGCGACTTTTGGCAGGCTTGGCTTTGCGCGATGGAGTGCCGTCCGTGTCTTCTCGCAGTGAAGACGAAGCCTTGAAGCAGCGCTTCTTGGATCTGGTTTTGCCGCTTCTCTGATGACCATCCCCTCCACCCGTCTGGCCCAGATTGCGGCGCGTTTTGCCGAGTTGGAGGCGCGTCTGGCCTCCGGCACGCTGGAGGGGGCCGATTTCGTGGCGGCCTCGCGCGATTATGCCGAGCTGGAGCCGGTGGCCCGTGCGGCATCGGACGTCGCGACGATGCGGGGCGAGCTGGAAAGCCTTGCCGCGGCCCAAGCGCTGGAATCTGATCCGGACATGCGCGAATTGGCCGAGGAGGAGATCGCCCGCATCCGCGCCGCGCTGCCCGATGCCGAGCGCGCGCTCTCCATCGCCATGCTGCCGCGCGACAATGCCGACAGCCGCCCGGCGATGCTGGAAATCCGCGCCGGAACCGGGGGCGACGAGGCTGCTCTCTTCGCCGCCGACCTGTTCCGCATGTACGAACGCTATGCCGCCGAGCAGGGTTGGCGGGTCGAGACCGTCAGCGTGAACGCCAGCGAGATCGGCGGCTTCAAGGAAGTCGTCGCCCATGTCAGCGGGCAGGGCGTGTTCGCTAAGTTGAAGTTTGAATCCGGCGTTCACCGGGTTCAGCGCGTGCCCGTGACCGAAAGCGGCGGGCGCATCCACACCAGCGCAGCCACGGTCGCGATCCTGCCCGAACCGGATGAGGTGGATGTGCAGATCGAGGACAAGGACCTCAAGATCGACGTCTACCGCGCGAGCGGCGCGGGCGGACAGCATGTGAACACCACCGATTCGGCGGTGCGGATCACCCATCTGCCCACCGGGACCGTGGTAACGTGCCAGGACGGGCGCAGCCAGCACAAGAACAAGGAAAAGGCGATGCAGGTCTTGCGCGCCCGCCTCTTCGAGGTTCAGCGCGAGGAAGCCCAAGGCGCCGAGGCCGAGGCCCGCAAGGCGATGGTGGGCAGCGGGGATCGCAGCGAACGCATCCGTACCTATAATTTTCCGCAAGGCCGCGTGACGGACCACCGGATCAATCTGACGCTCCACCGCCTGCCCGAGATCCTTGAAGGGCCGGGGCTGGGTGAACTGGTCTCGGCGCTGATCCATGAGGATCAGGCCAAAAGGCTGGCGGCGCTTGGTGAATAATCCGGGGGTGAATAATATCGCATCGGCGATCCGCGAGGCGGCGGACAGGTTGAGCGCCACCAGCGACACCGCGCGGCTGGATGCCGAAGTGCTGATGGCCCATGCGCTGGGGTGCAGCCGCACCGATGTGCTGCTGCGCCATATGGGCGATCCCGCGCCCGATGGGTTTGACGCGCTGATCGCGCGGCGCGCGGCGCATGAGCCGGTCGCCCATATTATCGGCCATCAGGAATTCTGGGGCCTGAATTTTCGCGTTACGCCCGCCACACTGATCCCGCGCGGCGACAGCGAGACGATTGTCGAGGCCGCGCTTGAAGCCTGCGCGGCGCCCGATTTCGTTCTGGGCCGCGTGCTGGATTGCGGGACGGGGACGGGGGCGCTGCTGCTGGCGGTTCTGCACGAGCGGGGCGGGGCGCAGGGTGTGGGCATCGATGCATCCCCCGATGCGCTGGCCGTGGCGGCGGGCAATGCGCAGGCTTTGGGGCTGGCGGAGCGGGCGCGGATGGTGCTGGCCGACTGGACGCAGGCGGGCTGGGCCGATGGGCTGGGGCGTTTCGATCTTGTCCTCTCCAATCCGCCCTATGTCGAAGCCGATGCCGCGCTGGACCCTAGCGTGCGGGATTATGAACCGGCCAGCGCGCTGTTTGCCGGAGCCGAGGGGCTGGATGATTACCGCATCCTGATTCCGCAATTGCCCGATCTGCTGACGCCGGACGGGGTGGCGGTGATCGAAATTGGCCATCAGCAAGCGCAGCCGGTAGGACAAATTGCCGCACAGGCCGGATTTGCCGTAAAATTGCGGCTTGATTTGGCCAATCGGCCCCGCGCTCTCGTGCTTTCTCGGGAAAGCCGGGCAATATTGTAAGATTCTGCTTGGCTTTTGCGGGCGGGGCTTTTAATTGAACAACAGGACCGCCGAGGGATGGGATCTTCCCCTCTGGCTGGTGCTACTCCAGCATCTTCGTCAGGATAAGCCGATCAAGGCTGGACCCGACGAAACAGGGCCAGGCCGCGATTTCGCGGCACGGCGTAAAGACAGGACGAGGAGCACGCCGGCATAGAGGCCGAGCGGCGATCCGGGGTTAAGGAATACTCACCCTTGAACAACAATCGTGGGAATAACCGCCGCCGTGGCCGGGGCAACAACAATGGTCGGCCGCAAAATGGTGGTCAGCAGCTTAACCGTATCGACAGCCGGGCGCGGGGCAATGCGCCGCAATTGCTGGAAAAATATCGCAAGCTGGCGCAGGATGCCCATCTTAATGGCGACCGCGTTCAGGCCGAATATTATCTGCAATTTGCGGACCATTACTTTCGCGTGATCGCTGACACCCGTCTGCGTCAGGAAGAATCACGCGCCCGCCGCGATGATCGCTGGCAGGACAATGGCGATGCCGGTCGAGATGAGGGCGACGATCAGGGCGATTTCGCCGTGGACAGCGATTTCCCCGCTTTCGACGCGCCGCCGGTCTATACCCGCCGCGAACGTGAAGAGCGCAGCGAACAGCGCGCCGAAGCGCCGCGCCGCAGCGAGGAAGCCCCCAACCAGGCCACTCATGAATCCGGTGAGGATCAGGGTGGGGAATCGGGCGAAGCCGGGGCAGAAGGCGATTCGTCGGCCAACATCTATGAGCCTGCGGAAAACCCCTTCCTGCGCGAAAACCGCAGCCCGCGCGCGCCCCGTGGCCGCCGCGAGGAACGCCGCCCGCGCCGCGATGATCGCCCCCGCGAAGATCGCGCCCCCCGCGAGGAACGCGCCGTTCGTGAAGAGCGGGCGCCTCGCGAGGAACGCGCTCCCCGGGAAGAACGCGCGCCTCGTGAGGAACGCGCCCCGCGTGCGCCGCGCGTGACCGCCGAAAAGGCGGCACCTGTGGATGGTTCGGGTCTGGAAGCGGCGCTGCCGCCCGCCATTTCCGCCGCCCCGCGCAAGACGCTCGAACCGAAGGTTGCCGAGGCCAAGATCGCCAGCCCCAAGCCTGTCGAAGCCAAAGCCGCCGAACCGGTGGTGCAGGCCCCCGCTGTCGAGGCGCCGGTCGCCGCGGAGGCCGAGGCGGCCCCGGCCCCCAAGCGCCGCGCCCCGCGCCGCAAGGCTGTGGCCGCGCCCAGCGAGAGCGCGGAGTAATCTGCGCCATGAATGCCAAGGCGGGGTGACGGCACAGGCCGCCCCCGCTAAAGCATGCCGCCATGGATGATGCGGCAAAGCCTTGGCACGAGAAATATTTCGGCAAATACAAGCGCAAGGCAAAGCTCTTTGCGCGCGCGTGCTGGCATTGGGGCTGGCGCGGTGCGGCCTTGGCCGCCATTGGCGCGGTTGGCGCGCTGGGTTTTCAACCGCTTGGCCTCTGGCCGCTCACCTTGCTCAGCGTCGGCGTCCTGTTGTGGATCGCCGCGCGCTTGCCCCATGCGGGCTGGGCGGCACTGGCGGGCTGGCTGTGGGGCGTGGGCCATTTCACGCTCGGGCTGAACTGGATCGCCACGGCTTTCACCTATCAGGCCAAGATGCCGCCTTGGCTGGGCGGATTGGCGGTGTTTCTGCTCTCGCTCTATCTGGCGATTTTTCCGGCTATGGCGATGGCGGGCGGATGGTTTCTGCGTGGGCGTGGCGTGTCGCGGGTGCTGGGCTTTGCCGGTTGCTGGATCTTGGCCGAGGCGCTGCGCGGATGGTTGTTTACCGGCTTTCCGTGGAATCCGCTGGGGGTGGCCTTGCTGGGCGGCGATGCGCGGCCCGGTCTGGCGCTGTTGGCGTCATGGCTGGGCACTTATGGGCTTTCGGGGCTGGTGGTCGTGATGGCGGGCGTGGCGGCCGAAGGGCGCATGCTGTGGTTTCTGGGCCGGCGGCGCGAGGGCGGCGCGATGATGGCGGGGCCGTTTGCGCTGGGCCTTGCCGCGATGGTTCTGCCTGGCCCGGCCACGCCGCAGGGCCATATCGCCTATACACTGATCCAGCCCAATATCGCGCAGGAGGATCTGGACGATCCCAATCATTTCGAGGCGCAATATGTAGCCTCGGCCAAATTGTCCGCGCCGCGCGTGCCGGGCCAGAGGCGACTGGTGCTGTGGCCGGAATCCGGGGTGCCTGATTACGTCCGCGACGGCTATCCGGCGTGGTATTATCAATTCACCTTTGGCGGCGATCCCTGGCTGGCGCGCTGGCGTCTGGCCCGCACGATCGGGGCGGGGGGGCTGCTGCTGACCGGGACGGTGGATCTGGACCTCAAAGGGGTGAATGCCACCGGCGGCCAGAATGTCATTGCCGGGATCGACGATCAGGGCCGGATCGCGGCGCATTATGCCAAGGCGCATCTGGTGCCTTTCGGCGAATATCTGCCCCAGCGGCAATGGCTGAAGATGATCGGGCTGGAGCGGTTGGTGCCGGGCGATTTCGATTTCCGGCCCGGACCGGGGCCCGAGACGCTCGATCTGGGTCCGCTGGGCAAGGTCGGGATGCAGATCTGTTATGAGATCATCTTTCCCGGTGCGGTGGTCGATCGCGCGCATCGGCCCGACTATATTTTCAACCCCTCCAACGATGGCTGGTTCGGCAGTTGGGGCCCGCCCCAGCATCTGGCGCAGGCGCGGCTGCGCGCGATCGAGGAAGGGCTGCCGGTGCTGCGTTCGACCACCAATGGCGTGAGCGCGGTGGTCGATGGCCATGGCGTGATCCGGCAAAAGGCTGACCGGGGGCAGGCGGCGCGGCTGGACGGCATGGTGCCGCCCGCCTTGGCGCCCACGTTGTTTGCGCGCTGGGGCAACATGCTTTCGATTGGGATCGGATTAGTTCTTCTTATGCTTGCCGCCCTTGTGTTGCGCCGCACTCGGGGCTAGGAGGGGGTCGCATAAAGAAACCTTTATATGGCAGGATTTCTATGTCCGATACCGTGCGCAGTGATTACCTCTTCACCTCCGAAAGCGTTTCCGAGGGCCATCCCGACAAGGTGGCGGACCAGATTTCGGACGCGATCGTCGATCTGTTCCTGTCCAAGGACCCCGAGGCGCGCATCGCCTGCGAAACGCTGACCACCACGCAATTGGTGGTGCTGGCCGGGGAAATCCGCTGCAAGGGCGTTTATGAAAACGGCGCCTGGGCGCCGGGCGCGCAGGAAGAGATCGAAAAGACCGTGCGCGATACGGTCAAGCGCATCGGCTATGAACAGGACGGTTTCCACTGGGAACAGTTTGAATTCATCAACCGCCTGCATGGCCAGTCGGCGCATATTGCGCAGGGCGTGGACGCGGGCGACAACAAGGACGAGGGCGCGGGCGACCAGGGCATCATGTTCGGTTTCGCCTGTGATGAAACCCCTGACCTGATGCCTGCGACGCTGTATTACAGCCACAAGATTCTGGAACAGTTGGCCGCCGACCGTCATTCGGGCGCGGCGCCTTTCCTCGAACCCGATGCCAAGAGCCAGGTGACGCTGCGTTACAAGCATGGTCAGCCGGTGGCCGCCACCGCCATCGTCGTTTCGACCCAGCACAAGGCGGGTTATGATGAAGGCGCGAAGAAGGCCGAACTGGAAGCCTATGTCAAGCAGGCCGTGAGCGCCATCCTGCCCGCCGGTTTCATTTCGGATGCGACCGTTTGGCACATCAACCCCACCGGCAGCTTTGAAATCGGCGGCCCCGATGGTGACGCGGGCCTGACCGGCCGCAAGATCATTGTGGACACCTATGGCGGCGCGGCTCCGCATGGCGGCGGCGCGTTCTCGGGCAAGGACCCGACCAAGGTTGACCGCAGCGCCGCCTATGTCGCGCGCTATCTGGCCAAGAATGTCGTTGCCGCAGGCCTTGCCACGCGCGTGACGATCCAGCTTTCCTACGCCATCGGCGTGGCGCGCCCGCTTTCGCTTTACGTCGATACGGCGGGCACGGGTTCGGTGGCCGACGCGCTGCTCGAAGCCGCCATTGCCAAGGTGGCCGAAGAAAAGCTGGGCGGTCTGACCCCGCGCGGCATCCGTCTGGGTCTGGGCCTGAACAAGCCGATCTATGGCCCCAGCGCCGCCTATGGCCACTTTGGCCGCAAGCCCGATGGCGACTTCTTCCCGTGGGAACGCGCTGATCTGGTCGATGCGCTCAAGGCCGCTCTGGTCTGAGCCTGGCGCCATGAAGGATAAAAGGCGGCGGTGCATCGCGCATCGCCGCCTTTTTTCTTGGGCGCTTTCCTGGATGGCGCGGCTTGACCTAAGTCATGGCAGGTTACGTTTTGCCGGAGTATGGTGGCTGCGACGGATGGGACACGGTCCAACAGAAAAGGGAGACCGACAATGCGCTCAATTCTGGTTTATGCCGATCAAACCGAGGAAACCTCTGCGAGGCTTGAAACGGCGCTTTCGCTGGCGCGCACCACGGGCGGCCATATCAGCGTGCTGATCGATACGCCGGTGGCGCGGTTCATGGCGATGGATGCGCTGGGCGGGGGCTATCTGGCGGCCGATGCGGTGCGCGAGGCGGTCCGGCGCGACGATGAATTTGCCGAGGAGTTGGCGGTGCGGCTGCGCGGCGAGGATGTGCCTTTCGACATCCTGCGCGGCGAGGAGGAGCCGATTGACGCCATGACCGAGGCTTCGCTGCTCTCCGATGTGATCGTGCTGTCGCGCGGGTGCGAATTTGCCGGGCAATTGGCGGTTGATGGCAAGGCGCCGATTCTGGTGGTGGATCAGGACCGCCCGTTGGTCACGCCGGTCAATTGCGTGGCAGTGGCCTGGGATGGGTCGCATGAGGCGGCGGTGGCGCTGCGCGGGGCCTTGCCTCTGCTGCGGCTTGCCGAATCGGTGCATGTGCTGACCGTGGGCGACAAGGCGGGGGTGTTTCCGCCGCTTGATGCGGTGCAATATCTCTCGCGCCATGGGGTGAAGGCGGAAATTGATTCGCTGGCCCGTGTCGGCTCGATTGAGGAAACGCTGGCAGCGGCGGTGGCACGCCTGCAGGCCGAATTGCTGGTGATGGGGGCCTTTGGCCACAGTCGGTTGCGCGAATTCCTGCTCGGCGGGGTGACGCGCTATTTCCTCGACCTCAAGGATGGGCCGAGTCTGTTGTTTGCGCATTGATGGGCAAGCCGATTCGACGGTTCGGACCGGAGCATGTGGGGGCATGCTTCGGTCTTTATTTTGTCTTACATACGTATTGCAAAGGAAGGCGATTTTGGGGTGCCTCCTTAAATAACTGATTTACAGTACATATTTTTGGCGCGCTCAAGAATTGCGTTTTATGCAATCAGCGGTGATGAATGTGCATTTGCTGTCATGCATAACGATCGGCATAAGGGACGAGCCTTTTAGGCATCCTCTCCCAAAACTTCCACGGCCCGACCGGCAACGGTTGGGCCTTTTTTTGCGCCCGGTATTTGTGCGGCGCAATGCAGTGCCGTGTGGGCCGAAATGCCCCGGATTCCGTGATGCGCCAACGATTGCATTAATCGCAATGCGGATCTCGCATTTCGCACTTGCACAAAATCGGCGTCGGGGTCATAAAGACCATGCCTTTCAGGCATCCTCTCCCAAACTTCCAAGCCCGGCTTCGGCCGGGTTTTTCTTTGCCTGCTTTCCGCGCAGTTGATTCGCACGCAATCAGGTTTCGGTGCAAAGCGCATCGGGCGCATTGACCCGCAGCCATTCCAGCATCACTTCACGCAAGCCGCTGCGTAAAGCGCCCAGGTCGGCAGGGTTGGCCGCGCTGACCAACAGCTTCAATTCCACCGAACCGACCCGCGATTCCGACACCACCAGATCGCCGGTGCGCCGGTCCCATGCCTCCATCTCGTCAATCGCCGCGCGAAAGGCCTGACGGATAGGCTCAATGGCAAAGCCGGGGCGAATCGGCAGCACCACCGATCCGGTGATTCCGCCCACGCGGGTCCAGTTCTGGAACGTGGCGTCGAGAAATTTGACCGTGGGCACGATCAGGCGGCGCTCGTCGCCGGTGCGGATCACGACATAGGACAGGCGGATATCCTCAACGCGGCCCTGTTCGCCCTCGACCACCACGAAATCGCCGATGCGAATCGGTTCGGTCAACGCGATCTGCAAACCCGCGATCAGCGATTTGAGCGCGGGCTGGGCTGCGGCGCCGACCGCCAGCCCCATCAAACCGGCCGAAGCGATCAGCGTCGCGCCGATATGACGCACCGCCGGCACGCCCAGCAGCATCAGCGCCACGGTGATGAAGATGATGACAAAGGCCATCGAGCGCGAGAGCAGCGCGATTCGCGTGGTGCGGCTGCGCGCGGTCAGCTCATCGCCCGAGGTGATGGCGCGGCGGGTCATCAGCTCGGCCCCCGTCCGCACCAGCGCATAGAGCACCCAGCCGGTCAGCGCGGGAACGACAAAGCCCTCGATCCCGTTCCACAGCTTGGCGATCAGCTTGTTGCCGCCCGCCGCCGATGCCATGCCGCCCGCCAGAAACGCCCAGCGGAAGGCATGGTAGAGCTGCGCCGCAGCGACGGCTTCGGCGGGATTCTCGCTGCGCCGCGCCATACGCCGCAGAAACGCAAAACAGGCCAGATGCAGCAGCAGCGCCACGCCCAGCCCGATCCCCAGCACCAGCGCCGCATGGCTCATCCGGCTGGACCAATGCATCACTTCGTTCAGCGAGGGCAATTGATCGGGATCGAGCGCGTCGCCGGGCAGGTTCAGCGGCAATTTGCCCTTGGTAAGGTCGGTGATGGTGATCATCAGTGCGCGGCGCCCCAACTGGCCCCCACGCCGATTTCCGCGCCCAGCGGCACGGAAATCGCCACAGACGGCCCGGCGGCCTCCTCCATGACGGCGCGGATGACGGCTTTGGCGGCTTCGACATCGCTCTCGGGCAATTCAAAGACCAGTTCGTCATGCACCTGCAGCAGCATCCGCACATGGGGCAGGCCGGCGTTGCTCAGCGCGGGCTGCATCCGGGCCATGGCGCGTTTGATGATGTCGGCGCAGGTGCCCTGGATCGGCGCGTTGATGGCGGCGCGCTCGCTGCCCTGCCTTTCGGCCTGATTTTTCGAATTGATGCGCGGGAACCAGCATTTGCGGCCAAACAGCGTTTCGGAATAACCCCGCTCGCGCACCGTCGAGAGCGTTTCGTGGATATAGCGCTGGATGCCGGGGAAGCGGGCGAAATAGGTGTCGATCATCGCCTGCGCCTCCTCGGGCGTCACGCCAAGACGCGGGGCGAGGCCCCAGCGCGAGATGCCGTAGAGGATGGCGAAGTTGATCGTCTTGGCCCGCCCGCGCGTCTCGCGGTTGACCTCACTGAACAATTCCTGCGCGGTGGCGGCGTGAATGTCGGCGCCGCTGGCAAAGGCGTCCTTGAGCGCAGGCACATCGGCCATATGCGCGGCAAGGCGCAATTCGATCTGGCTGTAGTCCGCCGCCAGCAGGACATTGCCGGGCTCGGCCACAAAGCAGTCGCGGATCTGGCGGCCGATTTCGGTGCGGATCGGGATGTTCTGCAAATTCGGCTCCGTCGAGGAAAGACGGCCGGTTTGTGCCCCGACAAGGCTGTAGCTGGTGTGAACGCGGCCCGTGACGGGGCTGATCGCGGCCTGAAGCGCCTCGGTATAGGTGCTGCGCAATTTGGCGAGCTGGCGCCATTCCAGCACCTTGCGCGCGATGGGCACGCCTTCGGCCTCCAGCTTTTCCAGCACCGACTGGTCGGTGGAATATTGGCCCGACTTGCCCTTCTTGCCGCCTTTCAGGCCCATCTGGTCAAACAGGATCTCGCCCAATTGCTTGGGGCTGCCGATGGTGAAGGGATTGCCCGCCAGCGCGTGGATTTCGCCCTCCAGTGCGGCAATCGCCTCGGCGAACTGCTGCGAAAGGCCCGCGAGGCGTTCGCGGTCGACCTTGATGCCATGGCGCTCCATCTGGGCCACCACGGGCACCAGCGGGCGATCGACGCGCTCATAGATCCGGCTGGCGCCCTCGGCGGAGAGGCGGGGTTTGAGCAGGCGATGCAGGCGCCATGTCACATCTGCATCCTCGGCGGCATATTGCGTGGCGCGCTCCAGCGCGACTTCGGCAAAGCTGATCTGCTTCTTGCCGGTGCCGCAAACGTCCTTGAAGGCGATGCAGGTGTGGCCAAGGTGGCGCTGGGCCAGCTCGTCCATGCCATGCCCGCCGCCGATGCCTTCCTCGCTGCGGCCCGCGTCCATGTCAAAGCTGATGACCATCGTGTCGTCGATGGGGGCCACGGTGATGCCGAAACGCGCCATGACATTCAGGTCATATTTGATGTTCTGGCCAACCTTCATCACCGCATCCGATTCGAGCAGGGGCTTCAAACGGCGCAGCGCCTCGTCGCGGTCGATCTGATCGGGCTTTTCGGCGAACATATCGCTGCCGCGATGGCCCAGCGGGATATAACAGGCCTGATTCGGCCCGACCGACAGGCTGACCCCCACCAGATCGGCACCAATCGCGTCCAGCGCGCTGGTTTCCGTGTCAAACGCCACCAGCCGCGCGGCAAAGCCCGCCGCGATCCAGCGATCCAGCGCCTCAAGGCTCTGCACGCATTCATAGGCGGCAAGGTCGATGGCGGGCATGGCGGCCGTGTCCTGACGCGCGGCTCCGGCGGCGGGCGCCGTGCCGGCGTTCACGGCCTTGGGCGGATGCAACTGGGTGGCGCGCTCCGGGCTGCCCCGGCCGCCGTCGAGGCGCTTGAGCAGGCTGGTAAAGCCATGCTCGCCCAAAAACGCCGCCAGAGGCTCGGGAGGGATCGCGCCAAGCTCGAAGGCGTCCAGAGGCAGGGGGAGAGTGCAATCCTCCTTGAGCGCCACCAGAACCCGGCTCAGGCGAGCCATATCGGCATGTTCGATCAGGTTATCGCGCAGCTTGCTGGCCTTCATCGTCGCGGCGGCGGCCAGCGCATTATCCAGATTGCCATGTTCCTGGATCAGCCTGGTCGCCGTTTTGGGGCCAATGCCGCGAATGCCGGGCACATTGTCCACCGCATCGCCCATCAGCGCCAGCACATCGCCCACCAGATCGGGCGTCACACCGAATTTCTCGCCCACCTCGGGGATGAAGATGCGCTGATTCTTCATCGTGTCGAGCATGTCGACTCGCGAACCATCCGGGCCTTCGCCCACCAATTGCATCAGGTCCTTGTCCGAGGAAACGATGGTGACATCCCACCCCTGCGCCTGCGCCGCGCGGGCATAGGAGGCGATGAGATCGTCCGCCTCAAGCCCTTCTTCCTCGATGCAGGGTAGCGAGAAGGCGCGCGTGGCTTCGCGAATCAGGGGAAATTGCGGAACCAGATCCTCGGGCGCGGGCGGGCGGTTCGCCTTATAGGCCGGAAAAATGTCATGGCGGAAACTTCTGCCCGATTTGTCGAGAATCACGGCAAGGTGGGTAGGGCCGTCGGCCTTGTGCAGGTCCTCGGCCAGCTTCCACAGCATCGTGGTATAGCCAAAAACCGCGCCAACCGGGGTTCCGGCGGGATTCGTCAGCGGCGGCAACCGGTGATAGGCGCGGAAAATATAGGCCGATCCATCGACCAGATACAGATGGGGGCGGCGCGGTGTCGTGTTTTCCATGAATTATCCATAGGGCCAAGGCGGCCCCACGAAAAGGCGCAGCGCGGCGGGTTTCGGGGGGAAAATGGCCCGAGCCAACCCGGTTATCGCTATGCAAATGCGATGGGATGCACAGGTAAATGCGACTAGCGCTTGCATCGAATGAACAAGCCGTTTATTTGGCGCGTGAAGTCTACTCCTGCGGTAGGCTTTCCGCACGGCGCGACCACCCCGGTGGACAGTGTCGCGCGTGGTCCACTCGCTGTTCAAGGATACTCACATGCGCAAGATCATTCTCGCCGCTGCCGTTGCTGGCGCTGCTCTGTCGCTCGCCGCTTGCTCGAAGACCGAAGAAGCCGCTACCTCGGCTGAATCGGTTGCTTCGGACGCTGCTTCGGTTGCTGACTCGGCCGCTTCGGTTGCTGACTCGGCTGCTTCGGAAGCTGCTTCGGCTGCTTCGTCGAACTAATTCTTCTGCGCGAAAGCGCGAAGTTTTAGAGGTCAGGGCGCGTGGGATATGTCCCGCGCGCCTTTTCCTTTGCCCGCGCGGCGCCTTGACCTGAATCGGCCGTGCGCAGGGCATAAAAAAGGCGCCGGGCGAAGGATCGCACGGCGCCTCTTTTATGCTTTGCAATGAATGTTCTAGCGCGAACCACCGATCATGGCCAGATCGGCCGCCGGTTCGGCCTGATAACCGTCATAGATCGCGCGCGTAATGCTGGCGATGCGCTGATCGCGGCCGGGCTTGCCGCCCTGGCCGGTGACATAGATGGCGACGGCAATCGTACGGCCGTCGCTGCTGCGAATCAGGCCAACGTCGCTTGAGGTGTTTGACAGGGTTCCGGTCTTGTGACCCACCATCGCATCGCCGGGCAGGGCGGCGCGCATACGATGAATGCCCGTGCGGCAACGCGCCATCGCGCCCAGCAGCACTTCGCGGCTCTGCGCGCTCAACCATTGGCCCTGATACAGGCCCGCCAGCAGAACGGCCATGGCTTGAGGCGTGGTCGAATCGCGCAGGTCGATCCTGCGGGCAGGGTCAATTTCGCCGTCATCGCGCACCATCGTGGCAATATCGCGATCCAGCCGGATGCCGTTAATACCGTTGCGGCGCAGCCAGCGCGTCACCACCTGCGGCCCGCCCATCGCGGCCAGAAGCGCGTCGGTGGCGTGGTTGTCGCTGCGGGTGATGGCCAGTTCGATCAATTGTTCGGCCGAGAGCATCGCGCCCGGCCGCACCGGCGCCACCGCGCTGGAAAACCGGGCCGAGGGCACCGGCATCATCAGCGGAAAGCGATCGGTCAGCCTGTAGCGCCCCTGGTCCACCCCTTCGAGGAAAGTGGCAACCACGGCAATCTTGCCGGTGCTGGCCAGCGGGAAGGGCTGATCGCCCATCACCGAGACGCCGCGCCCGGAGGAAAGGTCCACCGCCGCCACGCCGATCCGGCCCTGCGAAGCGGCGGCCAATTGGGCCAGGCGCGCCTCGAAACCACTGATGCCGGTGGGGTTTTGCCGGGGCAGGAGGACCGCCGGTTGGGGAGGGCGCACGGAACCGCTGCTGAAAACGCGGTCGAAAGCCTGTTCCAGACCATCGACATCGCCTTTGGCCAGCACAGGGGGAGCGGCAATTGCCACGGTGAGCGCCAAAGCGCCGAGAATCGCGTTCTGAGCTTTTAGCATGTTCTGGAAAATGGCCCGTTTAAGCTAATTTCCGGTAAACTCGAAATCAGGGTTCTTGTCATCCCGTCTGTCGATGAAGCGCCCCGTGCCTGCGATAGGCTCAGGGAACCTCCCTAAACATAAGGAAAAACCCGAGGGGATTGCTCCCCCCGGGTTTCTCGTTTTGCCTTGGATAAAGCGTGGACTTAGAAGTCCATGCCACCCATGCCGCCGCCCGGCATCGCGGGCATGGCAGGCTTGTCTTCGGGCTTTTCCACGATACCGGCTTCGGTCGTGATCAGCAGGCCCGCCACCGACGAAGCGTTCTGCAGCGCGGTGCGGACAACCTTGGTCGGGTCGATCACGCCTGCGGCCAGCAGGTTTTCGTAGGTTTCGGTCGCGGCGTTGAAGCCCAGCGTTTCATCGGCCTGATCCAGCAGCTTGCCGGCCACGAGGACGCCATCGACGCCAGCGTTTTCAGCGATCTGCTTGATCGGAGCGGTGATCGCCTTGCGGACGATGTCGATGCCGCGGGTCTGGTCTTCGTTCGCGCCCTTCAGGCCTTCAAGAGCCTTGGTGGCATAGAGCAGAGCCGTGCCGCCGCCGGGGACGATGCCTTCTTCAACCGCAGCGCGCGTGGCGTGCAGGGCATCGTCAACGCGATCCTTGCGTTCCTTGACTTCCACTTCGGTCGAACCGCCGACCTTGATGACGGCCACGCCGCCGGCCAGCTTGGCCAGACGTTCCTGCAGCTTTTCACGGTCGTAGTCGCTGGTGGTGACTTCGATCTGCGCCTTGATCTGCTCAACGCGGCCCTTGATGTCGTCGGCCGAACCCAGACCGTCGACGATCGTGGTGTTGTCCTTGTCGATAGTGACCTTCTTGGCCTGACCCAGCATGCCGAGGGTGACGGTTTCGAGCTTGATGCCCAGGTCTTCCGAGATCATCTCGCCAGCGGTCAGCGTGGCGATATCGCCCAGCATGGCCTTGCGGCGATCGCCAAAGCCGGGGGCCTTGACGGCAGCGATCTTGAGACCACCGCGCAGTTTGTTGACGACGAGCGTGGCCAGCGCTTCGCCTTCGATGTCTTCGGCGATGATCAGCAGCGGACGGCCCGACTGCACCACGGCTTCGAGGATCGGCAGCAGCGACTGCAACGACGAGAGCTTCTTTTCGTGGATCAGGATATAGGGATTATCCAGTTCCACGGTCATCTTTTCGGGGTTGGTCACGAAGTAGGGCGACAGGTAGCCGCGGTCGAACTGCATGCCTTCGACGACATCGAGTTCGAATTCGAGGCCCTTGGCTTCCTCGACGGTGATCACGCCTTCCTTGCCGACCTTTTCCATCGCTTCGGCGATCTTCTGGCCGACTTCGGTGTCGCCATTGGCCGAAATGATGCCGACCTGGGCGATCTGGGCCGAATCAGCCACCGGCTTCGAGCGGCCCGCCAGATCGGCGACCACAGCAGCAGCGGCGGTGTCGATGCCGCGCTTCAGATCCATCGGGTTGATCCCGGCGGCAACGGCCTTGAGGCCTTCGCGCACGATGGCCTGGGCCAGAACCGTGGCGGTGGTGGTGCCGTCACCGGCCTTGTCATTGGCCTTGCTGGCCACTTCGCGCAGCATCTGCGCGCCCAGGTTTTCGAACTTGTCCTTCAGTTCGATTTCCTTGGCAACCGACACACCGTCCTTGGTGATGCGGGGGGCGCCGAAGCTCTTTTCGATGACGACGTTGCGGCCCTTGGGGCCCAGCGTCACCTTGACGGCGTCGGCAAGCGTGTCCACGCCCTTGAGAATGCGTTCGCGTACGTCGCGACCAAATTTCACGTCCTTGGCGGCCATGATCTGTTCCTTTGAAATATCAGATGGTTAAAAGATGCGTATCAACTCAGCCGATGATGCCGAGGATATCGCTTTCCTTCATGATCAGCAGGTCTTCGCCCGCGACCTTGACTTCGGTGCCCGACCACTTGCCGAACAGCACGCGATCGCCGGCCTTGACTTCCAGCGGGGTCACAACACCGGCTTCGTTGCGGGCGCCCGAGCCCACCGAAACGATGATGCCTTCAGCGGGCTTTTCCTTGGCGCTGTCGGGGATGATGATGCCACCGGCGGTCTTTTCTTCGGCTTCTACGCGGCGGACCAGCACGCGGTCGTGCAGAGGACGGAACGACATGGGAGTGTTACCTCTCTCAAGTTGAAAATGCTTCTTGGCACTCCCACCTTGAGAGTGCCAGCGCCCCGGATATGGGTGTAGGCCCAAGGGGCGTCAAGGCATCGCCTGAGAAAAAATTTACGGGCGGGGCAATACCAATCCCAAAGCCTCGCGTCGGTTCCATCGCCACAGCAACATCGCCGCCACCACCGCCAGCCCCGTCGCCAGCCCGACCCACACGCCAAAACCGCGCAACCCCGTGCCCAGACCCAGCGCCACCGATACGCCAAAACCGGGTATCCAATAGCCCAGCAGAGCAATCGCCATCGGCACCTTGGTATCCTGAAGACCGCGCAGCGCGCCCGCCAGGATGACCTGCGTCGAATCGACCAGCTGGAATGCGGCGGCCACCACCAGATAGCGCAGGGCCAGCGCCACCATCACCGCCCGTTCCGGCGCGTCGACGTCAATATAGGCCGATAGCAGCAATCGCGGTGCCAGCACCATCAGCGATGAGCTGAACAGCGCGATGCACAGGCCGATCTGAAGCGAGGCCCAGCCCGCGCGCCCCATCGCCGCCTTGTCTCCCGCGCCGTAATGATAGCCGACGCGGATCGTCGCGGCCTGTCCGATGCCCATCGGGATCTGGAACGTAAAGGCGGCGATCTGCAAGGCGACCGTATGCGCGGCCAGTTCGGCCTCGCCAATCCGGCCCATCAGGAAAGCCGCCGCGCCAAACAGGCCCGCCTCGGCCAGCACCTGAAAGAAGATCGGCGCGCCGATGGCGGCAATCTCGCGCAGGCGCACCCAATCGGGCCGCCACAGATGGCCGAACAGATAATGCCGCCGCAGCCGTCGATTGGCAAAAATCGCCCCGGTATAGGCCAGCGCGGTCACGCATCCGGTAATGACACTGGAGAGCGCCGAGCCTTGCAGCCCCAGCGCGGGCATCCCCCAATGCCCGAACACCAGCGCATAATTGCCCGCCGCATTGACCGCGATGGCCAGCGCCGTGATGAACGTGGCAAACACCGGCCGCCCCAGCGCCGAGACCACCGAGCGCAGCACATTGGCGATCAGCATCGGCACCATCGCCCATTTCAGCACATGCAGAAATCCGCCCGACAGATCCGCCACTTCACGCGCCTGTCCGGTCAGCAAGAGGATCTCGCGCCCGAAACTGCACAGGATCATGGCCAGAATGCCCGTGCCCACCGCCAGCCACAGGCCCATGCGCGTCGAGCGGCGCACCGAACGCACCGCATGATTGCGCGCGCCCAATTCCGCCGCCACCAGCGCCGAGACCGCGCCCGTCAATCCCGACAGGCTCCATGCCAGCAGGCCGAACAGGCTGACCGAGAGGGAGGAGGCGGCCAGCGGAGTCTGGCCCAGCCGCGCCACAAAGATCACGTCAATCGCGTAAACCGCCATCTGCAACAGATTGGCCGCCGCCAATGGCACTGCCAGTCGCAGCGTGGCCAGCGCTTCGCCGCGCCAGAGTCCCGTGTTCGCCCCCGTCGTCATAAGGCGCGGACATAGGCGCGCTTTGTTGCGGGAGAAAGCAATTTCGTGTTGCTGCAAAGAAAAGGGGCGCCTTGGTCGGGCGCCCCTCGGGATTATTTCTGGCCGGTGCCGCCGCCCAGCGATTGATAGAGCGCCACCGTATCGACCAGCCGCGCCGCGCGGGCCTGAACCCATGTGCTGCGCGCCTCGGCCCTTGCGGCCAGAACCGGCAGCAGGGTGAAGGTGCCCACCGCGCCCAGCTCATACTGGCGGCGGGTAAAGTTCAGACTGTCGGCCGAGGCGCGATTGCCCCGGTCGGCGGCGGCCAGCGCGTCGCCATCGGTCTTGATCGCCGTCAGCGCGTTCGAGACATCGGCAAAAGCCTGAAGCGCGGTCGAGCGATATTGCGCCTGCGCAGCCTCCAGCGCGGCCTTGGCGGCGTGGCTCTGGTGCAGCAGGCTTCCGGCGTGGAACAGCGGCGCCGATACCCCGCCCAGCAGCGTCCAGAACGGATTGCCGGTGGCGAACATGTCGGCAAATGTGTTGGCCGTGCCGCCATATTGGGCGCTGAGCGTAAAGGAGGGCAGGCGGGCGGCCACAGCGGCCCGCGCATCGGCGGAGGCACCCTCCATGATCGCGGCGGCGCTGCGCACATCGGGGCGATGGGCAATGACCTGCGCAGGCAGGCTCAAGGGCAATTGCGCGGGCAGGGTCAGTTCATCCATGCGCGGCACGGGGGGCAAAGGCGACCCCGGCGCCACGCCGATCAGCACGGCGATCTGGGCCTCCTGCGCCTTGCGCGCGCGTTCGAGGCCGGGCAATTGCCCCTCGATCGCGGCCAGCGCGGTTTCCTGCGCCGCCACATCCGAGGCCCCCACCGCGCCGATCTTCTGGCGCAGTTTGATCAGCCCCAGCACATCGCGATAGGCGGTAACGGCATCGCGCGTGGCCTCGATTTCCTCGCCCAGCGCGGCATATTGAATGGCCGATTGCACCAGATTGGCCACCACCATCGAGCGCGCCGCATCGGCCCGCGCGGCCTGCGCCGTGGCCGCCGCCCGCGCCGAGCGCACCCGCGCCCGCCCCCCGCCGAACACATCGGGCGACCAGGACAGGCTGACCTGCGCGGTGTGGAGCGTGTAGAGCTGCACGCTCTGATCGGCCAGCGGCGGGGCGATCGTGTTGCTGGCCCGTATCCGCGAGGCCTGATAGCCCGCGTCCACCTGGGGCAGCAGACCGCCCACCGAGGCGCGCGCCAGTTCCTGCGCCTGACGCAGGGTGGCATCGGCCGCGGCGATGTCGGGGTTGGCGGCAAGCCCGCGTTCGACCAGAGCGTTGAGCGCGTCATTGCCGAATTCGCGCCACCATTGCGCGGGGACCGGCGCCCCCACGGCAATCGCCTGCGCCGGGCCGCCTTCCGGGGCAATCGGCTGGCTCAGGACCGCTTCGGGCGCATTGCCCGCAGGGGTGGGGGGCAAGGGCAAAGCGGGCACCGTCGCGGCCAGCAAAAGGGCGGTCATGCTCATGCCGTTTCTCCCTCATGGGCGTGGCCCGGCAGGTCGCGCTCATCCTTGCCATGGGCCACGGCAAACTGGTTGGGCACATGTTTGGAATAGCGCCCGATCAGCAGCGGCAGCACCAGCAGGATCAGCACCGGGGCCAGCGTCATGCCGCCCACCACCACCAGCGCCAGCGGCTTTTGCACCTGAGAACCGATGCCCGTGGCAACGGCGGCAGGCAGCAGGCCGATGGCCGCCACAAGGCAGGTCATCACCACCGGCCGCAGCGAATTGCGCGTGGTGGTTTTCAGGGCGTCTTCGCGGCTTTGCCCTTCATTGAGCGCGGTGTTGAAATTGTTGACCACCAGGATCCCGTCCATCACCGCAATGCCGAACAGGGCGACAAAGCCGATGGCGGCTGAAATCGAGAAGGAGGTTCCCGTCAGCACCAGCGCCAGCACGCCCCCGATGATCGCCATCGGAATGGACGAGAGGGCAAGGCAGGCATCGCGCAGATTGCCGAAATTGGCGAACAGCAGTGCGAAAATGATCAGCAGGCTGATCGGCACCACGACTTCCAGACGCGCCACGGCGTTTTTCAGGTTCGACATTTCGCCCGCCCATTCCAGGCTGTAGCCCGGCGGCAGGGTGATCTTCTGGGCGATGCGGGCCTGCGCCTCGGCCACCGCGCTGCCCAGATCGCGGTCGCGCACGCTGAACTTGATCGGCACATAGCGGGTCTGATGCTCGCGATAGATGAAGCTGGCGCCCGAGACGAGGCGGATGGAGGCCACCTCGGACAGGGGAACCTGCGTCACACCGCCGCTGGCATTGGGCGTGGCCACGGTGATGTGGCTGATCGTGTCGATGCTGTCGCGCTGTTCGGGGCGGAAGCGCACGATGATCGGGAAGTGCCGGTCGGTGTGCGGTTCATACAATTCGCCCGGCGATGCGCCGCCAACGGCCGCCGCCACGGTCTGGTTGATGTCATCGGGGGTCAGGCCATAGCGGCCCGCCTTTTCGCGATCGACATCGATGCGCACCGTCGGCTGGCCGAGCGACTGGAACACGCCAAGATCGGCAATGCCCTGAATCTTGGACATTTCATCCTTGATCTGGTTGGCGATCTTTTGCAGCGTTTCCAGATCGGGCCCGAACAGCTTGACCGAATTGGCGCCCTTCACACCGCTGGCCGCTTCGGCCACGTTATCCTCGATGATCTGCGAGAAGGAGAAATCGACGCCGGGGAAATGCTCGGCCAGATCCTTGCTCATTTGCGCAACGAGCTTGTCCTTGTCCATCCCTGATGGCCATTCCTTTTGCGGCTTTAGCGGCACAAAGAATTCGGCGTTGAAGAAGCCCGTCGGGTCGGTGCCGTCATCGGGGCGGCCCTGAGTCGAGAGCACATTCTGGGTTTCGGGATAGGAGGCGATGCGGCGGCGGATCGCATTGGTGGTGGGCAGGCCCGCCTCCAGCGAGATCGAGGTCGGCAATTCGCCGCGGATGAACAGGTTGCCTTCCTCCAGATGCGGCAGAAATTCCACGCCCAGCGAGCGCACGCCCACCATGGCCGCGCCAAACAGCAGCAGGCCGCCGCCCAGCGTCACCACCGGATTGGCCAGAGCGAAGCTGGAAGCCGGTTCATAAACCCGGCGCAGGCGCTGGACGATGAAGGTTTCCACCTCGGACAATTTATCGGGCAGCAGCAGCGCCGACATCACCGGCGCCACGGTGAACGTGGCGATCAGGCCGCCCGCGATGGCATAGGCATAGGTCTTGGCCATCGGGCCGAAGATATGGCCTTCCACACCCGTCAGGGTGAAAAGCGGCAGGAAGGAGGCGATGATGATCGCGGCGGCAAAGAAGATGCCGCGGCTTACTTCGCTGCTGGCATGCAGGATCGCGCCAAGGCGGCTGGCGAAGGAGAAATGTCCTTCGCCCCGTTCCACATGCTCGGATCGTTCGACCATATGGCGGAAGATATTTTCCACCATGATGACCGTGGCATCCACCACAAGGCCAAAGTCGAGCGCACCCACCGAAAGCAGGTTGGCGCTCTCGCCCTGAAGCGTCAGGATCAGCACCGCAAAGGCCAGCGCAAAGGGAATGGTGGTGGCCACGATGATCGCGCTGCGCAGATTGCCGAGCAGGCCCCATTGCAGCGCAAAGATCAGCAGAATGCCGACCACCAGATTTTCCATCACGGTATGCGTGGTGACGTCAATCAGCTTCGAGCGGTCATAGTTCGACACCAGCGTCACGCCCGGGGGCAGGATGCCGCCCGCGTTGATCTTCTCGACCTCTTCCTTGACCGCGTTGATGGTGGGCATGGATTGCGAACCGCGGCGCATCAGCACGATGCCCTCGACGATATCGTCCTCATTGCCCAGACCCGCCACGCCAAAGCGCGGCTGGTTGCCCACCTGCACGGTGGCGACATCGCGGATATAGACCGGCACGCCCGCATTGTTGGTGACGAGCGTGTTTTCGATCTGGCCCGGCGACTGGATCAGCGCCACGCCGCGCACGATGGCGGCCTGCGGGCCAAAGTTGATCGTCTGGCCGCCGACATTGCCGTCGCCCTTGCCCAGGGCGGCGATCACGGCGGCAACGCTGGTCTGATGCGCGGTCAGCTTGGCCGAATCGACCACCACCTCATAGGCGCGCTCCTTGCCGCCCCAGCCGGTGACGTCGATCACGCCCGGAATGGCCTTGAAGCGGCGTTCCAGAATCCAGTTCTGGAGCGTTTTCAGGTCCATCACCGAATAGCCCTTGGGCGCCTTGATGCGATAGCGATAGATTTCGCCGATCGGGCTGGTGGGCGACAATTCGGGCGAGACGCCGCCGGGCAGGGGGCCAAGCTGCGACAGGCGGTTGATCACCTGCTGCTGGGCCTGTTCAAAGGTGAAATCGTAGGTGAACTGCACCTTCACGTCGGACAGGCCGAACAGGCTGATGGTGCGGATCGCCGTCATATGCGGCAGGCCCGCCAGCTGCACCTCGATGGGAATCGTGACGCCGCGCTCCATTTCCTCGGCGCTGGAGCCGGGGGACTGGGTGATGATTTCCACCATCGGCGGAACGGGGTCGGGATAGGCCTCGATATTCAGGTTGTAAAAGGCAATGCCACCGGCCGCCAGCATCCCTGCCAGCAGCCCCATGATCAGCATGCGCGAACGCAGCGCAAAACGGACAAGACTGTTCACGCGCCAAATCCCGCTTCGTTCACAAAGATGGCGCCGGTCGTCACAACCTTCTCGCCGCCCTTGAGGCCCGAGGTCACATCGACCCGGCCATTGTGGCTCTCGCCCAGCGTGACATCAACGCAGCGGAAACGGTTGGCCGAAATCTGGATCCACACGCGGGCGGTGTCATTCTCGCGGATGACCGCCTGCGCGGGCACGGACATCACCGGGCGGCCGTTGACGGGGGCGGCGTCCTGATGACGGATGGTGAAATTGGCAAACATCTGGGGCTTCAACGCGCCGTCGGGATTGGCAATCGTGGCGCGCACCGGCAGGCGGTGGCTTTGCGGATCAAGCGCGCTGGCGATATTGTCGACCACGGCTTGGAACACGCGGCCGGGGAAGGCCGAGACGGTCACATCCACCCGGTCGCCCAGATGCACATGGGGCGCATCGCTTTCGGCCAATTGCGCCACCAGCCACACGCGGCTGGGATTGGCGATGGTCAGCACGGGGGTGGTGCCGCCCACCTGAACAAACTGGCCGGGGCTGACCGCGCGGTTGACGATCACGCCGCCGATGGGCGCGCGAAACGTGGTTTCGGGGTGATAGCCGTTGACGTTGTTCGCGCCTTCAAGGCGGGCGATTTCGCCCTGGCTCTTGCCGTAGATTTCCAGCTTGTCGCGCGCGGCGCCCAGCGTGGCCTCGGCGCTGCGCAGCGCGGCCTGCGCGGCCACGGCATCATTGCGCGCCTGTTCATAATCACGCAGCGCGCCGCCGGCGGTGCGATAGATCTGCTCCTGACGCTTCAGATTATCCTCGGCCAGCTTGGCCGCGGCAAAGGCGCTGGACCGGGCCGCGGCCGCGCCGAACAGCGCATTGCGCGCGTCAACCACGTCGCTGGTGCGCAAGGTCAGCAGCGGCTGGCCCTCGACCACGGTGGCGCCCTGCTGGACCATGACCTGCGTGACTTGCCCCGAATAGGGCAGGAAAACCGGCGTGGCGCGGGTTTCGTCCACCGCGATCATGCCGGTGGCGGCGGTCTGCAGCCAGCCGTCACCACCGCCTACGGCCTCAACCTTGAGCGTGGCCATTTGCGATGGCGTCATCTCGACAATGCCTTCGGGCAGTGGCGGGGGCGCTACCGGTTCCTTATACGTGAAATGGCGATAGGCCAGCACCAGAAGCGCAAGCGCCCCCACTGCCACCACCGCCTTGAGCAAAAGGCCAAGCTGATTCTTGACCGAAAGCGTGCCAACCGCTTGATTATCCGTCACTTCTATTCCTCGTCTGCAACGTGCCGCCAATCCCTATCAGCCCCTAGCACGCACAGCTCTTCGAGTTTGTTCCAAGCACGGGGGGCGCTGAATTGAAGATGAACGGATATAAAATTTTTATATAAACATCGGGCGACCCGTGGATAGGGCCTTCTACGGAATGCTTAGCTTCTGATTCACAAGGGGCCTCTCGGTCATTGCCCATTCACTCTTTTGCGCTAAAAAGGTCAATTGGAAGATATAAGAGCAAAAGATGACCGAAGAAGAAAAACGTCTCTCCCGCCGTTTTTATAAGGCCGAGCAGGAAGCCGGCTTTGTCGAAAAACACGAAACCCGCACCGCCCAGACGCAAAGCGCCAGCTACAAGCTGGCTTTTCGCGACACCGAATTCCTGCTGCGCGAGGAATTGCGCCCGGTGCGTTTTCAACTCGAATTGCTGAAAACCGAAATGCTGCTCGATGAAGCGGGCATTGGTTCAACGCTGGTCTGCTATGGTTCGGCCCGCATTCCCTCGCCCGAAAAGGTTGAGGAGCGCCTCGCCGCGGCCAATACGCCCGAGGAAAAGGCGATTGCCGAGCGTCTGGCCGCCAATGCCCGCTATTATGACGAGGCGCGCAAACTGGCCCGTCTGGCCAGCCAATGCGCGATTGTCGAAAAGGGCATGCGGCAATTTGTGATCTGTTCGGGCGGCGGCCCCTCGATCATGGAGGCGGCCAATCGCGGAGCATCCGAGGTGGGCGCCGAAACCATCGGCCTCAACATCGTGCTGCCCCATGAACAGGCGCCCAACCCCTATGTCACGCCGCGCCTGGCGTTTCAGTTCCACTATTTCGCGCTGCGCAAGATGCACTTCCTGCTGCGCGCGCGAGCCGTGGCGGTGTTTCCGGGCGGGTTCGGCACGTTCGATGAATTTTTCGAACTGCTTACCCTGATCCAGACCGGCAAGATGAAGCCGATCCCGATCCTGCTGTTCGGCGCCGAATTCTGGAACCGCGTCATCAATTTCGAGGCGCTGGTCGAAGAAGGCGTGATCAACCGCCGCGATCTGGAACTGTTCACGCCCGTTGAAAGTGCCGAGGACGCGTGGGAACACATCACCGGTTTTTACGGGATCGATTGTTTCCCCAAATTCGCGGAATGATCAGAGCCTGACGGCCTGATGACCCAGCGGCCCATGGCCCGCGCCGAAACCCGGCGCGGCCAGCAGGGCTGCATGGACGAATTCGCCCGCGCGTCTGACCGCGTCATCCATTGCCATGCCTTGCCCCAATCCGGTGGCAATCGCGCTGGCCAGCGTGCAGCCGGTGCCATGGGTGTGGTTTGTGTCAATCCGCTGGCTGGTGAAGGAGAATTCGCCGCCATCAATAATCAGGCGGTCTTCGATCACCGGGCCCTCGCCATGGCCGCCCTTGATCAGCAGCGCTCTGGTCTTGGCCCGCACCTTGGCCTCGCCGCCCAGCGCCGCCAGTTCGGGCAGATTGGGCGTGGTCAGTGCGGCCAGCGCCATCATCCGGTCAAAGGCCGCCACCGTTTCCGCATCGGCCAGAACGCCCCCGCTGGTCGCGATCATGACAGGATCGAACACCACGGGGGCGGCGATCTTTTCCAGCCGGTCGGCCACGATATGCGTGATCGCCGCGCTGCCCAGCATGCCGATCTTGACCGCGTCCACCCCGATGTCATCGATGCAGGCGTCGATCTGCGCCGCCACCATTTCGGGCGAGAGCGGCTCGACCGCAAACACGCCGGTCGTGTTCTGGGCGGTGATCGCGGTGATCGCGCTCATGCCATAGCCGCCCAGCATGATGATGGTTTTCAGATCCGCCTGAAGCCCCGCGCCGCCGCTGCAATCCGAACCGGCGATGGTGAGAATCCGAGCAGGCTTCATCCCTTGTAATGCCGCACCGTCGAGGGCGGGTTCTTGGCGTGGTGCTTTTTCGCGCGGGTGGGGCGGTCCATCAATTCGCCGCCGCAATTGGGGCAAAGATCGTCCAGTTCCTCGGTGCATTCCGCGCAAAACGTACATTCAAACGAACAGATGAACGCGCCGGGGGCCTCGGCGGGCAGGTCTTGACCGCATTTTTCGCAATCGGGGCGCATTTCGAGCATGATGGGTTTTTCCAAGAAAAAGGTATGAGCAGGGGATCTAGACCCCCTGCACCCCCATTACTGTCATTGTTGCGCGAAGGGTTCAACCACAGCGCAACGCCGCCGCGCCGCAGGCTTTATAAACCGCTTCGCGGATAGCGCTCCCCGGCAGGCCATGCGCCACCCCATTAATGGGATTGCAAAGGGTCGAGACCCTTTGCCCGCCGGAGGCAAACTTGCGTTAAACCGCCGCCTTCACCGCCTCGCAAATGGCATCCACCACCTGCTCGACCTCGGCCGCATCATCGCCCTCGGCCATCACGCGGATGACCGGTTCGGTCCCCGAAGGCCGGATCACCAGGCGCCCGCGTCCCGCCAACTGCGCCTCAGCATCCGCGATCACTTTCTTGACGCTCTCCGCCTCCAGCGGCTTGCCGCCCGAGAAGCGCACGTTTTTCAGCAATTGCGGCACGGGGTCGAACAGGTGGAGCAATTCGCTCGCCTTCTTGCCCGACTGCACCAGCGCCGAGAGCACCTGAAGCGCGGCCACCGTGCCATCGCCGGTCGTGCCATGGTCTAGCATGATCATATGGCCCGACTGTTCGCCGCCGACGTTGAAGCCGCCTTCCTTCATGCGTTCCAGCACATAGCGGTCGCCTACCTTGGTCCGCTCAAGGTTCAGGCCCAGCCCGTTCAGATAACGCTCCAGCCCAAGGTTCGACATGACCGTGGCCACCACGCCCCCGCCGCGCAATTCGCCGCGCTGATGCAATTGCGTGCCGATCAGCGCCATCAACTGGTCGCCATCGACCGTCTGGCCCATTTCATCGACCACGATCAGCCGGTCTGCGTCGCCATCAAGCGCAATGCCGATGTCCGCGCCCGAGGCGACCACGGTTTCCTTGATGAGATCAAGATGGGTCGAGCCGCATTTGTCGTTGATGTTCTTGCCGTTGGGGGAAACGCCCACAGCGATCACCTCCGCGCCCAATTCCCACACCGCCGAGGGGGCGACCTGATAGGCCGCGCCATTGGCGCAATCGACCACGATCTTCAGCCCATCAAGGCGGATATTGTGCGGCACCGAGCCCTTGACCGCGTGAATATAGCGCCCGCGCGCGTCCTCGATGCGCCGCGCCCGCCCGATCTGGGGGCTGTCGGCCAGAGGCAGCGCCTGACCCAGCATTGATTCGATGGCCAGCTCATCCTCATCCGAGAGCTTGAACCCATCAGGGCCGAACAGCTTGATGCCATTGTCCTCATAGGGGTTGTGGCTGGCCGAGATCATCACGCCCACATCCGCGCGCAATTCGCGCGTCAACAGCGCCACGGCGGGCGTCGGCATCGGGCCAAGCAGCACCACATCCATGCCCACGCTGGTGAACCCGGCCACCATCGCGTTTTCCAGCATATAGCCCGAAAGCCGCGTGTCCTTGCCGATCACCACGCGGTGCCGGTGCTTGCCGCGCAGGAAATGCGTGCCAGCGGCCTGGCCCACCTTCATCGCGATTTCGGCGGTCATCACCCCGGCATTGGTCCGTCCGCGAATGCCGTCGGTGCCGAAAAACTGTCGTCCCATTCGTTTGCCCTCAAACCGATCCGTCTTTTTGCGCATCGCTCATGCTGTTCCGGGCATGGCACGCGCAGCTTGCCTTGCTATGTGCCGCAGCGAAGTTAATGTCACGCAAACAATGGTAAGTTGGGCAATGGTAAACCACAGGGGCATTCGTTGAGCGATCAGGTTGGGACGGATCAGGTGGGGCAGGCGGAAAAGGGTGGTTTCAACCTGCCGGAAATCCGGGTGGCTTCGCTGGGGGCGTTGATCGCGCTGGGGGCGGGGCTCGTGTGCGGGCTGGTGCTTTCGCGCTTTCCGGCGGCGATGCCGGTGGTGCGGGTGATCGAGCCTTTGGGCACTTTGTGGCTCAAGGGTTTGCAGATGACGATCCTGCCCTTGGTGGTGGCGCTGCTGGTGCTGGGTCTGGTCCAGACGGCGGCGGCGGCGCGCGCGGGGGCGATGGCGCGGCGGGCGATCTTCTGGATTTTGGGCTTCTATCTGGTCAGCGGGGCCGTGGCCGTGGTGGTCATGCCGCTCTGGCTGGAGATGTGGCCGATTCCGGGGGCTGCGGCGGGCGCCCTCGCGGGCAGCACGGCGCAAAGCGCCGGGCCGGTACCGGGCCTGTCGGAATTTCTGCTGGCAGTTTTGCCCTCAAACATCGCCTCTGCGGCGGCGGGGGGCGAGATGCTGCCGGTGGTGGTGTTCTTTGCTGTTTTCGCGCTGGCCATGGGCAAATTGCCCGAAGGGCCGCGCCGCCACATGATCGGTTTCTTTGAGGCGCTGGCGGGCATCATGATGGTGATGATCGGCTGGGTGCTCTCGATCGCGCCGATCGGGGTGTTTGCGCTGGCGCTGGGGCTGGCGGTCAAGACGGGGACGGCGGCGCTGGGGGCGCTCGCGCATTATGTCACGCTGGTGGCGGGGATCGGCGCACTGGTGCTGCTGGCCGCGCCGGTGATTGCGATGGTCGCGGGGCGGTTGGCGCTGGGCCATT
This sequence comes from Novosphingobium sp. KACC 22771, assembly GCF_028736195.1. GTDB lineage: Bacteria > Pseudomonadota > Alphaproteobacteria > Sphingomonadales > Sphingomonadaceae > Novosphingobium. The sequence goes on along the minus strand of NZ_CP117881.1, from coordinate 3,567,076 downwards.
ATCTGCGCTCGATGCTGCCGGTTTCGGTGGTGGCGCTTTCCACGCAAAGCTCGCTGGCAAGCCTGCCCGCGATGCTCTCGGCCTGTTCGCGCCTTGGCATCCGTTCCTCCAGCGCGGAATTCAGCCTGCCTTTGTGTGTGGCTTTGTTCCGCGCGACGGGTCCGGCGATGAATCTGGCGGTTGTGATCTATGTCGCCCATCTGACCGGGACGCCGCTGGGTGTTTCGGCGATGCTGGCGGGAATCGCAGTGGCGGCGCTGACCGAGCTTGGTACGCCTTCGCTGCCCGGCTCGATCAGCTTTGTGCTCTCCATCGGTCCGGTGGCGATTGCCATGGGCGTGCCGGTGGGGCCGCTGGCGCTGTTGGTGGCGGTCGAGATGCTGCCCGATCTGATGCGCACGGTGGGCAATGTGTTCATGGATGTGGCCGTGACCAGCAGTGTGGACCGGGCAGGGCGAGAGCCTTAATCCTTGGGGGTGATCCGGTCGAGTTCGGCCATCAACGCCTGGCTGCTCTCGCTGGCATTGCCGCGTGTGGGGATGCGGCCTTCCTCGATCATCGCGGTCAATTGCGCACGGCCCCGGCCCACCCGGCTCTTGATCGTGCCCACCGCGCATCCGCAAATCGCGGCGGCTTCCTCATAGGAAAAGCCGCCCGCGCCCACCAGCAGCAGCGCCTCGCGCCTTTCGGCGGGCAGTTCCATCAGCGCGCGCGACAGGTCGGCCAGATGCAGCGGCGCTTCCTGCCCGGCGGGCGAGGTCAGAATGCGGTCGGCCACCGTCTCGTCATAATCGGCGCGAAAGCGGTTGCGCCGCATTTCGGTAAACCACGCATTGCGCAGGATCGTGAAGGTCCACGCCCGGATCGACGTGCCCGCCACAAAGCGCTCCCGCGCCGCCCATGCGCGCAGCAGCGTGTCCTGAACCAGATCGTCGGCCAGATCGGGCCGCCCGCAAAGCCCGCGCGCAAAGGCGCGCAGGTGTGGCACAACCTGCGTCAACTCTCGCTTGAAATCCGGCGGCGGGGCTTGAAGTGTGGTCATTCGGTGTCGCGGTCGAGCCGGGACAGCAGATCGGCCAGAAAATCAGGCAGCGGTTCGTCCACCACCTGTTGGTACATATCGCGCAAAGGGGCGGTCCAAGGAGGGGGCTCGTCCTTGCCGCCATCTTTTTTATCGCCGCTCAGCGTCTGCTCGGATTTATCCGGCCCGCCGGCAGGCTTTGCCGCAGGCTCGTCCGGACCGGCGGAGCCTTCAGGGAAATCGCCTGACAATTCAGTACTTCGTGGCTCTTGCTCGCGATTCACATCATTCTGCCCAATAGTTGAGCGCCCCCCGCCCAATCCGCCGATACGGCACAAACTTGCCAGGACGGGAACGAAGCTTGCCCAGCTTGGTTCCCACGCGCAACCGTTTGTTGCATGGTGATGTTGCAAAGTGGGATGATTGGCGGGTTAAGGGGCGCATTTTGGATCGAATTATTTCAGACAAGGTGGGCGCGCAGGGCTGGTATGAACGCATGCCGCGCACGCTGCCGATCGCCGGCTTTACATTGGCGATGCTGGCCACGCTGGCCTATGCCTATACCACCGAACGCACCGAAATTCGCCAGCGCCAGCAGCAGGCCCGCGCCGCGGCCAGTGTGGTGGGCGCCTCGCTGGGGCGGCGGGTCAATGCGCACACGGCCTATCTGCAATCGGCGGCGCTGTTGCTGGAAAAGAGCCGCGACATCACCCAGGCCGAATTCATCGCCCTTTCCCAGGAATTGTCGCGCGATGATGAATATCGCGGGTCCGAAGGCATCAGTTGGGCCGAGGCGATCACCCCGCAGCAGATTCCAGCCTTTGAGGCCGCCCGCCGCGCCGAAGGCATCGAGAATTACACCGTCCGTCCCGCGCCCTCGCCGGGCGCCCGGATGCTGACGCCGGTCACCTATCTGGGTGATCCGACGCCGCGCCGCCGCCTGTCCTATGGCTATGACATGTATTCCGAAATCCAGCGCCGCACCGCCATTGATCGGGCCGAGCGCGAAAAACGCCCCATTGCCACCGGGCCGATCCGGCTGGCCATGGATCGCGGACGGCAGGCATGGCCCGGTTTTCTCATCTATATGCCGCTGTTCGACAAGGGGACGGGGCGGATGCGCGGTGTGCTGGGGGCGCCGTTCAACGCCCAGGTCTTTCTGCAATCGGTGATCGAGCTTGAGCCGGTGAATGATTTTTCCGTCGCGCTCTATGATGGGGCGGTGCGGCCCGATCGGCTGATGGCGCGGGTTGGGCCGCAGGAAGGCGCGCAGGGTCAGGTGCGGCTGCCGGTGATGGTGGCCCATCGTCCGATGGTGCTGGTGGTCAGCCCGCCTTCCGAGTCGGGCCTGTCCAAGGTGGCGGTCATCACGCTGGCGCTGGGGTCGGTGGTGGCGTGCCTGCTGGGGGGGATGGCGTGGCTTGTTGCGCGGCAGGCGGCCGAGGATCGCGCCTCGTTGGCATGGCTGCGTGAACAGGCTTCGATCCGGGGCATGCTGAGCCGGGAATTGAACCATCGGGTCAAGAACACCTTGGCCAATGTGCTCTCCATCATCGCCCTGACGCGGCGGCGGGGCAGCGACCCGACCTCGCCCGCGCTCAATGAATTTGCCGATGCGCTGGAGGGGCGTATCCGCGCCCTGTCGGCCACGCATGATCTGTTGATCGCCAGCAATTGGGGCACGACCCCGTTGCGCGAGGTGGTCGAGGCGGAACTGGCGCCCTATGCGCGCGGCGATACGGTGCTGCTGGAGGGCCCCGATGTTGAACTGGCGCCCAATGACGCGCTCTCGCTGGGACTGGCGGTGCATGAACTGGCCACCAATGCCAGCAAATATGGCGCGCTCTCGGTGGAGGGCGCGCGGGTGTCGGTGCGCTGGGCGTTGTTCGGCATGGACCGGGTGCGGGTGCGCTGGGCCGAGAGCGGCGGCCCGCCAGTGCCCGAAAACCGTCCGCGCGGCTTTGGCACAGAACTGATCGAGCGCATTCTGGCCCATGAACTGGGCGAGCGGTTCGAACTGGTCTTTGCCCGCGAAGGGGTGCGCTGCGAGATGCTGCTGCCGCTGCGATCGCCCGCCATGTTCAAGATGCGGGCAAAGCAGGGCGAGGGCGCCGGTCAGCTCTGATGAAAGAACAGCGCCTGCGCCATGGCGGCCTGCACCGCATCCTCGCGGAAAGGCTTGGTGATCAGCCAGGTCGGCTCCGGCCCGTCGCCCGTCAGCAGCCTTTCGGGGAAGGCGGTGATGAAGATCACCGGCACATCGGCCACGGCCTGCAGGTCGGCCACCGCATCCAGCCCGGATGATCCATCGGCCAGTTGAATATCGGCCAGCACCAGACCGGGCACACCCTGGGCCATCAGCTTTTGCGCCTGCGTGCGCGTGGCGGCGGCGCCGAAAATGCTGTGGCCCATGCCGGTGACCAGCGTTTCCAGCTGCATGGCGATCAGCGGTTCATCCTCGATGATCAGCACGCTGGTCGCGCTGTTGCGGGCGATTTCGGTGACCGCGCTGCGCGCCAGATCGGCCGTTTCCTCAACCGGCAGGTCGAGAATCTGTGCGGCCTGTTTAGTGCTGAATTCCTCGATCGTGGTAAGCAGCAGCGCCTGACGGGCGAGCGGCGCGATCCGGCCCAGCCGCAGATCGGCGGGCACGAGCGAGGAGGAAGCGGGCGTCTCCTGCATGGCGAACAGGTTGGAAAAGGCACGATAGAGCGCCAGACGGCCCCCGCTGAGCCGCGCGCGCAAGTCCGGTTCGGCCAGCGCCATTTCCAGCAGGCGGCGCACCAGACCATCGCCCGCATGCTGATCGCCGGTCAGCGCGCGGGCATAGCGCCGCAAAAAGGGCAAATGCGTTGCGATTTCAGTTCCCAAAGGCATATTGACCCTCAACCAGCAGCAGGCGCCCGCCTTTTCCGATACATAGCGCGGTTCGGACGGTCTTGCACTTTAGCAATTGCGGCCGTTTGCGCCACCGCGAAAAAAAATCAAAAAAAGCGGGAACCAATTCTCAAGTCCTGCGTTTACCTCTTGTCACCGTTGCAGACCCCCCTCCCGTCCTAGCGCGGCGGTGACGCGATCCCGTGAAGGCCCTTGCTCCCCCCAGAGCAAGGGCCTTCTAATTTATGGGCGGGAAATCGCCTTTGCGATTTCCCAGCGGCCCCGGCCTTCAAATCCTATTACAGATCCTTTTGATAGATCTGATATTCCTTGTTCACGGTGGAATGGATTTCACGCGCGATGGAATTCATGCCCTGATTGTCATCGAGGATCCAGCCGATCTCGCCCCGGCTGGCGCCATAATTGGCCACCGAATTGCGGCGGATATATTCGATCATCATAAAGGCAAGCTGGCTGGCCATGCGGCTGGACTGCAGACGCTTGCGCACGCCCATCAAGGGCACGCGCATCGTGCGCACGCGCGGCCGCCAGATCCACAGCAACAGGCGGATCCAGCCCAGCGGCGAGGGCTTGGGCCCGATCTTCTTCAGGATCTCGTTCATATCGGGCAGGGTCATCATGAAGGCGACCGGTTCGCCATCATATTCGGCAATCTGCACCAGATCGGATTTGACCAGCGGCTTGAGCTTCTTGCCCGTATAGGCCACCTCACTGTCGGTGATCGGAACAAAGCCCCAATTGTCGCTCCACGCATCGTTCAGGATGTCGAGGATGATCGCGGCTTCCTTGTCGAATTCCTTCAGATTGACGCCGCGAATGTTGATGCGCGGGTTCTTCTCGCCCGATTTGACGATGCGCTGGATCAGCGGAGGAAACTCCTGCGTGATGTCCAGTTCATAGGTGTTGAGCATCTTGGCAGGCGTATAACCGGCGGCCTCGATCCACGGCTGGAACTTGGCGTTCTGGTGGCCCATCATGACCGTTGGCGGGTGGTCGTGGCCTTTGACCAGCAGGCCCGGCTCTTCCCACACCGACAGGTTCATCGGCGCCAGCACTCGGTGCATCCCCTTGACCCGCAGCCAGTCCTCGGCGCTGGCGATCAGGACATTGGCGATTTCCTGCGTTTCGGCCTCCAACGCGCCCCAATTGCCGGTGCCCGGGCCCATGCCTTGTTCAGCGGGCATGCCGGTGGCCTGATGGTCGATGATCGCGGCGATGCGGCCCACAATCTGCCCGCCCCGCCGCGCCAGCAGCAATTGGCAATCGGCATGTTCATGAAACGGATTGCCGCCGGGCGTGACCTTCTCGATTTCCTCCATCCGCAATTGCGGCACGAAATTGGGATCGCCCGCATTGGCCACATAGACATAATCCACCCATTGCGCGCGCTCGGCCTTGGTGTTGGCGGGCGTGATGGTGATGGCGGGCATGTGGCGGTTCTCCCTTTGGTTTGCGGCGGCGTTTATCGGGGCGATGTGTAGCGGCGCGCGCCGGGAATAAAAGAAAAATGCGAGGGCGGTCAGGCCCTCGCATCATCAACTCTGGCTCCGATCAGGCGCGGAGAGCCGAATTTATGCTTCGGTGTCCATGCCCACGGCTTCGGCGGCATGGGCCAGGATCTGTTCCTCGGTCGGCGCCTTGGCCTCGGCGGCCAGTTTCTTGGCATTGGCGATGGCGCGGCGGCGGGGATGGTCGCTGGCGATGCCGCCCGACAGGTCCTTCACCCAAGGGTATTTCTTGGCCACTTCCTCGGTGTAGCCGAGGTTGAACACCGTAGGGCTGCGGCCCGGGCGATCCTTCTTTTCGTAATAGGTGCCCAGCACGTGATCCCAGAAATAATTGGTGATCCCGAAATTGCCGTCTTCGTCCACATAGTGGTGCTCATTGTGGCGCTGCTTCATGTGCTGCACCCACTTCCACTTCGGCTTGAAGGCCAGATGCTGGATGCAATGCATGAATTCATAATAGCAGGTGGTCAGGATGCCGATCGAAAAGGCCAGTGCCGCGCCGCCGATGCGCGCGCCTTCCGGCGCGATCAGCGCGCCCACCGGCGCCGTCGCGATAAAGATCGTGGGCACGGTGGTGTGCAGCGCGCCGAACAGCACCTCAAGATGGTTGGGGTCCTGATGGTGGTCATAGTGGATACGCTTCCACGTGCCCGCCAGCCACTTGAACTTGTACGGCCATTGCCCGTGCAGGATATATTGGTGCAGCAGATGCCAGACCAGCGGGTAGACCGCCGCCGCCGCCGCCACGATGGCCAGAGCGCGCCAAAGGCCGGTGGGGTTCCACGCAAACAAGGCAAAGCCCGCCACGGCCAGCGCCATATAGGCAATGATCGTGTAATGCTGGAAATAGGCGAACACCAGATCGCGCAAATTCATGCGGTCAAGATAGTGCGAACGCTTCCAGAAGGGCAGCTTGGCTTCGTCCAGTGCGGCGTTGTTGGTGGCCACGTGATTGGTTCCTCGAAAATCTCGGCGCATATTTAAGGGTCGAAGGCGGGCGCGGCAAGGGCCCCTGTCTCCATGGGCAGCCGGGCACGCTCGTCTCTTGCGTGCCCTAGACCATGCAATTGGGGCATAAACGGGGCAGGATGGGGGGTGGGGCGTTTTATGCCAACGCCATTGACCGGCCTATTCCTCGGTGCGCACCAGCACCGTTTCGCCCACCAGCAGGAACAGCACAAAGGGCGCCCATGCCGCCACCATCGGCGGATATCCGCCAAAATTGCCGACCGCGAGGCTGAGATTGTCGACGACAAAATAGGTGAAGCCCAGCGCCATGCCCAGAATGGCGCGGATGAACAATTGCCCCGAACGCGCCAGCCCAAAGGCCGCCACAGAGCCCAGCAGCGGCATCAGCAGCGCCGAGAGCGGCCCTGAAATCTTGTGCCACCATTTGCTTTCCAGCTCTGACGTGCGCCGCCCGCCCGCGCGCAGCGCCTCGATCGTGCGGTGCAGCTGGAACAGGTTCATGCGGTCGGCATCGGCCTGGGTGATGTCGATCTGGGCCGGGGTGATGCCCTTGGCCACCACCATCGGGCCGGGGCGGGTCAGCGCGGCGCTGGCCACATCAAAGCTCTCCGGCTTGTCCAGCCGCCAGCCCGGCCCGGCATAGGTGGCCAGCGGCGCAATCACGCGGCGGGTGATCAACCCCTGCGGGTTGCGCTCATACCATGTCACACCATGCAGGCGAATCGCCTTGCCGCTGCCGTTCATGGTGTCGGCGCCCAGAATGTTGTCGCCGTCGGACAGATAGATGTTGGTGCGCTCGGCCGGTTCGTCGGGGATCTGGCCAAACTGCACATTCTGCCAAGCTTTAAGGTCGGCGGTGACGCGGGTGACGACCAGCTCGTTAAAGGCAAAGCTGACGCCGGAAACGACAAGCGCGGTGGCCAGCATCGGCGCGAGGATCTGATGCGCGGAAAGCCCGGCGGCGCGCATCGCAATCACTTCGCTGTTCTGGTTCAGCGGAAAGAAGGTGAAGAGCGTGGCCAGCAGCACCGAATAGGGCAGGAAGCGGGCCACCAACTGGGGCGCGCGCAGCGTGACATAATGCCAGATCTGGGCCTGCCCATTGCCGGGATAGGCCAGAATATTGCCGCTTTCCGACAAAAGGTCGAGCACTTGCAGCACCATGACCAGCATCACCAGCACGCCCAGAATGCGCGTGATGAACAGCCGCGACAAATAGAGCGTGAGCGTGCGCGAGGGGAACAGGTCCATCATGCCTCGGCCTTATCCGTTTGGGCCGTGCCCTTTTGCGCGGCGGTGCGGTCCAGCATCCGGGTGATCGCCTTGCCCAGCGTGGCGGCAAAACGTTCGAGCGCGCCGATAGGCTGCCCGCCCGGCACATAGGCCAGCGTAAAATACATCCAGCCGATGAGCGCGGCAAAGATCGCAAAAGGCACCCAGAGCGCCAGCGCCGGGTCGATCCGCCCCAGTTCGGCCACCGATTGGCCATATTCATTGACCTTGTGATAGGCGACGACCATCACAATCGAGACGAACACGCCCAGCGATGAGGTCGAGCGCTTGGGCGGCACGGCCAGCGCCACCGCCAGCAAGGGCAGCATCAGGATCATCACCACCTCGACCAGACGATAGTTGAGGCTGGCCTTGACCACGGTCTTGTCATGCTCGCTGCTGCCCTTGTCCCAGCCGATTTTCAGCAGTTCGGGCAGCACATATTCGCGTTCACGCCCGCCGCGCTTGCGGAATTTTTCCAGCGCCGGCAGGTCGATGGGCAGGTCATGCGTGCTGAAGCTGAGCACGCGGGGGGTGAGGCCCTTGGGGCTCTGCACGATCTGGCCGTCGGTCAGGCGCAGGATCACCGTGTCGAGATTTTCCTGAAGCGCGAGGAAGCGGCCCCGGCGCGCGCTGATCGAGAGCACTTCGCCATTGGCCTCGGTGACGCGCGCAAAAATGCCGACCAGTTCATGGCCGTCCTCGCGGCTCTGCTCGATGCGCAGGCTCATCCGGTCTTTCAGCGTGTTGAACTCGCCCACCTTGATCGAGGCGCCCAGCGCCCCGGTGCGCAGTTCAAAATCAAGCTGTTCATAATAATAGCGCGCCATCGGCTGAACATAGCCGACGATGATCAGATTGATCGCGGCCATCAGCAGCGCCATCATGAAAGGCACCCGCAGCAGGCGCGTATAGGACAACCCGACCGCGCGCATCACGTCCAGCTCGCTCGACATGGCCAATTTGCGGAACGCCAGCAGCACCCCCAGCATCAGGCCCAGCGGGATCGCCAGGCTGGCATATTCGGGCATCAGGTTGGCCAGCATCTTGAACACTACGCTGACCGGCCCGCCTTCGGTGGAGACGAATTCGAACAGGCGCAGCATCTTGTCGACCATCAGCAGCGAGGCCGCGATGACAAACACCGCCAGCATCGGCATCAGCACCAGCCGGAAGATGTAGCGGTCGGCCGCCGTGAAGAATTTCATGCGCGCCCCAGGGCGGCGGGCTGGCGATGAAGGGGCGGACGGGATTTCACGCGATGGGGGCTTTCTTCACACAGCGGACCGGATGGCGCGGCGCGCCAACCCGGACTTCATGGTTCAGTTAAGCGGGGCAGCGTCCCGGCGCAAGGGGGCGCGAGGCCACTTGCCGCAAATCGGCGCTTCCCTGTGGCTTTAGGCCTGTGGCTTCAGGCCTGTGGCTTCAGGCCTGTGGCTTCAGGCTTTTTCCAGCGTGCATTGCAGCGGATGCTGGTTCTGCCTTGCGCAATCCATCACCTGATTGACCTTGGTCTCGGCGATTTCATAGGGGAAAATGCCGCAGACGCCCACGCCGCGCTGATGCACATGCAGCATGACGCGGGTGGCCTGTTCGAGATCCATGTTGAAGAAACGCTTGAGCACCATGACGACGAATTCCATCGGCGTGTAATCGTCATTCAGCATCAAAACTTTGAACTGGCTCGGCTTTTTCGGCTTTGCGCGGGTGCGCGTGGCAAGGCCGATCTGCCCTTGGCCGCCGCGGTCATCATCTTCGCCGGCAAGGACGGGCTGGGCATAGGCCCCGCCATGGTCATGCGCAGCATCCGTGCATGAGGCCGCCGGGCCAGATGTGGCCGAGATAGGGGAACGGGAAAGAATCATCCGGCCCAAATACCGCGAATCAGGGGGGCAGGACAAGCGGTTCTATACGCCAGCCCTTATACAGTCCGACTTAAGCATAAATCGGTATGGTTTATGCTGCCGCATTATCGGGCCGCGCGCAAATGGAAAGTCGGCGCGGCAGGCAGCAAAAAGCCCGGCGATCCGGTGAGAGTGCGGATCGCCGGGCTTTGCAGGCAAGGGCGGCGCGGGCCGCCCTGCATTGATGGATCAGGCAGCCGCCTTGATCTTTTCCACGGCCAGCGTCACGCGGGTCGAAATCGGCTGGGCAGCTTCATTGGCCAGCTTCATCAGCGCTTCGGAATGCTTCGAGGCAGCAGCCACGGCATCGTCAAAGTGCTTCTTGGCCAGATCGTTCTGCAGCTTGAGGAAGTCGGTCGGGCTCTTGGCCGCGGCCAGTTCCTTGACTTCGGCGGTCAGGGTTTCAAACCCGGCGCGACCTTCCGACACATAGGCCGAGGTCAGTTCCTGCAGACCGGCGGCCAGGATCTTGGTCGATTCGACCATGGCCTCAACGTTGCCCTTGGCGAATTCGCTGTAATCGCCAAACACCGAGTTGCCCTTTTCATAGGCAGCCTTGGCCTTTTCCTGCATGTCGGCAAAAGCGGTCTGGAACGGGGCGGCGAAATCGAAGCTGGGGAACGTGGACATGGCAAACTCCTTGGCGAAGATATTGGGCCAGCGCGCGGGCTGGGCGGCGTTTTCGATCGACAGCGGGGCTTGGGCGCTCACCTCCACGGTGGGGGCTTCAACCTCGGGTTGAGTGGGGGGGGATTTCGGTTCGGCCTTGGCCGCGACCTTGCGGGGAGCAGGGCGCGGGGCAGGCTTGCGGACGGGCTTGGCTACCGGCTTGTCGGCCAGTTTTTCGGCGACAACGGGGGCTTCCGCCTTGATTTCGGGGGCCTCGATCTCGGGTGCGGCGGCGGGGGCTTCTTCCACCGGCGTTTCCACCGCGGGCGTTTCCGCGACGGCCTCAGGTTCGGGGGCCTTTTCCTCCGAAACGGGCGCTTCGGTCGCGGCGACCTCCGCCGTCGGCGTCACTTCGACCTCCGGCTCGGGGGCTTCAACGGGTGCGGGCTCAACAGCGGTCGGCGCAGGGGTTGCGGGCGCGGCGGGCTTGGCAAAGGGTACGCGCGTGGTGCGAAAGGTAGCCTTGGTAGTGGGCTTTTTGCTCATTGGACCTGCTTCCCGTTCAACCGACTGTTGAATTGGTGCATAATCCCAGTGCTTCCGATGTGATCGGGCCTGCCGAGATCCTCACCTTTGTTGCGATGCACAATGATGATTCGTCCGCGTGAAGTCAAGCGATTTTTGTGCGCCGCAGCATGGGATGGCCCCGTATCGGAGGTTATTTCGCCAATGATTGATGCATATCAAACAAATAAGGCATTTTCGTAATAGGATTGCGGCGCGAAAAGCGTGTCAGGCTCGCGGGCGAAAATTCAGCATTTCGCACTTGCAGCATAATGGGGACTCGAAATCTCCTCCTATCGCGCTCTCACATATTCGCCCGGGGCATCGCCCAGAACCTTGTCGCCGCGCCCGCCGGGAACGCGCTTGCCTTTGGCGGCCACCTGTTCGCCCGCCCGTTCCTGCAACCAGCCCAGCCAGTGATTCCACCAGCTGCCCGGCGTTTCCTTCGCCTGTGCGACAAAGGCGGCCAGATTTTCGGCGGGTTCGTCATTGGTCCAGAACTGATACTTCTTGGCCGCAGGTGGATTGACCACGCCCGCAATATGCCCCGACCCGGCCAGCACGAACACATGCGGGCTGTTCTTCAACTGCCCGCTCAAGCGCCATACGCTTTCGGGCGGGGCGATATGATCCTCGCGCCCGGCCTGAATATAGGCGGGGGTGGTGATCCGCGACAGGTCGATGGGCGTGCCGCAACCGCTCAGCGCGTCGGGTTGAACCAACAGATTGTCGCGATAGAGATCGCGCAGATAGGATTGATGCCAGCCTGCGGGCAGATTGGTGCTGTCGCCATTCCAGAACAGCAGGTCGAAGGCCGAATAGTCCTCGCCCAGCAGGTAATTGCGCGTCACATAGCTCCAGATCAGATCCTGCGAACGCAGCAGGTTGAAGGTCGCAGCCAGATAGCGCCCGTCGATCACCCCGTTCTGCGCCAGCGCACCGATCGCGGCCAGTTGCTGATCGTCGATAAAGGTCTTGAGCTCGCCCGCCTTTTCAAAATCGACCTGCGCGGTAAAGAAGGTCGCGCTGGCCACCTTCTCGGCCTCGCCCCTGCGCGCCAGCACCGCCAGCGTCGCCGCCAGCGTTGTCCCAGCCACGCAATAGCCGATGGTGTGAACCGAGGGCACTTTGAGCCGCTCGCGCACCACATCGATGGCCTCGATCTGGGCGCCGATATAATCGTCCCATGTCACCGCGCCCCAATCCATGTCGGGGTCATTCGGGTCGGCCGATTTCCAGCTGACCAGAAACACCGTGATCCCCTGATCCACCGCCCATTTGACGAAGCTCTTCTTCGCGTTGAGATCGAGGATGTAGAAGCGGTTGATCCAGGGCGGAAAGATCAGCAGCGGGGTGGCCATCACCTTCTCGGTGCTGGGCGAATACTGGATCAATTCGTAAAACGGGGTGCGATGCACGACCTTGCCCGGCGTGGCGGCGATATTTTCGCCCACCTTGAAGGCGTTGCGGTCGGTGTGGCTCAATTGCCCGCGCTTCATATCCTCGAGCAGATGCTCCAGCCCCTTGACCAGACTTTCGCCGCGCGTTTCAATCGCCTTTTCCATCACCAGCGGGTTGGTCAGTGCGAAATGGTCCGGGCTGAGCGCCTCGATCATCGTGCGCGTATAAAAGCGCAACTGCTCCTTGCGCGCGTCATCCAGCCCTTCGACCGAATCAGCCATTGCCGTAATCTGCTCGGCCATCAACAGATAGGTCTGATGCACCAGTGCGAAATAGGGCGTCTCGCGCCATGCTGCATCGGCAAAGCGGCGGTCGGTGCGGGGCAGGGCGGCGCCCTGCGCCTCGCCCTTTCCGGCGTTCAGCCCCCATTGCGCCAGCACGCCCTCCCACAGTTTCATCCCGTCGGAGAGCAGCTTCTGCTGGGTTTCGGGGCGCACCAGCGGGATCTGCCGGGTCCATTGCGCCAGCATCTCGTTCATCGCGGGCGAGAGCGAGGCAAGGCCATTCAATTCGGCCTTGAGCAGATCACCCGAGAGCAGGCCTGTCATCGCCTTGCCCGCCTGCTGGGTCTGGAATTCCATCCATTTGGCCTGCATCCGCGCGGCCACATCGGCCCATTGCGCGGCATCCTCGCCATTGACCATCGGCCCGTCCCCGGCCAGCCCGGCATCGATCAGCGCGCCTGCCTGCTCCATCACATCGGGGATCGCGGTCTTGGGGTTCAGCCATTGATCCATGGTCTGGCTGGCCACCTCAAAGGGAAGCATCATCAGGCTTGAGAGCGGATCGATGGTCGGGGCCTTGGTGCCGGTGCCATCGGTTGTGCTGCTCATGCGCTTGTTCTCCCGCTCGCCTTACGCTTCAACTATCAGCATGATACGACTGTGCGCCTGCGGCAAGCATTTGATGGCCCGCCATGGCGTAAAATTCATGACGCCGGTTTGCCAATTCATGCCTCACGCAAATTTTTTGCATCCCGCTCTCGCGTTTCGGGGCAAAAAGGCGCATGGGGACGGCCTCCCCCGCCGTGGTGGCGCCGTTTGGGCGCCTGCACTTCGCCATGGTGGCGTATGTGCGATGCGTGATCCGTGGGGAGGTAATACAGGAAAGGTCCGATGTCCGAAGAATTCTACCGCATGAAGCGACTGCCGCCCTATGTCATCGCCGAAGTCAATGCGATGCGGGCCGCAGCACGAGCTAGCGGGCAGGACATCATCGACCTTGGCATGGGCAATCCCGATCTGCCCCCGCCGCCCCATGTGATCGAAAAACTGTGCGAAGTGGCGCAAAAGCCCAGCGCGCACGGCTATTCCGCGTCCAAGGGCATCCCCGGCATCCGCCGCGCCCAGGCCAATTACTATGGCCGCCGGTTCAACGTGGACCTTGATCCCGAAACCGAAGTGGTGATGACGATGGGGTCGAAGGAAGGCCTTGCCAGCCTTGCCACCGCGATCACCGCGCCGGGCGATGTGGTGTTGGCGCCCAACCCGTCCTATCCGATCCACACGTTCGGCTTTATCATCGCGGGCGCCACGATCCGCTCTGTGCCCACCACGCCGGACGAGCGTTATTGGGATTCGCTGGACCGCGCGATGAAATATTCGGTGCCGCGTCCTTCGGTGCTGATCGTCAATTATCCGTCGAACCCCACCGCCGAAACGGTCGATCTGGCCTTCTATGAGCGGCTGGTGGCATGGGCGAAGGAAAACAAGGTGTGGATCCTGTCCGACCTTGCCTATTCCGAGCTCTATTTCGACGGCAATCCGACCCGCTCGATTCTCGAAGTGCCGGGCGCCAAGGATGTCGCGGTGGAATTCACATCGATGTCCAAGACCTTCAGCATGGCCGGTTGGCGCGTGGGCTTTGCGGTGGGCAACAAGACGCTGATCGCGGCGCTGACGCGGGTGAAGTCCTATCTCGACTATGGCGCGTTCACGCCGATTCAGGCGGCGGCCTGCGCGGCGCTCAATGGCCCGCAGGATATCGTCGAACAGAACCGGCTGCTGTATCAAAAGCGCCGCGATGTGATGGTGGAAAGCTTTGGCCGCGCCGGTTGGGATATTCCCAGCCCCAAGGCGTCGATGTTTGCCTGGGCGCCTTTGCCGCCCGCGCTGGCGCATCTGGGGTCGCTGGAATTTTCCAAACAATTGCTGACCCATGCCGAAGTCGCCGTGGCGCCGGGCGTGGGCTATGGCGAGGATGGCGAGGGCTATGTCCGTATCGCCATGGTGGAAAACGAACAGCGCCTGCGTCAGGCCGCGCGCAATGTGAAGCGCTATCTGACGAGTATGGGGGTCAATGTGCCTGCGGGCAAATAAGCTCTGATCCGTCAGGTTTTTTGAAATTGGTATCGCGCCCGGTGCAGAGATGCGCCGGGCGTTTTTGATTAATGATTTATTTGCAATCTTCGCGTTAGACTGGCCGGTGATCCCTAAATGACCGTTAACTTTTTGGCATTACCAATGCCTCAGCTATTGTGCCCAGTGTGCCCGCTGCTGAATTGTTTCTGTTAGGGGATACGCGGTGCGGAGCTTTTATTGGCTGGCCGGACGCTCGATTTTTGGTGAGGCTGATTTGCGCATCGCCGGATGGCGCATGCAGGCCGAGAACCTCAATACGCTGGATGCGATCCGGGACCTCACGCCCGATGCCCCGATTTTGGTGGATCATGAAACGGTGGATGCCGCTGTCTGGCGCTGGCTGAACGGCGTGCGGGCAGCGCGGCTGCGGCGTTGGGCGCTGGTGGTCGGGATCGGCGATGGCCATGAACGGGCGCGCCTGCTGCGGCGGGGTTTCGGCGATATTGGCGATCTGGCCATGACGCTGCCCGAACTGCATGCGCGGGCTTTGCGTATTACACAGCAGGCCGAGGCGCTCGTCCGCTGGCGCCAGCATGGGCCTTTGCGGCTCGATCTGATCGAGCGCGACGCGTTTGTGGGCGACAAGGCCGTGGGGCTGCACCCGCGCGAATTCGCTGTCCTGTGGCGCTTAATGGAATCGCCCGGCGAGACGGTGGGCAAGCGCGAGTTGCTGCGCGATGTGTGGAACCTGTCCTTCGTGCCGGAAACCAACAGTGTGGCGGTGCATACGAGTCGTTTGCGTTCCAAATTGGCCATGGCTGGCCTGCCGGGGTGGATTCAGACTGCATCGGGGGGCGGATATCAGCTAATTGAGCGGGCTGATATGGATGCCAGTGTTCTGAATAATATCCATATAGGCATTTCTTTGACGTGAATAACCAATTATAAATTGAACATCATTTAATATAACCAAAATAGGAAAAACTGAATTTCTCAGCTTGTCGAATGGCCCGTCCTGACCTATTTAGAACCTGCCTTTCAGGCATCCTCTCCCAAACTTCCACGACCCGGCCTCGGCCGGGTCTTTTTTGCCTGCAACGGATAGACTGTTATCCAATATGGCTAAGACAAGCAAAAACGCCCCGCGTTCAGCCGACGCAGGGCGTTAATAAAGCAGCTTGGATAGAAACCTATCCCGCGACCTGACGCATCCAATCGGCCAGATTGTAATAGACCGAAACGCGCGCAATCAGCCCCTCGCGGAACGTGAAAAACGCCCCCGCAGGCAAGACATAGGTCTGTCCCTTCGCCTCCGGCAGGCCCTCGTCGGTGGCCAGATAGGCACCATGAACCACAAATTCCGCCGCCCCGCGCAGGCCATCGCCATCCGCCATGACGACGATATCCTCCAGCCTTTCGCGATAGCAGCGGTCCATATGGGCGAGAAAAGCACGGAAAGCAGCCTTGCCGGTCTGACGCTCGCCCTGATTGATGTCATGCGCGACATCCTCGGTCAGACAGGTCAGCATGGCTTCATTGTCGCCCGCATTGAACGCGGCATAATAGCGATCCAGCAGGGCCAGCGCTTCCTTCTGCGTCATCATCCCGCCCTTGCCGTCACGATGCCCACCGCCGCGCGCGCGATGTCCGACAATGGCGTGTGATCGGCCGCCGCGATCCCCGCCTTCATGCGCGGGTCCCAAAAGTCGATGATATGCTGGGCGGTTTCCCGGATCGCCACCTCTTGCCCTTGCGCGGCAAGGTTGGCAGCGATCTGGTTGGCCATTTTGATCAGATGGTCGGTCGTGTTCATTCGGCTGCCTCGATCCTGCGCGCCTGTTGGGCCTGCGCCTCATACTCGCGCTGCCACGCGGTCGGCCCGTTGGACGGCATAACTTGCACCGCCGTGACCTTATATTCCGGGCAATTGGTGGCCCAGTCAGAGTTCTCGGTGGTCACCACATTGGCCTGCGTGTCGGGGTGGTGGAAAGTGGTATAGACCACACCCGGCGCCACACGGTCGGTCACCAGCGCACGCAGGGTCGTCTCGCCCGCTCGGCTTGCCAGTTTCACCCAGTCGCCGCTGGACAGGCCCCGGTTTTCCGCATCGGTCGGATGGATTTCCAGCACATCCTCGGCATGCCACACGCTGTTGGCGGTCCGCCTCGTCTGCGCGCCCACATTGTATTGGCTGAGGATCCGCCCCGTGGTCAGCAGCAGCGGATAGCGCGGGCCGGTACGCTCGTCGGTGGGGATATATTCGGTGACAACGAACTTGCCGCGCCCGCGCACAAAGCCATCGATATGCATGATCGGGCTGCCCTCGGGATGGGCCTCGTTCACCGGCCATTGCAAGCCGCCCTCGGCATCCAGCCGCGCGTGAGACACGCCTGCAAAGCTGGGCGTCAGGCGGGCGATCTCATCCATGATCTGGCCCGCATCGGCATAATTCCAATCCAGATCCATCGCGCGGGCCAGCAATTGCGTGACCTGCCAGTCCTCATAACCGTTCGCCGGATCCATCACGCGGCGCACCATCTGAATGCGCCGCTCGGCATTGGTGAAGGTGCCGGTTTTTTCCAGAAATGTGCTGCCCGGCAAAAACACATGCGCGTAATTGGCGGTTTCGTTGAGGAAAAGATCATGCACAATCACGCAATCCATCGCCGCAAGTCCGGCCGCGACATGATGCGTGTTGGGGTCGGACTGCAAAATGTCCTCGCCCTGGATATAGATCGCGCGGAACGATCCATCGACCGCCGCATCCAGCATATTGGGAATGCGCAGACCCGGCTCCGCATCCAGCGCCACGCCCCATTCGGCCTCGAACTGCGCCCGTGTGGCTCCATCCGCGATATGGCGATAGCCCGAAAGCTCATGCGGAAAGCTGCCCATGTCGCAGGCGCCCTGCACATTGTTCTGCCCGCGCAGGGGGTTAACCCCCACGCCGCGCCGCCCGACATTGCCGGTTGCCATCGCCAGATTGGCTATCGCCATCACGGTGCTTGACCCTTGCGAATGTTCGGTGACGCCAAGGCCATAGTAAATGGCGCTGTTTGGTTTGCCTCTCTGGGCTGATGCCCAACCGGGTCCGCCCGTCGCAAACAACCGCGCCGCCGCCCGCAATTCGCCCGCCGGAACCCGCGTTACCGGCTCCAGCGTCTCGGGGCTGTGGCGCGCGTCCGAAACAAACCGCGCCCAATCCTGATATTCGTCCCAATCGCAACGCTCGCGGACAAAAGCCTCGTCGGCCAGCCCTTCGGTGACGATCACATGGGCGAGCGCGGTCAGCACAGCGACATTGGTGCCCGGTTGCAGCGCCAGATGGTGCGCGGCCTCGATATGCGGGCTGCGCACCATGTCGATCCGGCGCGGGTCGATGACGATCAGCTTCGCCCCTTGGCGCAGCCGCTTCTTCATGCGCGATGCGAAGACCGGATGCCCATCGGTCGGGTTCGCGCCGATGATGAGGATGACGTCTGAATCCTCGACGCTGTCGAAATCCTGCGTCCCCGCGCTGGTGCCGAAGGTGGTCTTCAACCCATATCCGGTGGGCGAATGGCAGACCCGCGCGCAAGTATCGACATTGTTCGAACCAAACCCGCCGCGCACCAGCTTCTGGACAAGGAAGGCTTCCTCATTGGTGCAGCGGCTCGACGTGATCCCGCCCAGCGCCCGCGCGCCATATTGCGCCTTGATCGCCTTTAGCCGCGCGGCGGTGAAGTCGATTGCCTCTTCCCACGACACTTCGCGCCAGGGTTGGGTGATCGCCTCGCGGATCATCGGTTTCGTGATGCGGTCGGCATGGTTGGCATAGCCCCAGGCAAAGCGGCCCTTGACGCAGCTATGCCCCCGGTTCGCCTTGCCATCCTTCCACGGCACCATGCGCACCAGTTGGTCGCCGCGCATTTCCGCCCGGAAGGTGCAGCCCACGCCGCAATAGGCGCAGGTCGTCACCACGGCGCGCTCGGGCTTGCCGATCTCGGCCACCGATTTCTCGTTCAGCGCCGCCGTCGGGCAGGCCTGAACGCAGGCCCCGCAGGAGACGCATTCGCTGGAAAGGAAATCGTCGCCCTTCGCCCCAGCCGAAACGCCCGAATCAAACCCGCGCCCTTCAATGGTCAGCGCAAAGGTGCCCTGAACCTCCTCGCAAGCCCGGACGCAGCGCGAGCAGACGATGCACTTGCTGGCATCGAACGCGAAATAGGGGTTCGAGAGGTCAGGCGCCTGACCCAGATGGTTTTCGCCTGCATAGCCATAGCGCACATCGCGCAGGCCGACCTGCGCGGCGGTATCCTGCAACTCGCAATCATTGTTCGCGCTGCACGTCAGGCAGTCGAGCGGGTGGTCGGAGATGTAAAGCTCCATCACCCCGCGCCGGATCTTTTCCAAGCGCGGCGTCTGGGTCTTGACCACCATGCCCGCCGCCACCGGCGTGGTGCAGGACGCGGGCAGGCCCCGCGCACCCTCGATTTCGACCAGACACATGCGGCATGAACCAAACGCTTCGACATTGTCGGTGGCGCAGAGTTTGGGGATCGCCCCGCCAATCTCGGCGGCGGCGCGCATCACGCTGGTGCCCGCCGGAACGGTGACGGCGCGGCCGTCGATGGTCAGGGTTACCGGAGCGCCATCGCGCGCCGGGGTGCCGTAATCAGCTTGGGGTTCATAGGCCATGGATTGCCTCCTCGCATTGGGCGAGATCTTCGGGGGAATTGATATTGGCGGGGTTGCGCGGCAGCGTGACTGCGCGCGCGCCGGTCGCCTCGACCAGCGCGCGCAGCGAATGTTTGCCGGTCCCGCGCAGGATCGCCTCAACGGCATCGGCGGCATGGGCGGGCCAAAGGCCGATCACCGGCTGGCTCTCGACATAGGCGGGCGCAGGAAACAGGCGGCCCAGCAGCCGGTCATCCAGCCCCACCGCATCGACCGAGATGCACAGCACATCGGTAAAGCCATTGTCGCGCGCATGGCGCAGCGCGGCTGCCAATCCGCCCAGCGGCCCCATGCCCGGCGCGGGCCAGTCGGGGATGCAGGGGGCGGGGGCCTGTTCGCGGCCGACCGCCACCACCGCGCTGCATTGGCGGCCCAGCAGGGCAACCGCGCGCGCGATCAGCGTTTGCCCGTCGAGCACGGCCAGCGCCTTGTCGCTGCCAAAACGGGTGGAGAGGCCACCGGCAAGGACGGCGCCCAGAATCATTGAAAGTCCTCCGGCCAATGCCGCAGCGCCGAGAGCACCGGATAGGGCGTGAACCCGCCCAGCGCGCAGAGCGAGCCGAACTTCATCGTCTCGCAAAGCTCTTCGAGCAGGGCGATGTCCTGATCGGCGGTGCGGGCCACTTTGGGCGCATTATGCATCTGCGGCAGAGCGCCTACCGGATCGAGCACCTTGGCCCCGGCGCGGATGCGGTCGAGCAATTCGACCCCGCGCGTCGAGCCAATCCGGCATGGCGTGCATTTGCCGCAGCTTTCCACCGCGCAAAATTCCATGGCGAAACGGGCAAGGCGGCCCATATCGGCGCCATCATCCAGCACCACCACCCCGCCATGGCCGATCAAGGCATCGGCGCGGGCATAGGCCTCATAATCAAACGGCAGATCGAATTGCGATGGCGGGATATAGGCCCCAAGAGGCCCGCCCACCTGCACTGCTTTCACCGGACGACCCGAGGCCGTGCCGCCGCCGATGGTGTAAACCAGATCATGTAGACGGATGCCAAAGGCGGTTTCATACAGGCCGCCGTGCTTGATATTGCCCGCCAGCTGGATCGGCTTGGTGCCAAGGCTGCGGTCCACGCCAAGTGCGGCATATTCCGCCGCCCCGCCTTCGGACAGGATGTGCGGGATGGCCGCCACGGTCAGCACATTGTTGACCACCGTGGGGCAGCCGAACAGGCCTTCAAGTGCTGGCAGGGGCGGCTTGGCGCGCACCACGCCGCGCTTGCCCTCGATGGAATTGAGCAGCGAAGTTTCCTCGCCGCAGACATAGGCGCCTGCGCCTTCGCGGACTTCCATGTGGAGCGGAGCGATGATGGCGGCGGCAAGGTCAATGGCGGCGCGCAGCTTGGCGATCGCATGGGGATATTCGCTGCGGGTGTAGATATAGGCGGTTTGCGCGCCGACGGCATGCGCGCAGATCGCTAGACCTTCAATCAGTTGGAAGGGATCGCCCTCCATCAGCATCCGGTCGGCGAAGGTGCCGCTGTCGCCCTCATCGGCATTGCAGACGACATATTTGCGGTCGCCCGGCGCCTTGGCCACGGTGTTCCACTTGATCCCCGCCGGAAAGCCCGCCCCGCCGCGTCCGCGCAGGCCCGATTGCGTGACTTCGGCAATCACCGCCTCGCCGGACATGGCCTGCGCGCGGCGCAGGCCGGACCAGCCGCCGGTGGCCTCGTAATCCTCCAAGGACAAAGGCCGCGTCCGCCCCGCGCGGGCGAAGGTCAGCCGCTGCTGGGGCTTGATAAAGGGATGCTGCGCAATCGGGCCGATGTTCAGCGCGCTGGTCCCGTCGAGGATCGCGGCCACATCATCGACCGTGGCCGGGCCATAGCCGATGCCATCCACCTCAACCAAGGGTTCGAGCCAATGCATGCCCCAGCTCGACACGCGCTCCACGCTCGCGCCCGCCGCGGTAAAGGCGGCCGCCAGAGCATCGGCGCCCAGCGCGAGGGCAAGCGAATCATCGGAAATGCGGACGATCATCATGCCGCCTCCACCAACCGCACCAGCGCGGCCGCATCGAGCCGGGCATGCAAGGCATCGCCCACCCTTGCGGCGGGGCCGACGCTGCACAAGCCAAGGCAATAGACCGGCGCAATCCGCACGCGGCCCCCGGCGGCGGCTTCTGCGGCCTCGACCAGAGCCTCAACCCCGCGTGCCTGACAGGCCTCGGCGCGGCAGAGCTGGACACAGGGGCGCGGATCGGCCTCCTCGGTGAAGTCGTGATAGAAACTGACCACGCCATGCACCTCGGCGCGGGAGAGGTTGAGCGCCTGCGCGATGGCCTGCTGCGTGTCGGGCGAAACGCAGCCGAACGTGCGCTGCACATCATGCAGGATCGGCAACAGCGGCCCCTCGGTCCCGGCATGCCGGGCGAGGATCTCTTGCAGGCGCTCCATGGTCATCAGGCTTTTTCCGTCAGATCGACAAAGGCGCAGATCTTGTTGCCGTCCGGATCGCGCAGATAGGCGCCATACAGATTGCGGCCCGGCATCGCGCGCGGCCCCGGCGCGCCTTCGCACACGCCGCCATTGGCCACACCGGCCGCATGCCATGCATCGACCATCTCGGTGCTGGTCGCGCCAAAGCCGATCGTGCCGCCGTTGGCGTAGGTGGCAGGCTGGCCATTGGCGGGCAGGGTGAAGCCGAAAGCGCCGCCATTGTGCTGATAGAACGCGCCCTTGCCGGTGCCGAAACCGGGATTGCCGCCCAGCGCGCCGAACAGCGCATCGTAAAAGACCTTGGATTTGGCCGGATCGCTGCAACCGACCATGATATGGGTGAACATCATTTTTCTCCTTAGAACACCACGACGCTGCGGATCGACTTGCCTTCATGCATCAGGTCAAAGGCGGTGTTGATCTCTTCCAGGCCCATGACATGGGTGATCATCGGGTCGATCTCGATCTTGCCCTGCATATACATGTCGACGATCTTGGGCACATCGGTGCGGCCCTTGGCCCCGCCGAAAGCCGTGCCGCGCCAGTTGCGGCCCGTGACGAGCTGGAACGGGCGGGTTTCGATCGTCTTGCCCGCCTCGGCCACGCCGATGATGATGCTGGTGCCCCAGCCGCGGTGGCAGGCTTCCAGAGCGGTGCGCATGACTTCGGTGTTGCCGGTGGCGTCGAACGTGTAATCGGCGCCGCCATCGGTCATCAGCACGATCTTGGCCACGATATCCTCGCGGCTCATGCCGCGCGTGTTGAGGAAGTCGGTCATGCCGAAGCGGCGGCCCCATTCCTCGCGGTCGGGGTTCAGGTCCACGCCGATGATCTTGTTGGCGCCAGCGAGCCTTGCGCCCTGAATGACGTTGAGGCCGATGCCGCCGAGGCCGAACACCACCACATTGTCGCCCACCTGCACCTTGGCGGTGTTGATCACCGCGCCAACCCCGGTCGTCACGCCGCAGCCGATGTAGCAGGAGGACTGGAACGGCGCGTCCTCACGGATTTTCGCCACCGCGATTTCAGGCAGGACGGTGAAGTTCGAAAAGGTCGAGCAGCCCATGTAATGGAAGATCGGCTGACCCTTATAGCTGAACCGGGTCGTGCCATCGGGCATCAGCCCCTTGCCCTGCGTTGCGCGGATCGCGGTGCACAGGTTGGTCTTGCCGCTGAGGCATGATTTGCACTGGCGGCATTCAGGGGTGTAGAGCGGGATCACATGGTCGCCGGGGACAACACTGGTCACGCCCGCGCCCACCTCGCGCACGATCCCTGCGCCTTCATGGCCCAGAATGCTGGGGAAAATGCCCTCGGAATCAAAGCCATCGAGCGTATAGGCATCGGTGTGGCAAATGCCGGTTGCCATGATCTCCACCAGAACCTCACCGGCCTTGGGGCCTTCAAGATCGACCTCCACAATTTCCAGCGGGGTTTTCGGCGCAAAGGCCACGGCGGCGCGGGTCTTCATCTGTATGCTCTCCTGAATAGGCCGATGGAGTCCCCGACCATTTTGTTTGCTTTGCATACAAACCAGACGGGGGCGGCGTCAACGCCCCAATGGCATCGGGGCGCCGGAAAGTTAAGTGTGGTCCCGCCAAAGCCGGATGGCAAGGCACCAATCGGGGCAACCATCGGGCCGCCAATCAGGCCACCAATCGGGAATTGCGGGCAGGCGTTGGGGCGGCCATGTCGTTTGGACATCATAGACTTCACAGATTTGCACGAATCGCTGTTGCCATCCGCCTCCGCCTCGTCTAGTGGCGACGCCTCACCGCATGGATGGCCCGATGGCGGAGTGGTGACGCAGCGGACTGCAAATCCGTGCACGCCGGTTCGATTCCGGCTCGGGCCTCCAATTTTGCCTCTCAGGACGTCTGAGAAGGTCTCGTAAATGGCTGTTTTCTGCCATTTTTGTCTGGTATTATGCCCCTGTTGATCTCGGGCCATTTCACCAAATCTCACCCGTCTGATGGTGGCGTTGATGGTATGTCCCGAATAGCGATGGGGAGATACCATCAAAATGACGGAAAATCGTTCAAAATCAGGACTTACGGCGGCATCTGTGTCGCGCGCGAAGCCCAAGGAAAAGCCATATAAACTAAGCGATCGCGACGGCCTTTACCTGCTGGTTGAGCCGACCGGCGGTCGTGTCTGGCGCATGAATTACCGCATTCACGACAAACAGAAAACCATAACTTTTGGACGCTGGCCCGAACTCATGCTGGGCGAGGCGCGTGAACGGCTTCTGGATGCTCGACGGTTGCTGGGCAGGGGCGTCGATCCTGTCGAGCACGCCAAGCTGGAGAAGGTTGCCCAGTCATTGGCAGCCTCTCACACATTCGAAGCGGTGGCGGGAGAGTGGCTGGAAAAGATCACGGCCGAAGGCGCCGCGCCGATGACGGTGAAGAAGGCTCGCTGGCTTTTGGCGAAGCTCTATCCGGCGGTGGGGCGACGTCCGGTCAAGGAGATCTCCGCCCATGAACTGCTTTTGGCCCTCAAGAAAATCGAGGCGACCAAGCGCTACAATACGGCCAGCCGGGCGCGAACGGCGGCCAGTCAGGTTTTTCGATATGCTATCGCCACGGCGCGGGCCGAGCGCGATATTGCTTCTGATCTGCGCGGTGCTTTGATTACGCCCAAGACCACGCATCGTGCGGCGATCACCGTGTCGACTGAGGCAGGTGCCTTACTTCGGACGATTGATGGCTATGACGGCTTGCCCCTGACACGAACGGCTTTGCGGATGCTGGCACATGTGTTCGTTCGACCTGGCGAATTACGCTGGGCAGAATGGAGCGAGTTTGATCTGGAAAAGCGGGTTTGGACGATCCCCGGCCATAAGATGAAAATGCGCCGCTCGCATATGGTGCCATTGAGCAGGCAGGTGATCGCCATCCTTGAGGAGATCGAGCATGATGCGACCTTTAGCCCTCTGCTCTTTCCCTCGCTGCGGTCGGTGGACCGACCTATGTCAGATAACACCATCAATGCTGCCCTGCGCCGATTGGGCTATTCCAAGGAGGAAATGACGGGGCACGGATTTCGCGCTCTGGCGGCTACCTTGCTCAATGAGATGGGTTGCTGGAATCCCGATGCCATTGAGCGCCAGCTTGCCCACGCTGAAAGCAACTCGGTCCGGCGCGCTTATGCTCGTGGTCAGTATTGGGATGAGAGGGTTCGCATGATGCAGCATTGGTCCGATTACCTTGACCAGATGCGGGATGGCGCGACGATCTTGCGTCCGAAATTTGGACATAGCGGGTCGTGATGGTCGCAGTGGGTCCGGGCGTATGATAGCTTTTGTTGAACTCGCAAGGTCCAGGCAACAGGCGGCCTGAGGGAAGGGCAAGGATTGACCATATTTCGTCGAGCGCAATCTTGCCGTCCTGATAATGATCAGGGATCAAAGGAACCGGATCGTTCATCTGGTTCCCGCATCGACAGGATAAAGGCGCGGGAACCAGCGTTCGACAACCGCTGTCGGAAAGCTAAGCCGAAGCGGTGCGCGACTGCTGGTGGAGGTCAACATGTTGAGTAGCGCCGAGAATTGATGGAGTGGATGCCCCCTCCCGGGTCAATTCTCAGCGCTACTCAACACACAGTCGCAACATTCGTTGTCCCGCGCGCTGAAACCATTCTTACTGGCCGAAGCCAGAGTCGCCAGCAGCTTGCTGGTTCGTGTCCACACGATTCTGCATGACGGACGTGGCGTCACGTTCTGCGAGAACTTTCCACGAATCGCGGGCTGACTACCTGACCGTCAGTTATGGGCGTTCGATGGGGTCTTTGGTCGCGATCATCACAAAAAGGTCTGCAGTTGGGCCGCTTCGCCATACGATCCCGTCGTCAGTCTCGCGGGCCATCAGCACCTGGTCTGTCGGGCCGACAACCATGACAGCATGGTCGTTCGAATAGTTCGCTGCCATGGCAATGGCATCCTCTTTCTTGGCGTAACCTAAGACAACGGTTCTAGACATCTGTATGGTCTCCGATCACATTTTCGTACTCGTGGAGCTGGAACCTTTGGTGGCGTTCGGATCAGGGTACCGTCCATGCGTCAAAGGCGGCATCAAACTTCGACTTGTTCCGTCCGTAGATGCTGCGGTAGGGATCGTTATCTGTCAGTGCGGTCTGGCACGCAGCTTTGTCCGCGCAATCGAGTGCGATCCCCATTCCTGCAACCCCAGCGTCGCTTTCAAATTTGGCGATCTTTTGTTTCAGCAAAGTGGGATCGGTCAATTCGATCTTGGCGAGGATACGAGCGCGGAACTGCGTGTAGGCATCGCGGTAACCAACACCCTTTGCCATCAGGCTCTCGTTGCCCAACAGCGCCTGGACCGTGGCTGGGCTGGCGGGTTTGGTTGTCGCCGCTGCAGTTGCGGCGTCACCGACTGCGACGACTGACGCCCCTCCATTCAGTGCCAGGAGTTGGGCGGCAACACCCGTGGCGAAGTACTGCGCCAGTCCGCCCTTGGCAGTGGCGCCGTTGATCGTTCCACCTTCGAATTTTGCCCCGAAGCTAGCGAGTACAGAATAGCTGTCTTGAACCTTTCCATTCACCGCGACCAGCGAGCAAGGATGAACTGCGAATGTGGCGCCAGCCGCTTGCACTGGCGAGGTAAGGTTACACGGCTTCTGGTAGTGGCCGTCGTCGTCGACGTTCGCGACGAGCGGCATCACAACTGCTTCCTGTCGGGAATAACCGATGTTTACCTCGGGCACGCTTGACGGGGTAGTACCCGCACGGATCCCGAACTGGGTGTTAGTTCCGAAAATCATAGTGTTGCTGTGGCGGGTTGCTTGGACGCAACCCGTTAACGAGAGCCCGAGGATGATGGCCGCAGTGTATGTGTAAAATCTGCTACACATGGATTATTGCTCCCCAATCTACGCATCACATCGGCTGCGTTGGCCGCTTCGCCGGTTGAACGAATGACGATCAATAATTGGCATCGGTTTGGATCGGCAATAATCCAGTCTCCAGCACGCCACCCCAGCCATGCTCCCCGTTCCCAGCCCGCGCCCAGTGTCTTCACCGACACCGCAGCCAACCCATCTTGACGTTCCGGCATCATGATCTGGACCAGTCCAAGATAGTATGCAGTATGACCTTCTTCCCCGAGCCGCACAGTCGTGCAGCCGGATAACAAAAAAGCCAAGGCTGCTAAGTAACGCAATCAACCCCCAACGATTCTCGTCATCAATCTAGCAAAGGCATTTGCTCTGTCGACAAAAATTATTGACGGTGCCGGGGGATAATGAAAACTTCTGTCCAGAATTTGGAGGTGAACATGATCGACGATGCTACCGTGGCGCGCGCGTTGAAGGATAAAAGATTTCTTGCATCAGATGTTGGCGCCGTGAGCGACGACGAAGTAGCCGTTGCAGAACTAATTTCCTCTGGAAGACAGTGGCTTTCGCGCGATGCTCCTAAGTATAAACCCACATGGAGTGACAGTCGCGTCAGACTTGCACTTGATCAATTGATCATGACTGGAGCCGGAATTGACGTTGGCGACGTCGATGGCGTTGAGGGAGCGATGACCCAGTATGGTTGGGAGCAGTTCCAAAATAAGCAACGGCGTGGTCGTGCAGCGAGCGGACTGAAGCCTAATTCTCCGGCCTTCTGTAAACAATCCGATGCTGCGAAATTTTATGGTCAACCGGGCACCAATCACACCTCGATCACGCCGCCCTATCGACTTTTCTATGGCGATGAGCCGGTTCGTACAATGACGATCAAT
This sequence comes from Novosphingobium sp. KACC 22771, assembly GCF_028736195.1. Lineage (GTDB taxonomy): Bacteria > Pseudomonadota > Alphaproteobacteria > Sphingomonadales > Sphingomonadaceae > Novosphingobium. The sequence continues at coordinate 3,539,660 of NZ_CP117881.1, read as the reverse complement.
GCACGTTGTGCCCAGAGCGCCTTGCGCGCGATGCAAGCCATTCTTGATCACTATGGTGCTGAACGCATCCATGCGTTGGGGCTCGATCGATATGGCGGCTGCTACAATAATCGCGTGATGCGCGGCGGAACCAAGTTGTCCATGCACGCCTTCGCCTGCGCGATTGATTGGTATCCTGAGCGCAATCCGCTGCGAGCGGATCATCGTAGCGCGCTTTTTGCAAAACCCGAGTATGCGGCGTTTCTTGATGCTTGGGAGGCCGAGGGATGGACTTCGCTGGGCCGCGCGCGCGATTTCGACTGGATGCATGTGCAGGCGGCTGACCTCTGATGCCGGAGCATTCAACTCCGCCCGCAGTCCAAGTAGAGCCTAGTCCCGACGCTCCGCTGAACACGATCGCTCTGTGCCTTTCGGGAGGCGGCTTGCGCGCCACATTGTTTCACTTTGGGGTGATCAAAGCGCTGCGAACGCATGAGAAGGCTCAACGCACTGCACTTTCGGCTGTGCGCGAGATCTATTCGGTCTCAGGAGGTAGCATCACTGCCGCGCACCTGGTGCGTTTCTGGGCGCAGTACAATGGCCCGCAGTTCGCGGCGCTGCAGGACCAGATCATCAAATTTGCCCGGCGCAACATTCGCGACCGTATCGTGCGGCGCTGGTTATTGGCTCGAGGGCTGATCAAGCTATTGTCTGTCGTACCCAAACCGGATTGGTTCACGCAATGGCTGAAAGAGCACGACGCCAGCCGTGGATTTTGGCTCCAGCGCGAATATCGAAAGTTGCTGGGCGCTGGCTCGATCGCAGACTGTTTTGCTGGGGACGAGACTGGATTGGCGTTCGGAACAGATTCGCCGCCGCATCTTCACATTCTGGCAACAAGCTTCACATCAGGCGATCTTTGTTCATTTTCAGAAACGCAGTTTGAGGTCGAACCCAACCCAATCGCGCGGCGGTCCGTCGTCGGGAGCATTGCGCCTTCTGCGGGGCCAAACGCGCCAGCCCAGGAGCCACATCGCGCACATGGCGGTCATGTGCCGCTGGCTTTAGCCGTGGCCGCATCGAGCGCCTTTCCGCCGTTGTTCCCGCCAGTGCGGTTGACCAGCGCGAAACTTCGCCATCCAAAGGATACATTTTTCAACGATGGCATCTTGCTATCCGATGGCGGGGTATTCGACAACTTGGGCTACGAGAAGTTCGCGCTGAATAACGCGCGCGCTTCTGTGAAGGTAGGCACGTTGATCGTCAGTAATGCAGGCGGTTCCTTTCGAACCAGTTCGGAGGAATCCTATTCTGATATCATCTCGCGGAACGTGCGCGCCAGCGACATTCTTATGCGGCGAATTGGAGTCACAACCAATCTGGCTGCAGCGGGGCTGGCGGGGAGCGAGACGGGCCCCACGTTTCTAGATGTTCAGATCGGAGATTCGTTTGCTGATCGAATAATTCAGCCAGCGACACAAGAAAGTCTACGGCTAGTGCGCACCGATCTCGACAAGTTCGATAACGACCTGGCGTACATGCTTATTGACCACGGTTATCGGGTAACGGCCCAGGCCTTGCAGGCGGCCGGCTGGGGTGCCGTAGGGTCTCCGGAATGGTGCATCACCCAAGGAGATGATGAAGAACTCGGAATGGTCGCGGAAAAGGCGGTCAAGCGATCGCTGGTACGGCCACTGTTTTTCGGGATCAGCGACTGGAAAGCCTTTTTGGCGATTTGGATGGTAATTGCTCTGGCGATAGCCGGGATCGTCTGGGGCATCGAGCGGCAGATCAACTTGAACCAGGCCGAGAATGATGCAAAAAATGCGAAGATGAGGGCTGATCAAGCCGCTGCCGATGCCAAAGACGCAGAATTGATCAGGCAGAAATCCGTCGCACGTCAGGCTAGTGGCCAACTCGAATCCGTGCGTCAGGCGCTCGAAGCAGGCAATTTGCCAGAAGCGCGACGCCGGCTTGCAATCGCAGTGGTCCAATCAGACAATCTTGAGGCCAGCAGTTCAATTGTAAGCCAACTCCCGCCCGTATCGCTCGACGCGAAGCAGGTCGATGATTTGATCGAGCAGAATCCTTCATACACTATCACGCCAGCAACATTGCAGCGCGACCAGAAAGTTTACATCCAATTCGCAGGAATTCTGACGCGTGCGCAAATAACTGCACTGAACAGAGGGTTGCGAGATGCCGGATGGAATGCACAGGGTGGCAGCGGCGAAAGAACGACCAAGGCTGCGGGCTTCAACCAAGTGCGCTATGCTAAGGGTGACGAGGCTGCTGCGAAGGAACTTGCCGAGGCCCTCAGCAAAAGCGGAATTGTGGCGGGCAGCCCGATCAAACTGCAGCGACTCGATGCGGTGGGGCCAAACTTGGAGGTGTGGATTTCTAAATAGATGACGGCGGGGCCGGGCGCGTTTCGGCTGCCGCGCATTGGTTGGCTACAGGCTACCGGGTGCCCCGGGAGGTCCTTGCCCAGCGTGCTGATGTGCATCCCTTGAGCCGCCGCACTAGCTTCCTCGCCAGCAGTTCTTGCGGCGCGGTGTAGAGACGAAAGCTAGGCGTGCGCGGTTGGCAGTAAGTGCAGAGGTCGGGCAGCTATTGCACTGCTCTTGGATATGCAAACTGGACGGGTGCAATTAGCATGTGAGCATTGGGGCACGAATGGTCCAGTCTCACGAGCTAATGTCCTGGAGTGCCGACAGCAGGCTGGCCCATCTGGCCGGGAAAGGTGGCGTTTAGCGACTCACTAACGTTGGAAGCCTGCATCTTTTCAATCATTGGTTGCAATTTTCAAATGTGTGCGCCTCGCGGACTCGGGAAGGCTGTAGCAATTTGCGATCCTGTCCTCGCCGACCGTGCTGATCACCCATGGGATATGGGGTTCGCGTACTCGCATGCGTGCTAAAGTGAGCGCATTATAGATCGCGTCCGACAGATTAGAATGCCCGAGAGACGCCAGAACGTATTCGTGAGCAAGAAGGTCAGTTGTGGTGCAAACTTGAAGATTTGGGAAGCGATCTCGGCAAATCGCCAAGCCCTTCTTTTCGTCGATCACCGGAATACCTGCATGGGCAACTGCCCAAGAAATTGTAGCCGCTTCGCCATCGTCCAGCGTTGAAGCTCCGGTGCCCGATACCATCGCGAGGAAATTCCCTTCGCACTCTGCAGAGAGTGACACTAGCTGAACCCGCTGTGATTCAACTAGCGATGCTATCATATCAGCATCCGTTCGACCTCTAGTTCGCCCAGCGTTCAACTCGTGCATGACTACATCTACGATCACAATCGGGTTGGGGATCGCATCAAGAATTCGCGCAGCAAGTCCTGTCGCATTCAAATTGATTGCGACGCTTGCATCCAGAATGAGTGGGCGATTCGGATTAAAGGAGCAGTTTAGGAGCCCCATCGGCCTCGCTCCCTTCAATACCAAGCCCGTCCAATAATGCGCGCAACTCTAAGCGATCAAGGCGTAGCAACCGAGCGAGTTGTCCCTCACTCAACAATCCTCGGCGCCAGACTTCGTCGGCCATCATGCTCATGCGAAGCGAGATAGGGCGGTCTGCATCGTCCTTGTGCTCGTCCTTAGGTAGATCGCCCAAAACTTGACTTACTTGTTTATTGGTAATCCCACCATTTTCAACGAAATAATCCCAACTGTCTGGTTTGATCAGTCCTAACTCTTCAAGACGTCGCACCAACGCTTCACGAGATACTCCAAAATAATTTGATAAGACAATAATATGGCGACGGCTAAGTAACGAGGCGCCAGCCGTTACATCCTGAAATTTCTGCTTTACAGCTTGGGAAGGCATAAGAAACGCCCGGCCAAAGGCATTTGCATAGCGTTCTTCACGCATTGTTTCTGACGTAGCATCATCCAGCACGTCCGCGAACCTTCTGGTGGACATGAAATGGCCGGTCTCATGTCCTGCAGTATTTGCACGACGATCACGAGGGTGATTTGCATTTAAAAGGATGCAGGGGCCAACCGCATCATCAAAAGCGAAGAGTCCGGAAATGCTGGGAGGCAAGCGGCGCACATACACGCGCGCGCCAAGTTGCAATTCTAGCACGCTCACAATGTCGTTGATCGGATTTAATCCCAGACCGAGCCAGCGCCGGAGGTCGAGCGCGTCTTGCTCAGCTTGCATACGGACATTGCCAGGCAATATTGGTGTTTCCGGCGGGTAGGTCGCAGACCGCGAAATACCTAGCAGTTGCTCCAACTCCACTTCCGCGCGCACGAGATTATTCAGCAATTCAACTGCTTGCTCAACGCTCGCATCTTCTGAATCGGATACCTTCCGAAATTGAGGCAAGAGATTGACCTGTATTGGCTCCTGCCTGAGCAACTCATTGATGGTCGTGCTGTATATGCCGGTCAGGGTCTGAAGTTCGTTCAGCTTTAAGGGGCGCTGCCCTTTTTCAATCGCCACGAGCGTCGTGCGGGCCATTCCAGCTTCCCCGGCCGCCGCCGCTTGCGTTAGTTTCGCGTTTTCTCGCGCTGAACGGAGTCGTTCGCCCACGATTTCAGGAGAGAGGGATTTCAAGATCGACGTCATGACACGTTGACCGCCCATTGACGGATAAACGAGTCTGGCCCCAGAGATCCAACGAATGCCTGCCATTCAGCACGATGGCGGCGAAGGAGAGAGGTAAGTTTCATTTCTGCATCTGCATTCGTTAGACCCAAGGCTTTCGCAATCTGCGCGGCGTTGCGCCTTATCATTGATTGATAACGCGGCAAGTCCGCCAATCCTGCGAGGTGATCCATGTGCATGGTTCCCGCGATTGCGTACTCCCGAAGAGCGGGGGTGATTTTTTTAAAACTTTGAGCCGCCCCGCCTTCAAAAGTCGAGGCACTCAAATTCTCCCACACATAGCGATCCGATGGTTCTGATAGGCCAGCGGCGTGTACGCTTAAACGGCGGAGCATACAGGCGGCGCAAATACCGCACTGACGCTTATGCCCATCGACCGGCACATGGCGATTTTGTTGCCAGCACGAGATTGTCTTATCCCAGTCATCACCCTCACTAGTCTCAGTGACAAACGCCTTGAGAGTTTCGCCTTTCGTGAACCACAAGCGCGGAAACGTGTACGTGACATTGTGACCGAGAAGGGCTGCAAAAAACTTTTCCATCCGTTCAGTAAATCGTGGATGGTTCCGATAGTCTGGGTATGCCTGAACAACGGGAATCAACGGCGGACCCAATGCGCCTTGCCCGCTTTCCGGAATGATAATCGTATCCACATCGGTAAGGTACGCCGCGATTCCTGCGATTACGGAGAATTTGAACCCGCGCGACCGGTTGCTGCTTTCAATGAACCGCCGTTCACTTGAATTCACTTTATATGGGATATTCGTGAAAGGCTGGAGCCGACCATCCGTCTTGGGTTGATCGTGCTTTTTGCTGCCCAAGCGAACGCGGATCACAGCCGAATTCAGCTTTTGGGCTGACAAAGCCGCCACTGCCCTTGAGTCCATTCCATCGCTGAACGGCACGATAGCCCGCGCTCCGCTTGGCAGGGGCAAACTAGGCTGCGTGCGCGAAACCTCGGGAGCTTTTCGAGGAACGAACGAAACGTTCCAACGATCTCCAGTCAGAAAGCCTAAGGCTGAATGCAGCGCATCCTTCACAGTAGGCGAATCCCAAAGTGGCTTATCGTGAACCGGAATTTCCAAATTGATGTCGCGGCGCCAGTCGATAGCCGGACGCCGCTGGAGACGATCACAAAACTCTACTGCTGCGGCAACGACGAGCATGTCAAAGACGACCGGTTTCCATTCCGCGAAACAGTATGAGAGTAGCTTGTTCTCATCGAACTGGATGTGTTCGCCGATCACGCAGGAGGTGCGACCGTCTGCACGCCTACGCTTTTCTGAGACTACGACTTCGAGCTTCGGCAACTCCTTGTAGGTGAGTTTCGACATCAGAAACGTACCCCGTCATCGAGCCCCGTATGGCGAGTGGGCGCACGTATCGCCATTGCCCGCCGACCTTGAACGAGACGGTTGACCAAGCCTTCCATTGAACGGCCTTCCTGAATTGAACCCATTCGGGACTGAAAATGCGACGCACGCTTTGCGCCCGTTTCGCGCTGATAGTGTTCGGCCATTCCTCGCGCATGGCGGTCCAAAATTTCATTGGCGGTTTCGCTAAAAGCGGCGGCGAGCGCAGCTTCTCCAGTTTGTCCAAAATCGACAGCATCTATCGCGCAGTCGAGTAGCAAGTTGCAGATCGATGACCCATTTGCTTGAATACGGAGGTTTTCGATTTCATCGCCGGATGGAGTGAAGAGTGATCCTTGGTCAGAGCTGCATAGAATGTCGCGCAGTCCTGCTATCAGCGAGTCGGGGACTTCACGGGAAAACTCACCTAATATTGCCGAGTCTCTTCGATCCTGAACTTCATCGTTCGAGAACAATGCATTATCTATGCACTGCGCCAGCTTTTTCCAGCGCCTCCCCATTGGCAAACTACGATGAGGTCCGTCGCTCATTGGTATCTCCTATCCCGCCAATCTGCCATCGAATGCCAAAATGTCAATCATGACTAAAAAAATAATGACAATGTCAAAATGAAGTGATCTGATGGCGCTTTAGCTATTCTCGGGTAGGGATCGCGCTTGAGCTCCAAGGGGTGATGATGTGTCATAGGAAACTCTACCGGCTTTATCGGAAAGAGGGGCTGCCGTTCGTCGAAGTCGTGGGCGAAACGATTACGGACTAGCTGTGCGCCGATGCCCTTGCCGCTGCGCCCTTTGGAGCGCTGGTCAATGGACTTCGTGTCTGATAGGGTTATTGCGCTCCGCAAATTCGGAATTTTGGCTGTCAATGATGATTACTGTCGGGAGAACCTGTGCGCTTGGCGGCCGACGCCGGCGTATCGAGGGGGCGGATGAGAGGTTGGTGCGCAGGGAGTCAGTGCAGCAGGGTCTTCATGAGTATCTGGATAACCAGTAAGTTTGGAAGTTAATGCTGGCATGGTCCGGCGCTCGCATCGCAGTGGCGGCCTAATGGTCACGTTGCCCTTTGAGGCTAAAGTTAGTATTATAGAAAATTGTCTTTCGTTCACATTGTCATGCGATAGAAATTAGCTATGTAAATGCACGGTTAAATACTAAGTATTGGTATGGATTTTAATTGCTGTAATTTTATCCTGTTATAGAAGTGAGAAAGACCAAAGGTGTCCATGGCGAAAACAATATCTGTTTCGGTCAATCAGCAGCATTCGCTCATATTTCAAGCATGGCGCTGTATCCTCGGAAGTCATCGTAATGCGATTTATGTATCTGGGCCGATCACCACAGGGCCGCGTTTCATTGTGGATGTCGAGCGCAATTTCGTCGCTAGTGATGGGGTCATCCAAGCCAACATTGACGACATTCTTAAAATTGCGCACAGCTTGCGGGAAGAGACTGGGCGTATCGTCATCGAGCCAGGCAGTCTGGCAGTTCCCAGTTGGTCCCAGGATGATTATCTGGAATTATGGACGAGCTTGATTGAACGGCATATCGCCGAGGTTCGCTTCCTCAATGGCTGGGATGCAAGTATCGGGTGTGCACTTGAATACGAGCGCGCCTGGCTGCACGATATCGAACGCCGGTTTGCCGATGGTGCGATAATCGAACACGACCAAGCTATTTTTCTGCTCACAAACCGTTCAGCTAGTCTGATAGGCCACCCGAATGATCGCCTCGCAGACCTTGGCATGCGTTTGGCCCAAGTAGTTAAGAGGTTGAGCGGACCAAAATTGCACGAAAAACTATCGTAACATAGTATCCATAATGGTATAGAATCCGAAAAGTTCTATCAGAATGAGTAAGGGGTAGAATAAGTTAACGGTTAAGTTGGCCGAGCGACCAGATCGGGCGGCGAGCTTGAAAGATAATGAAATGCTCATCCCTCGCAGGCGCTGCCAAGGTTTCCAAGTGTTCCCCAGAATATCGTTAAGAAAATAGCCATATAGTGCAAATAATATTGCCATAGTGATTGTTGAAGCTACCCACGGGTGGGCCGCAAAGAATGCTAACCAGCGTTCGCTGAAGCCCAGTTGAATAACTGAGGGTGAATCAAGGGTAGCTGACTGTTGGGTGCTAACGTGTGCGCTCGTGGTTCTGGCGTCGCGCGTCGCGCTATTATGGGTCGAAACCAAGGAGCTCACCAATGCAGGAGCCGCAATCGCTCCAGCCACCATAGCGCTCAGCAATGGAGCAATGGCTGATCGCTTCGCCGCCATCTGCTCGACACGAAGTTTGGTAGACTCTCGAATATAGCCAAAATCGTAACCGTATACCGACTCATTGGCACGGAATTTAGATGGATCATGCGGGTCGCGGCGGTACGGCAGGAGGGTTTTTTGGAATGCGTCTGCGAAGGCAAGAATACCAAGCGCTTCTCGTTGCTTATCAAGTCGGCAGAACTTTGCTTGTCGTTCCGCTTCGCGTGCCAGATTCCAAAGAGTGCGACGCCTCCAATCTGTGTCTGCCTTATCGGGTTTTTCGGGGAGCACTTCGAACTTCACTAGTGGCGTGATTTGATCTGATGCTGAGTCGTGATGGATATGCCGGTGGGCCATGTCCTTGATGAAGAAGTAGGCTTGCTTGGCCGCCAGCACGTAATCGGCCTCCTTGAGGTCGTCATAGTCCTGGGCGTACCAGAGACGGACTTCGCCTGTGCGCATGAGTGTGAAATTGACTGTGATCGCAGCTGGGCTGCGCCACCTTATAAGTTGTTCTACGTCGGCCAACAGCGCATTTTGCTGCAACTTACTTGCCGGCGCAGACATTACCGTCATGCGAGAAATGTCGTCAATCATCCATCCTTGGATCTGACGTAGAGTCGAATTCGCGTAAAATGGTAAGATATGCACACGGCCAACTAATGCGCCCTGCTCATCGGGTGCCGTGTTGACTATTTTACCAACTTTGAACCCGTTTTCTTCCTGATAAGGGCCTTCGCCGAAACCGGTCGGAACCTCAACGGTTTCGGTCATTGCGACCATCACAAAATGCTGAACGACTGAAGGATCGAGCCGGCGCATTATCTCGGCAGGCAGCAGGAAATCATCAGTATGTCGCTTATCGACTATGCAGACCATTCGCCCGACCGAACCGTCTTTTTCTGAATGGTCGCATGTGCGACGTGCTACAATTGATTGCGAACTTACGCCGATCAAACTGAAGGAGAGGTGGCTCCCAACGTTCGGCACCCATCCAGCATAGGATCTGGCCGCATTGGCCCAGCCACTCCAATTCACGCGGGGGCTCCTGTCAGTAAATGTCGCGTGATATTGTGCGTGTCGGAGTGAGCTGCCGTCGACCATCGACGCCGACCACCATCTTCATACCCTCACGAAACGACACTAGGGAGCCATTGTCCTGAGCAGGTAGGTTGCCCTTTGCCAAGTTCTCTGCGTTGGCTTCAGCAGCGACCAGTTCTTGTGTCTGCTCTATCCCGCCCAATCTAACACGACGCCAAGCTGAAAAGGTCGCGCCTATAACGACAATGAGGGCGACTGCCAGTGCGGTGAGCGCTGTCAAGATGAGTGTTTCGGCCATCGTTCCCTTTTCGTACTCATATTTTTCCAACATTGCAATAGTCTTTACGCGTAGGTCAACGTGAGGTGGCGATTTTGTGCACAGCAAATTTTCCGCATTGTGTCACGTAATCCATGGTGACTAATGCACCTGATCGACGTAATTGGATTTCCGCAGATTAGATAGGGACGGTCGCGACACATGCTTCACAAGGATCTGGCGCTAGATCGCTTGGCTGAAATTGGCAATGTCGCCCAATACGTAGCGCTGCGCCCGGGAATCAACGGGAGCTTGGCGATTTCGACCAATCGCATTGCCGGATTTGCAGCTAACTGGCCCTTTACCTCTGTTCATCAAGCCATCGAAACGTTGCTGGCTAGAAGTTCGGAATCGGCGGTGAACATTCGCAGCTATTTCCCACAGGATCCGCGCAGTAGGGAATTCGTATATCGCCTTACCACCATGAACGACATTTCGGCGAACATTGAGCGCCTTTCCGCAGAGGGGCTACACCTTATCGTCAACGAGACGATCGACGTGACGGATGGCGGTGTATCGGGTGTAGTTCATGGAGATATAATCGAATTCGCACCAGACGACACTCCGCGTGCTGTGGAAAAGCCTAGGATAGCATCTTTTCCGCGAGAAAAGGGTTTAGAACTTTTGCGTCGTATATACGGATTTGCAATTCCCTTTCCAGGTACACGCAATGATCGCATAGAATTCAGCATTCATCCAAGACCACGAGGGTGGCGGCAAACCCATATCTTACTTTGGGAGATCGAAGCCGAAGCAACCCTACGCGATGCGCCAATTCCAAATTGGCCGAATCGCTTCAGTCGTCATATTGGTGACAAGGCGTTCGGCTTACTTATCGCAGAGGCGTATGGTGCCAAAGTCCCCCGCACACTTGTAATTTCCCGCCGTGTTGCGCCTTTCTCGCTGGGGCAGGAAACTGGATCCGACGAGGTTTGGACGCGTACATGCCCTCAAGAACCACGGCCTGGCTTATATACTACCGTTCGGGGGTGGACTGATCCATTTCAATTGTTGAAGGAAGAGGATTCGTCCGGAGAAATTGCCTCTGTCCTTGCCCAGAACCATATACCAGCGGCTTATTCTGGCGCTGCAATTTCTGGTGCTCAAGGCCTTATAGTTGAGGGGCGAGCTGGTGCAGGCGATACCTTTATGTTGGGTACCTCGCTTCCCGATAGATTGCCAGAGCAGATCATTCAAGACGTCAAAAGCGCGTACGCCGGATTGTCCCGTCAGCTCGGTCCGGTGCGGATCGAATGGGTACATGACGGTGCAACGCTATGGGTTGTGCAATTACATGTTGGTGCCACTTCGAGCGGAAAGGGGTGGTTGACGCAGGGGGACGCAGAGCATTGGGTAGAGTTCGATGTAGAGCAAGGCCTTGCCGCCCTTCGCATATTCCTGAGCCGGCTGCCTACCACGACCGGATTGAACATTGTGGGAGACTTCGGTTTGACCAGCCACATAGCTGACGTGATACGTAAGTGGGGCGGTGCTGCCCGCCGTGCTCCGCGCGTGAGGTGAATACCCCCCTGCCTAGGACAGAGTTGGTTTGTAGGACACGGTCAAGATTCCGCTGTTGGGCTATACTGAGATCGGTTTGAAACCGACTATTTTCCTTTATTAAGTAACCGCCTTTCGTGTCTGAGATATGCATGGGTCCGCGGCCATCCTGCCCGCCGCTCTTGCGTCGTCCGTGACCAGGCTCTAGGTCGCCTCCGGCGCCCCCGGACCGCCTATCTGCGTTCCGTCCCTGCGGGTGACGATCCTTTGTCCAAAGTCCTGAAGTCTCACTGCTGACGCCGCGCGTTGCCGCACGGCGGCGTTTGTGTGGCCTTCCCCGCGGAGCGCGGGTGGGCGGCGCGCCCTTTTGGGCGGGCCCGTCCGGGCTGCAAGCCGGGTCTTCGGCCCGGCTCCTCCACGTTGTTGCGGCCGGAGGTGCAGCCCGGCCCTGTGGTCCCGCCCTGAACGGCGCTGGTGCCGCCCACCCACGCTCCAAGGGGAAGCCGGTGTTGGTTTGGGGTGGCGCAAGGAGGATACCATGCGTCAGACAAGCAAAGGTTGCGTTGCGGGCGAGGGTGAAGCGCCGCGCGGCGGGAACCGCAATTCGCTTTACGATGAAGTGACGGCAAAGATCATTACCCAGCTTGAGGCGGGGCGCTTTCCATGGGTGCAGCCATGGGGGACGGTGGATGGCTCGGGACAGGGTGGCCTGTGTCCAGCACTCCCGCATAATGCGCTGACCGGCAGAAGCTATTCCGGCGTCAATGTGCTGCTGCTCTGGGGCAGCGTGATCGAGGGCGGCTATCCTTCGCAAGGCTGGCTGACTTTCCGGCAGGCGCTTGAAGCAGGCTGCAATGTCCGCAAGGGCGAGAAAGGCGTGACGGTGGTCTATGCCGACCGCTTCACCCCGCAGGTGGAGAAGGCGCGCGCGCAGGAAAGCGGCGAGGATGCCCGTTCGGTTCCCTTCCTCAAGCGCTTTACCGTCTTCAATGTCGCGCAATGCGAGGGGCAGGGCAAAGAGCTTTCCGGTGATCCTGCGCCCTTGCCCGAGCGGGAGATGGTCCCGTTGGCCGAGGAAGTCATCACCGCGTCGGGCGTGCCTTTCCGTATCGGCGGGGGTAAGGCCTTCTATGTCCCCTCTGCCGATTATGTGCAGGTGCCACCGCAACCGGCCTTCTTCGAGCAGATCAATTATTACCGCACGGCCCTGCATGAGCTTTGCCATGCCACAGGTCATGGCTCACGGCTGGATCGCAAGATCCTCAATCCCTTTGGCAGCAAGGATTATGCCCGCGAGGAAATGGTGGCGGAAATGGGTTCGGCTTTCCTCTGTGCGGCGCTGGGCATTGTGCCGACCGTGCGCAATGCCGATTACCTCGGTTCATGGCTGGAAGTGCTGCGCGAGGATAACCGTGCCATCTTCCGCGCCGCCAGTCAGGCCAGCAAGGCCGCCGACTGGTTGCTGGCAAAACATGCCGAATACAGGGTGAGCAAGGACGGCGAGGACAGCGGGGAGGAGCCGCAGTCGAAGCCTGCTGAACCGGAGCAGGACTCTATCACCAAAGGGAGGGCAGCGGCATGATCCTCCTTCCCGAAAAGATCCGTGTGGCCCTGCTGGTCAATGGCGCTCTTCATAGGGTGGCGCAGCGCGACAATCTGCCCGCGCCCGATCCGGTGCCTGTGCTCAAACTGTTCAACCCCTGCGGCGCGGCGACATGGCTGGCGAGCGAACTGGACGAGGATGGTGATACCTTATTCGGGCTGGCCGATCTGGGTTTCGGTTGTTCCGAACTGGGCTATTTCTCGCTGAACGAGTTGGCCTCGGTGCGTCTGCCCTTAGGTCTGCGGATCGAGCGGGATGAGCACTTCTCCAGCCTTCACCCGCTGTCCTTATGGACGCAGACCGCACGGCGACTGGGTTCGCTCACCTGGGCGGAAATGTCCTTGAAGCGGAACGGTGGTGTGTCCAACCGCAGCGGCAGGGCATAGGCCATGGGGCGCGAACGACAGTACCGTGGCCAGCCTCAGGATCAGACCGCAGGGCAACGCCAGCGCCTGATTGCCCTGCTCGACACATTGCCGATGGTGGAAAGGGTAGCCTATCTTCTGTCAGCTAGGGATGGCCTCAGCCATGGTGCCATCGCCTTCCGTCTCGGGGTGAGTGTCGCGGAGGTGAAAACCGCTCTGGCGGGGGCGCTCAGCAAGCTAACCGAGGGGCTGGAGGAGCTCTGACAGCGAGGCGACCGGCATGGAAGCAGGACAGGCGCGGAAAGGGTGTTGAGAGGCTGTGTGTCGCCCCGTGGCGTGGGCGTAGGGGGAGATTGAAGGGGTAATGGCCAACAGGCCATCACCCCTTCACAGCAGCTTCCAGTGCGGCGAGACGTTCCGTGCAGATGGTGTGGACGATGCGCCCGAGTTCCTCGACCCGTTCCCCCAGCCATGCCAGTTCCTCGGCTGTGATCCGATAATGTTTGGAGTAGCGGGCCTTGACGTAAGCGTCCTTGAGCTTCTCGAACAGTGCGCGATCCTTGCGCAATTCGCGAGGCCATGCAGCCACCAGCCGGAGATCCAGCCGCTCGGCCTGGGTGCGCAGGAAGGCGAGATTGTGATTATGTGGCGAATACAAGGTGCTCACGAGAAGGGCAGCGTGGAAGAGGCTCTCCGTCGCTTGATGGAGAAGGAACGCAGCCCGCTTACAATCTCCCCGCGACAGAGAGAATTTGAAGTTTTCTGAGAAACCGACTGCGTTCCCCATCCACTCCTCAAAATACTCCCGCGCCATATCGAGATTGGCCTGCGGTGTCCTTGGCACAGGCCTTGCCAACTCACGGTCATCGGATTCGTAGATCGCGATACCTTCGTTGGCGATGTCCATGAAGAAAAACCGCCCATGGGCGAGACCGTCGTTCACCTGTTGGAGCGAATGCACGATGAAATTGACCGGGGTCCGCAACCGCCCCGCGATCATCTCCTCGATCAGGCGTTCGTCCGCTCTCGTCCAGTAGGCCGCCCGGTCAGCCAGTTCCTTCTGGCTGACGATAATCAGCAGATCGAAGTCGGAGCGGTAGCCCTTGGCGGTATGAGGTTCGTCCACCCAGCCGCCGCGCGCATGACTGCCGTAGAGAATGATCTTGACGATCTTCCCCGTTTTGCGCCTGCCGGTTGCCTCCACATGCGCACCGTCAAATTCCTCGAACAGCAGTTGCACCACGCGGTCGAGTTCGCGCTGCTTATGGGCCGGCAGATGATCGAGATCGGTCTTCATCACCTCATCCTAACAACATCTTGCAGGCCCTGTGCAACTGAATTGACCGGTGGCGAAAAGGGGGCCGCGTTCCTGCATGACTGCCCGTTCCCCAGGACACGCAGGGATTTACCCAAAGGGCATTTGTCATCGGCCTCGCTGTCGCCAAAGCCCCCCAAAGGGGCCGCCCCCGACATCGACGAATCATCCCATAAAGCCAGCCATTTGGCCACCCATGTAAGTCGTGGATCGGCGCATGGGACAGGCCCATGCGGTAAGTCGGACGCACGCCCAAAGCGGGCGTAAGTGTAATGGACCCTACGCACGGGTGCTGCTGCCAATTTTGGCATGAAAATCAGCTTCTTGAGGCTGTAATACGTGTAAGACGGATTTTCGGTGCTGCGTTGTACAGTGCACACAAGCCTCAACAGGTGCGGCCTCAACCAGCGGAAAGAGAACAGTTTTTTCCGTAATACATGTACCACCCGGCATGACAGGCCTTTGGATGAGAGAGGGAATGCTACCCCGGAAAGATCGGTCGTTCCCGAGGTGCTGTGGTGCCCGGGATCGCGCCGTGCGCCGGGATGCTGAGCTTGAAATGAAGGCCATGCACCTGTATCTTCGACAGCGCTTCATGACCCCGGCGAAGGTTTCCCCATATGGAGGCTTTTGCCATGTTCAGAATGAATTTCAGTCCTGACAGATCGCGTCATACCGCCTGGATGCTACCTGCGCGCGCTGTCAATTCCCCCTCACTGGGCCTGCTGCGATCGTGTGTCGACCGGGTATGGCGGCACATGATGATCGCGATCGTTCGCGACAGCGCCGCGCTTCTGGTGCGTTGCTCCTGCGCCTACCCCTCCGCCATGCCGTTCCCGACCTGTGGTGGGCAGGCCTTCCAAAAAGGATCTGCCCAATGACCGGCAACGAACGCATCGTCCGTTTGAAAACCGTTCTTGCCCGCACCGGGCTGTCGCGTTCGACCCTCTATCGCAAGATCGCAGACGGCACATTTCCGCGACAAGTGCCGATCAGTACGCGCGGCGCTGGCTGGTATGAGTCAACCATCAATCAATGGATCCATGATCCGGCGGGTTGGCGAGCGGACAACGCTGGGATGGAATCTTGAAGCTGTCATAGCCTACCTGCGGACCATTCGCATGACCGGCTTTGGCAGACCAATCGATCATGCGAAGCGACTCCGGATGGACAGCCCTTTTCATGCGCAAGCCTTCCTCGACAGGGAAGGCTTGTCGCTTTTTGAAGCCCTCCATACGTCCAGATGACCGCTCCATCACAGGTGCATTGCCGCGCGATTATCCCGATACCGGCGCCGGTCATAAATCCCGTAAACGGTGTTCGAGGCCGCATGTGCAAGCGAGCTTTCGAAGGTGCAAAATGCTGCTACCTCTCTACCCAACGGCTGCTATGGGCTCTATAGTCATAGTCAGTTGCTTGGTCTGCTCGACGAAGCCCTTGAAGGGGCGCTCTATCGTTGGATAACGGACTGGACGCTGCCGAGTGATCTGGCACTCCGCTTCAGGATCGCGGGCTAGCTATAGCTTACACCATGTGCGCCCCGGTGATATGGTCAGAGGGAGTATCTGAGGGTACCTGCTGGGTATGGGATGTGGCAGTCGGGATTTCCAGAGATACCTTTCCTTGGCAACCTTTGCCGCTATATTCACCTCGATTTCAGAGCTTATAGGCGCTCCGCAAGCGATCGATCACGACGCCCTTCGTCATCGCGACCCCGAAATATTTGGGCTCGAAATCGTCCTGCGTTGCGAGGCCTTCGACAAACACCTGCATGTCGGCCCTGATCGCATCCGGGAGATCGTACCGTGCTTCCGGGCTCAGGAGCTGCAACATGCGCGTGACATCGTTGCGGTGCTTCTTCACATCGCGGCTATCGACCTTCTCCCCTTCAGCCTGACGGCGACTGAGGTCGATCCAAGCGCGAGCCTTGAACGGGATGATGGCAGCTTCGTCTAAAACCGGAATGCCGTCCAGAGGGCGGACCATCGTCTTTAGGAAAGCATAATAATCCTTGTCCAGGAGGATCGCGGAGAGGCTGGCGGCTTCCTCGGCTATGGGAATGGGCGTGAGGTGGCTGCCGGGGGCCAAGTCGAAACCATCCGGAACATTGGAAAACAGCTCCAGCATCGCAGGATACCCGTCGGCTGCGGGTTTCGCGAAGCGATACAAGATCCGCGCCCCTTCACTGCGTTGCTGAATTTCGTAGCCTCCCGCTTCGACAAAGGCCATGAATGCCTCTGAAAATGCAGGATCGAGCGCCTCGACGATCAGCACGATATCCAGATCCTTGGTCGCGCGAAAATCGAGACCAGCGTCGTCCATGATCAGTTCGCATGCCGCGCCGCCAATCAGGACATACTGATGCTCATGATCCACAAAATGGGCGCGGAAGCGATCGACGCCAGTTACCATTCAAAGGACTCCAGAAGTTGCTCGGCTGCCTGGGCAATACGTTCGTCAGGGTCATGCCGTGTGCTCAGGTACAGCGAAATCCGGTCTGCCATTCCGTTCTCGCTTAGAGGCTGCGGATCATAGGCCCAGGTCTGGACTTCCTGTCTGCGTTCGTCACGATCCCAGCTGCTCTCAAGCCTGTAATCCTTGGCTATCCGCTTCCAGGCCGATGCCGGTAAGGCTCGGCATATGATCTTCGGCTCTGCCAGCATGGTATAGCGTGCAAGCGCGCTTTCACCGGCTAGGACCGCAAGATCGTCCGGCAGTTCGCCTATGACGGAGCGGGATTTTCGCACCGGGGATTGTAGCCGATCTTCAATGGCGCGCCATAGCTGCGCACCGTTCATGCGCAGGCGCAGGCGGCGCTGACGACCGACATGATGCGGCTGCGCCAGTTTCAATGCTTCCAGTTCGTCGACGGCGCGGCTGATGCTCATGATCGCCACCCGATAGCGATCGGCGAGCTGGGTCATGTTTGCATCGTTGACCTCGTGCCCCAACAAGGCCGCGAGCACTATAACCTGGGCTGTCGGCGACAATTGCCCGGATGGCGCAGCAGGCTGGCTGGAATAGATTTCGCGCAGATCGAGAAGCGCCTCGGGCACATAGAATTGCCTGCCTGGAGAGATGAAGGCTACGCGCTTTTCGACGAGACGACGGCGCAGCGTTGCTGGCACCCCTTCGAGGACCAGCACCAGAAGGCTGTTATCGAGGCGTCGCCATATTTGATCGCGGTGCTTCAGATATTCGTCTACACTACCGATTGAGCCATTTTGCGGAAGGATGAAGGTGGCAGGGCCATCCAGCAGTTCCCCCTTCCAGAGGCTGTATCGATCCAGAAGGTAATGGGGCAAGCCCAGAGGCTTGATAGGATCGAGGTGAAGATGGGCGCCAAAGGCTTCGCGCGCGTAGGTCTCCGTTGCGCTCGCAAGCGCCCGCAGCTGTGGATCGGGAAACTCATCTAACATCACATCGGCACTCTAACACTAGTGATGTTAAATATCCACTCTAATGTTAGAAATGTTGGCTTCGCTGATTTAAGCGTCGTGTCAGTTTGATCTTGAGGTGGCCACTTTCGGGCGAAACCGTTCTTCCCTAGGCTTCCGGCAGCAAGCTGGAAAAGTACACTAAGGGCAAGTTTGAAAGAGGTATCGTGGGCAAAGTTTGGCTAAGCGTACCAAGCCGCTGCGGCAGGACTATTTCGTCCCACGATGGAATGCAGATGTCTGCATGACGGGGATCTCTTGATGGGCTGCTGCTTTCGCATCCCTCGTTCACGGAAAAAAGGCGAGTGAAAATCAGCTCTGACGCCGCCAAAATTGCCACCATAAAAGTGTGAAATGGGCTCTTTGACTGCTTTGGGGAAAGCCAAGCATTTCAGCGTCCGAATCAAGCTGCGAATCGGGAGAGAATGCCTTCGATTCCGGATTTCGGCATCGAACCCAGATTAGAATCAAGTCTGATGGACTTGGTGATGGTAAAATTTCCCAACCGGAACTATTGTTATTTTAAAACAATTGTTTATTTTATCAATTCGATTCCGGCTCGGGCCTCCAACCGTGTGAAATAATCACGGAAATCCATGGCGTTATCCTCCTCGCCTGTCCATGCGCTGCCGGTCTCGTGCCCGGTGTCGCATCCTTGGCTTATGCTGGTGTAAATTACGCAGCGACCGGCAGGCTTTTCCACTTTATCATATCCGCACAATTCAGGGTCGGTCATCCGATGCGTCGCGTTGGCGGCGGTTGCGCCGCCGGTCCGACAAGGGGGCGATACGGTTTGCGGTATCGAGGCGATTTCGGAGGCGGGCGCTATGGGTTCGGCGATCTCAAGGAGGTGCTGGCCAAGGCCTCTCCGGCGCGTTCGGGCGATGATCTGGCCGGGCTGTCGGCGCAAAGCGGGGCGGAGCGGGTGGTTGCGCGCGCGGTGCTGGCCGATGTACCGCTCGCCCGCTTTCTTGCCGAACCGCTGATCCCTTATGAGGAGGACGAAGTCACCCGGCTGATCTGCGACAGCCATGATGGCGCGGCCTTTGCCCCGCTGGCCCATCTGACCGTCGGGGGCCTGCGCGACTGGCTGCTCGACACCGCCACGGATGAGGACATGCTGCGCGCCGCCGCTCCCGGTTTGACGCCGGAAATGGTCGCCGCCGTCTCCAAACTGATGCGCAATCAGGACTTGATCGCCGTGGCGCGCAAGGCAAGGGTCATCACCGGTTTTCGCAACACGATCGGCCTTGCCGGGCGGCTTTCCACCCGGCTGCAGCCCAACCATCCCGGCGATGATCCGCAGGGCATCGCCGCCGCGATTTTCGATGGGCTGCTCTATGGTGTGGGGGATGCCGTGATCGGCATCAACCCGGCAACCGACAATGTGCCCGGCGCGCTGGCGCTGCTCCATATGCTCGATGAATTGCGCCAGCTTTACGCCATTCCCACCCAAAGCTGCGTGCTGACCCATGTCACCAATACGATCGAATTGATGCGGCGGGGCGCGCCGGTTGATCTGGTGTTTCAGTCCATTGCGGGCAGCGAGGCGGCCAACCGGGGCTTTGGTGTCGATCTCGCGATATTGGCCGAGGCGCGCGATGCGGCGCTGGCGCTGGGGCGCGGCACGGTCGGGCAGAATGTGATGTATTTCGAAACCGGACAGGGCGCCGCGCTCTCGGCCGATGCCCATCACGGCGTTGACCAGCAAACGATGGAGGCGCGCGCCTATGGCGTGGCGCGGGCGTTCTCGCCCTTGCTGGTCAATACGGTGGTCGGCTTTATCGGCCCGGAATATCTCTATGACGGCAAACAGATCATCCGCGCCGGGCTGGAGGACCATTTCTGCGGCAAGCTGCTGGGCGTGCCGATGGGCTGCGACATCTGTTATACCAACCATGCCGAGGCCGATCAGGACGACATGGACAATCTGATGGTGCTGCTGGGCGTGGCGGGCTGCAATTTCCTGATCTGCGTTCCGGGCAGCGACGATGTCATGCTTTCCTATCAAAGCCTGTCCTATCACGATGCGCTCTTTCTGCGCGGGACGCTGGGTTTGCGCGCGGCGCCCGAATTCGAGGCATGGCTGGAAAAGATGGGGGTGCTGGGGGGCGACGGCACGATTCGCGCGCTGGCCGATCCGGCGCGGCTGACGCGGCTGATCGCGGGGCGGGGGGCGCTGGCATGAGCGGGATGCCGGAAGGACCCGCAGGGCCGACAAGCACCGATCTTTGGGAGCGTCTGCGCCGCAGCACGCCTGCGCGCATCGGGCTGGGGCGGGTCGGCCATGCGCTGCCTCTGGGCGAGGTGCTTGATTTTCAACTGGCCCATGCGCGCGCACGCGATGCCGTGCATGGCGGGCTGGACCGCGATGCATTGGCGCGCGCGCTGGCTCCGCTGCCGGTGGTCATGGTCGAAAGCGCCGCATCTGATCGCGCCACCTATCTGCGCCGCCCCGATCTGGGGCGGCAATTGGCGCCCGGCTCGGCCCGGATGCTGGCGGGACGGGGCGATGGGTGCGACGTGCTTTTCGTGCTGGGCGATGGTCTCTCGCCCGGCGCTGTTCAGGCCCGCGGCGCCGCTCTGGTCAAGGCGGCGATGCGTGAACTGGCGGATCTGTCGGTCGGCCCGGTAGTCCTTGCGCATCAGGCCCGCGTCGCGCTGGGCGATCCGGTGGGCGAGGCGTTGGGCGCGAGGATCTGCGTGATGATCCTGGGCGAACGTCCGGGTCTCAGCGTGGCCGACAGTCTGGGGATCTATCTGACCTATGCCCCGCGCATCGGGCGGCGCGACAGCGAGCGCAACTGCATATCAAACATCCACGATGCGGGCGGCCTGTCTTGCCAAGAGGCCGCCCGCAAACTGGGCTGGCTGGTGCGCGAGGCCTTGCGGCGCGGCCTGTCCGGGGTCGGCCTCAAGGAGGAAGCGCCTCTTGCCCCGCCGAATGTCCCCCTGCCACGATCAGAGCCAGAGCCATGACCGCCAGACCGACCATGCATCTTGAACAGCGGCTGGGCACGTTCCAGTTGTGGGGCATCGCGGTGGGGCTGGTGATTTCCGGCGAATATTTCGGCTGGAGCTATGGCTGGGCCAGCGCGGGAACGCTGGGGTTTCTTGTCGCCACGCTGGCCGTTGCGGCGATGTATGTGGCCTTCATCTTTTCCTTTACCGAGCTGACCACGGCCATCCCCCATGCGGGCGGCCCCTTTGCCTATGCGCTGCGCGCCTTTGGGCCGACGGGCGGCGCCATTGCGGGCTTTGCCACGCTGATCGAATTTCTCTTTGCGCCCCCGGCCATCGCTCTGGCCATCGGGGCCTATCTCAATGTCCAGTTTCCCGCGCTTTCGCCGCGCACCACGGCGCTGGGGGCCTATCTGCTGTTCATGGCGCTCAACATCATCGGTGTGCATATTGCGGCCAGTTTCGAACTGGTGATGACCCTGCTGGCGGTGGGTGAGCTATTGGTGTTCATGGCGGTGGTCCGGCCTGCCTTCAGCCTGTCGCATTTTATGGCCCATGGCTGGGCGGGGCGCGATCATTTTTCACCGGCGGCCCTAGGGGGCATTTTTGCCGCGCTGCCTTTCGCGATCTGGTTCTTTCTGGCGATCGAGGGCGTGGCCATGGCGGCCGAGGAGGCGAAGGATCCGCGCCGCACCATCCCGCGCGCCTATATTGCGGGCATTCTGACGCTGGTGGCGCTGGCCTTTGGCGTGATGCTGCTGGCGGGCGGGTCGGGCGATTGGGCCGCGCTTGCCAATCTGAACGATCCTTTGCCGCAGGCCATGAAGCGCGCGGTGGGCGGGGCCAGCGGCTGGCTGCATATGCTGGTCTGGCTGGGCCTGTTCGGGCTGGTCGCCTCGTTTCACGGGATCATCATGGGCTATGCCCGCCAGATCTTTGCGCTGGGGCGTGCGGGCTTCTTGCCCCATGTCTTTGCCCGGCTTCATCCGCGCTTCAAAACCCCCCATGTCGCGACGCTGGCGGGCGGGGCCGTGGGCATCGCCACGATCTACAGCGACCATCTGATCTCCATCGCCGGTCAGCCGCTGACCGCCAGTATCGTCACCTTGTCGGCCTTTGGCGCTTTGTTGATGTATCTGATTTCTATCGCTGCGCTGTTCCGCCTGCGGCGATGCGATCCCGATCTGGTGCGCCCTTGGCGCGCTCCGGCCTATCCCTATGCGCCGGCCTTTGCGCTGGGCATGGCCGGTCTGGCTCTGCTGACGATGGTTTACAACAATCCGTTACTGGCCGCCGTCTTTGCCGGGCTGATGGGGATGATGGTGGCGGGCTCTGCGTTGTTTCGCCGCTGGTCTGGGGGGCAGGGCGGTTGATATCCGTCCGTCAGGCCAGCCCCGCGCGCAAGATCGCGGCCACTTGGCGCCCGATCTCGGCGGGGCTTAGCCGACCGGGGCGATACCAGTCTGTTGTGTGATTCAGCATGGTCAGCAGCGTGATGCGATAGATCGACAGGTCGATATGCGGCGGCAGGCCAAGGTCGGCAATGATCCGGCCAAAGATCGCCTCAAACGCGTCGCGCCGCTCGATCAGCAGGCGGCGCAGCGGTTCGGGCGCGGTGCGGAAATCATTCATCATCGGCGTGGTCAGCGATTGCGGATCGAGCTGGATTTCCAGCATCGTGACACAGGCGGTTTCCAGCTTTTGCCAAGGGTCGTCGATGTCGGCAATGGCCTCGACGATTCGCGCGCCTGCCTGATCAAGGGCGTGATTATGCAGCTCGGCAAAGAGCGCATCCTTTGATTTGACGTGGTGATACAGCGAGCCGCCGAGCACGCCCGCCTCTTCGCCAATATCGCGCATAGAGGTTCCGGCATAGCCCTTGGCCGCGAAGAGATGGGCCGCGATTTCAAGAATTTGGTTGCGACGATTGCTGCCTTGCTCGGTCGGCTGGCGGCGCGTGCGGGGGGTGGGCTGCGCCTTGGTCATGCCGCTGCCCCTTGCCCCGTTGCGGCCATGCGGTTCGGCTCGTTGGCGGCGCGGCAGGAGGGGGAGGGCAGAGCCAAAATACGCTTCCTCGTTTGACTGTAACAGATGTTTGGTATAGGCCTTGTTCAACGGCCATGCAAGCGCCTGTGGACTCGGGTGCTGGAAGGTAAAGGTGACGCAACCATGAAACTGCTGGTACCGATCAAGCGCGTGCTTGATTACAACGTGAAGCCTCGTGTGAAGGCGGATGGTTCGGGTGTTGACCTGAGCAATGTGAAGATGAGCATGAACCCGTTTGACGAGATCGCGGTGGAGGAGGCTGTTCGCTTGAAGGAGCGGGGCGTGGCCACCGAGGTTGTGGTGGTGTCGGTTGGCCCGGCCAAGGCTCAGGAGACGTTGCGTTCGGCTCTGGCCATGGGGGCGGACCGGGCGATCTTGGTGAGCACGGAAGAGACGGTCGAGCCGCTGGCGGTGGCGAAGATTTTGGCGAAGATCATGGCCGAGGAGGCCCCGCAACTGGTGGTGCTGGGCAAGCAGGCGATTGACGATGACAGCAATCAGGTGGGGCAGATGCTGGCTGCCTTGACGGGCCGCCCGCAGGGGACGTTTGCCAGTAAGGTCGAGGTTGAGGGCGAGGCGGTGCTGGTGACGCGCGAGGTCGATGGCGGGCTGGAGACGGTCAAGCTCACGCTGCCCGCGATTGTGACGACCGACCTGCGGCTCAATGAACCGCGCTATGCTTCGCTGCCCAACATCATGAAGGCCAAGTCGAAGAAGCTCGAGACGAAGAGCCCGGCCGATTACGGTGTGGACATCACGCCGCGCCTGAAGGTGCTGAAGGTTTCCGAACCGGCGGTGCGCAGCGCAGGCGTGAAGGTCGCCGATGTCGATGCGCTGCTGGGCAAGCTTAAAGAATTGGGCGTCGCCTGAGCGAAGGCGAGGGCGAAACCAAGAAAAGGAATTGTAACATGGCTGTTTTGGTGTGGGCCGAGCATGACAATGCGGCGCTCAAGGATGCGACGCTCTCGGCGGTGACGGCGGCCTCGCAACTGGGCGAGGTGCATGTGCTGGTGGCCGGTTCCGGCGTTGGCGCTGTGGCCGAGGCGGCGGCGGGAATCGCGGGCGTGGTCAAGGTGCTGGTGGGCGATGATGCGGCCTATGCGCATGGGCTGGCGGAGAATGTTGCGCCGCTGGTGGTGGGTCTGATGGAGGGCTATGACGCCTTTGTCGCGCCCGCAACGACCACGGGCAAGAACATCGCCCCGCGCGTGGCGGCTTTGCTCGATGTGGCGCAGATCTCGGATATTCTGAGCGTCGAGGGCCCCAAGAGTTTCACCCGCCCGATCTATGCGGGCAATGCAATCGCCACGGTCGAGAGCTCGGATGCCAGGCTGGTGATCACCGCGCGCGGCACCGCCTTTGCCAAGGTCGAAGCCACCGGCGGCAGCGCGACCATCGAGGCCGTCGCCACCACCGGGGACGCGGGAATTTCCAGCTTTGTCGGCGCGGAAATCGCCAAGTCGGAACGCCCCGAACTGACCAGCGCCAAGGTGATCGTCTCGGGCGGGCGGGCCCTGAAGGATGCCGAGACCTTTGCCGCCACGATCCTGCCGCTGGCCGACAAGCTGGGCGCGGCGGTGGGCGCGAGCCGCGCCGCCGTGGACGCGGGCTATGTGCCCAATGACTATCAGGTGGGCCAGACCGGCAAGATCGTCGCGCCGCAGGTTTACATTGCCGTGGGCATTTCCGGGGCGATCCAGCACCTTGCGGGCATGAAGGACAGCAAGACCATCATCGCCATCAACAAGGACGAGGACGCGCCGATCTTCCAGGTGGCCGATATCGGGCTGGTCGCGGATCTGTTTACCGCCGTGCCCGAGCTGACGGGGAAGCTGTAAGCCATGGACGACATCCAGCGCGACACGATGCCCTATGACGTGGTGGTGGTCGGCGGGGGGCCTGCGGGGCTTGCCGCCGCCATCCGCATCAAGCAGCTCAATGCCGATCTGAGCGTCTGCGTGCTGGAGAAGGGCTCGGAAGTGGGGGCGCATATTCTCTCGGGCGCGGTGGTCGATCCGCGCGCGATGGATGAGCTGCTGCCCGATTGGCGGACCGATGGCTGCCCTTTGGCGGAAACGCCGGTGACGGACAACTGGCACTGGGTTCTCACCAAGGGCGGGCATTATGCGGTGCCCCATGCGCTGATGCCGCCGTTTATGAGCAATGATGGCAATTACACCGTCAGCCTCGGCAATCTGTGCCGCTGGCTGGGGGGCAAGGCCGAGGAGCTGGGGGTGGAGGTCTTCCCCGGCTTCCCGGCGGCAGAATTGCTCTATGACGGCGACCGCATCATCGGCGTGCAGACCGGCGATATGGGCGTGGACCATGATGGCAATCCGAAGCCGGATTACCAGCCCGGCATGAACCTGACGGCGCAATACACGATCCTGGCCGAGGGCGCGCGCGGGCATCTGACCAAAAGGGTCAAGGCGAAGTACGCTCTGGAGCGCGATTGTCAGCCGCAGGTCTATGGTCTGGGCATCAAGGAATTGTGGGACATTGCGCCCGACAAGCACGTGCCGGGCCGCGTGCTGCACACGCAGGGCTGGCCGCTCAGTGAGAGCGAGAGTTGGGGCGGGGGTTTCCTCTATCATCAGGCGGGCGGGCAGGTGGCCTTGGGTTTTGTGACGGCGCTCGATTACAAGAACCCGCATGTCAGCCCGTATGAGGAATTCCAGCGCTGGAAGCAGCATCCGGCGATCCGGGCGATCCTCGAAGGCGGCAAACGCGTCAGCTATGGCGCGCGGGTGATCAACGAGGGCGGGTGGCAATCGGTGCCGCATCTGGCCTTCCCCGGCGGGGTGCTGGCCGGGTGCAGCGCGGGCTTTGTCAACGTGCCGCGCATCAAGGGCAGCCATACGGCGATGAAGAGCGGCATGCTGGCCGCCGAGGCGATTGTGGCGGCGATTGCGGCAGGGCAGGAGGGCGCGCAGCTGGATGGCTACGAGGCTACCTTGCGCGAGAGCTGGATCGCCGACGAACTCAAGCTGGTGCAGAACGCGCAGCCTTTGGTGGCGAAGTTCGGCGGGGCGCTGGGCACGGTGCTGGCGGGTGCGGATATGTGGGCGCGCTATCTGCGCATCAACCCGTTTGGCGCGATGGCGCATCACACCGATGCCGAGGCGACGGGCCGGGCCGATCTCTATCAGCCCATCGCCTATCCCAAGCCCGATGGCGTGATCAGCTTTGACCGGCTGACCAGCGTGTCCTTCTCCTTCACCAACCATGCGGAGGATCAGCCCTGCCACCTGAAACTGGCCGACCCCTCGGTGCCCACGCGCATCAACCTGCCCCGCTATGCCGGGCCGGAGGCGCGCTACTGCCCGGCAGGGGTCTATGAGTTTGTGGGCGAGGGCGATGCCAAGCGCCTCCAGA
This sequence comes from Novosphingobium sp. KACC 22771, assembly GCF_028736195.1. Classification (GTDB taxonomy): domain Bacteria; phylum Pseudomonadota; class Alphaproteobacteria; order Sphingomonadales; family Sphingomonadaceae; genus Novosphingobium. Next base: position 3,513,482 of record NZ_CP117881.1, on the reverse strand, counting down.
TCAACGCCCAGAACTGCGTCCACTGCAAGACCTGCGACATCAAGGACCCCACCGGCAACATCACATGGGTCGCGCCCGAAGGCGGCGGTGGGCCCAATTATCCCAATATGTGAGGGGGAAGGGGTAGATGCGAGGGACGCGTTTAAAATGCCGATTTGTCCAGACAAATCGGTTGGCCCTCGCGCTCCCGTTACTGTCTGCGTTGCGCTTCATCTCGGCCAAGGTGGCCAATATGCAATGTCGACATTGCAAAGCCTGCGGCGCAAAAACCTGAGCTCGCCGCGCCGCAGGCCTTAAACCCCCGAACCACAAACCACCCAGCCAACCTCCCACCACCCCCATAACGGGATCGCAAAGGGCCCCCGCCCTTTGCCCGCCGGAGGCAAAAACCCTAAAACCCCAAACCGAGAGGACCACCCCCATGCAAACCCGCATCACGCAAATGCTCGGCATCCAGCACCCCATTGTTCAGGGCGGGATGATGTGGGTTGGCACAGCAGACATGGCGAGCGCGGTGTCGAACGCGGGCGGGCTTGGCATCATCACCGCGCTGACCTTTCCCACGCCCGATGCTCTGCGCGCCGAGATCGAGCGCTGCCGCGCGCTGACCGACAAGCCGTTCGGGGTGAACCTGACGCTGCTGCCCTCGCTCAACCCGCCGCCTTATGCGCAGTATCGCCGCGCCATTATCGAGAGCGGCATCACGATCGTGGAAACTGCAGGCCACAATCCGCGCGAGCATGTCGAGGATTTCAAGAGCCACGGCATCACCGTGCTGCACAAATGCACCGCTGTCCGCCATGCGCTGAGCGCCGAGCGGATGGGGGCCGACATCATCAGCATCGACGGCTTTGAATGCGCGGGGCACCCCGGCGAGGATGACATTCCCGGCCTGATCCTGATCCCGGCGGCGGCGGACAGGGTAAAGGTTCCGCTGCTGGCCAGCGGGGGTTTTGGTGACGGGCGGGGCCTTGCCGCCGCGCTGGCGCTGGGGGCCGAGGGGATCAATATGGGCACCCGCTTTTGCGCTACCGTCGAGGCGCCGATCCACCCCGACATCAAGCGCATGCTGGTCGAGGGCGACGAGCGGGGCACCGACCTTATCTTCCGCTCGTTTCGCAACACCGCCCGCGTGGCCCGCAACGCCATCTCGCAGGCCGTGCGCGAGGCCGAAGGCCGGGGTGAACCGTTTGAAACCATCGCCCCGCTGGTCAAGGGCGCGCGCGGCCGCGAGGGCCTGAACACCGGCGACACCGCCCATGGCGTCATCACCGCGGGCCTCGTGATGGGCATCATCCACGACATCCCTACATGCGAGCAGCTCATCCAGCGCATCATGCACGAGGCAGAGGAGGTGATTACGCAGCGGTTGATGAAATTTGTCGAACCAATCACGGCGCCGCGCTGACCGCAAATGCTCCCGAGCCGCCGCGATTCCTGCTCGCCTTGTCCCGGACGATGCGATGCGGCGGCGGAAAGCGGGTTTATGTGTTGAACTATTCGCCCGCGCCCGTTTCCTGTGCTATCCCGTCCAGATCGACCATGGGGTTTTGAAAGAGGATCGCGGAAACAGTGAAAAGGGCAATGACGATGCATCCGGGGGCGGGAATTTGACCGAGCCGGAGGAGGCCCCGCAAGAAGCCCCGCAAGAAGCCCCGCAAGAAGCCGTTCCCAAAAAGGCCAAGCGCGGCACCGGGCGCCGGTTGCAGGGGGCCATTGCGCATCGGCTGGGCACGGATATCGTCTCGGGGGTCTATGCCCCGGGTACGGTGCTGTCGAGCGAGGTTGAATTTGCCGAGGCGCTTGATGTCTCACGCGGGGCGCTGCGCGAGGCGATGCAGGTGTTGGCGGCCAAGGGTCTGGTGGAAAGTCGCCCCAAGGCGGGCACGCGCGTGCTGCCCCGCACGCGCTGGAACCTGCTTGACCCCGATGTGCTCGCCTGGGCCTTTGCGGGCGAGCCGGACCCGGTGCTGGTACGCGGCATCTTTGAACTGCGATCGGTGGTTGAACCGGCGGCGGCGCGCTTTGCCGCGCAAAGGCGCGATCGGGAAGATCTGCGCGCGATGAAGGATGCGCTGGCCGCGATGCGTCGCCATACGCTGGCGACCGAAGCGGGGCGGGCGGGCGACCGCGATTTCCACGATGCGATCCTGCGCGCCACGCGCAACCCCGCGCTGGTGGTCCTTTCGGCCAGCATCGGCGCGGCGGTGCATTGGACGACGCAGTACAAGCAGCGCTCACGCGCGCTTCCGCGCAATCCGATCCCCGATCATGCCAAGGTCTATGAGACGATTGCCGCAGGCGATGCCGATGCCGCCGCCGAGGCGATGCGCGTGCTGGTCGATCTGGCGATGAACGACACCGCCGAGGAAATGGGCCTTGCCGCCCTGCCTCAGCCCGAGATCGGGCCGGTATAAGGATAGGCCGGGTTGCCGCGCAGCCCGGTTTCCACCTCGAAAATCGCACCGTCATCTTCGGACGGCGGCAATCCGATGGCCGCCGAGGTGACGAAGAGGCGGTCGAGCCCTTCGCCGCAAAAGGCCATATTGGTGATGCGCCGCGCCGGGATGGCGATGGCGCGATCCAGCCTGCCGTCGGGGGCAAACCGGCTGATCCGCCCGCCATCCCAATGCGCCACCCACAGATAGCCATCGGCATCGCAATTCATGCCGTCGGGATAGCCGTCCTCCTCGCCGAATTCGACAAAGGTCCGGCGGTCGGTCAGGCCATCATCGCTGCGGGCAAAGCGATAGATGATCCGCCGGGCGCTGTCGGCATGATAAAGCCAGCGGCCGCAGGGCGAAATCCCGGGCCCGTTGGGCACGCGGTATCCGCTGTCCATCCGCGCCCATTGGCCCGATGGCGAGAGGCGATAGAGCGAGCCGCTGTCGGCTTCTTCGGCCATGTCCATCGTGCCGCACCAGATCGCGCCCTCGGCATCGGCCTTGCCGTCATTCATGCGGTTGCCGGGCAAATGGGCTTCCGGGCCGCTGCGCGGGCCGATGGTCAAAGGATCGAGCGTGATGCGCGCGATCCCGCTGCGAAAGCCGCCGACAAAGCCGCCCGCGCCATGTTCGACCACCCAGCCCAGCGGCTCGGGCATGTCCCAGCGGCTGATCTCGCCGCTTTCCAGCACGAGCCGGTTGAGCGCAGGGGCAAGGATATCCACCCAATAGAACGCACCATCGCGCGCGCACCACAGGGCGCCTTCGCCCAGCGTGTCGCGGATGGGGCGATCAATGCGCGTTACCTTGCCCATGCTGGTGTCCCTTAGTGATTGTCTCTGGGCAGGCCCATGGTCTGGGCGATACGCTGATATTTCTCCGACCCTTCCAGAATGGCGCCGCTGTTCATCTGGCCCACCAGGGCGCGCTGGATTTCCTGCCACGGCGTCTGGCTGGCCGGATAGGCATAGCCGCCCGCCTCGACCAGGGCTTTGCGACGGTCGGCCAATTCCTCATCGGGAATCAGCACATTGACCGTGCCCTTGCGCAGGTCGATCCGCACCCGGTCGCCGGTTTTCAACAGCGCGAGGCCGCCATTGGCCGCCGCTTCGGGCGATGCGTTCAGGATCGACGGGCTGCCGCTGGTGCCCGACTGACGCCCGTCGCCGATGCAGGGCAGGGCCGAAACGCCCTCGGTGATCAGATAGGCGGGCGGGCGCATGTTGACCACCTCGGCCGCGCCGGGATAGCCGATGGGGCCGGCGCCGCGCATGAACATCAGCGTTTCGGGCGTGATGCCGACGGCGGGATCGTCGATGCGGTGGTGATAATCCTCCGGCCCGTCAAACACGACCGCCGGGCCTTCAAACGCTTCGGGATCATCGGGGCTGGACAGATAGCGCGCACGGAATTCCTCCGAAATCACGCTGGTCTTCATGATCGCCGCATCGAACAGATTGCCCGACAGGACGAGGAAACCGGCATCCTCCAAAATCGGCTGGTTGAACGGGCGAATCACCTTTTCATCCTCGATGGCGGCGCCCCGGCAGTTTTCGCCGATGGTCTTGCCGTTGACGGTCATGGCCTGCTCGCGGATCAGGCCCTGACCCATCAATTGTGCGACCACGGCGGGCACGCCGCCCGCGCGGTAATAGTCCTCACCCAGATATTCGCCCGCCGGTTGCAGGTTCACCAGCAGGGGGATCTTGTGGCCGATCTCCTGCCAATCGGTCAGCGGCAGATCGACGCCGATATGGCGGGCAATCGCGGCCAGATGGATCGGCGCATTGGTCGATCCGCCGATGGCCGAATTGACCGCGATGGCATTGTGAAACGCATCCAGCGTCAGGATGTCGGAGGGTTTGAGATCCTCATGCACCATCTCCACAATGCGCTTGCCGGTGTGATAGGCGCATTCCTGACGGTCGCGATAGGGGGCGGGGATGGCCGCAGAGCCGGGCAGCATCATGCCCAGAGCCTCGGCAAGGCTGTTCATCGTTGAGGCCGTGCCCATCGTGTTGCAATAGCCCGTGCTGGGCGCGCTGGAGGCGACGAGCTTGATGAAGCCCTCATCGTCGATTTCACCGGCGGCCAGCATCTGGCGGCCCTTCCACACGATGGTGCCGCTGCCCGTCCGCTCGCCCTTGTGCCAGCCATTGAGCATCGGCCCGACCGACAATGCAATCGCGGGCAGGTTGACCGTGGCCGCCGCCATCAACAGCGCGGGCGTGGTCTTGTCGCATCCCGTGGTCAGCACCACGCCGTCGAGCGGATAGCCATACAGCGCCTCGACCAGCCCCAGATAGGCCAGATTGCGGTCGAGTCCGGCGGTGGGGCGCTTGCCGGTTTCCTGAATGGGGTGGACCGGAAATTCCAGCGCGATGCCCCCCATTTCGCGGATGCCCTCGCGGATGCGTTCGGCCAGCACGAGGTGGTGGCGGTTGCAGGGCGAAAGGTCGCTGCCGGTCTGGGCTATGCCGATGATCGGGCGGCCGCTGCGCAATTCCTCAAGGCTGATCCCATAGTTGAGATAGCGCTCAAGGTAGAGCGAGGTCATGTCGATATTGTCGGGATTGTCGAACCAGGCGCGGCTGCGCAATGTGCGTGTCTCGGTCATAATGCCTTCAATCAATGCGAGAGGATGGGGCGATGGTGCTTGGCGGGCAATCGGCGCCTGTCGGTTTTTCGCCCATCGGCTTTGTGACCTGAGGCCTCATGGGCCGCCCCCGCGCGATGGGCGGCAAAGGGTGCGAGGGCGTAAAATTTCATGCCTAGTCTCTCCCGGCAATCGTGGGCCATTGACGCGGCCTTGCCCGCTCTATAGTCCGACAAATATGATGAGCGCAAGTCGCTATGCCAGACCAATGGCAAGCCGACAGCTTTTGAGAGGATCGAGATGGCCCCCCCTGCAGGTTTGAGTGCGAGCGTCACGCCAACAGATGCGCCCCACAGTCATGGCCATTATGGCCGCGCCCTTTCGCTGCTGGCCACGCTGTTTTTCATGTGGGGCTTTATCACGGTCATCAACGGCACGCTGCTGCCCCATCTGCGGTCCGTGTTTGAACTGAGCTATTTTCAGGCCGCGCTGATCGAATCGGTGTGGTTCATCGCCTATTTCTTCGCCTCAATCCCCGCCGCCATGCTGATCGAGCGGATCGGTTATCAGAAATCGCTGGTCACGGGCCTGCTGATAATGGCGGCCGGGGCGGTGGGCATGATGGTGGCGGCCTCGATCCCCTCCTATGGCGTCACGCTGGCCATGCTCTTTGTCATCGCCAGCGGGATCACCCTGCTTCAGGTCGCGGCCAATCCTTACGTGGCGGTGATCGGGCCTGCCGAAACCGCCTCCTCGCGCCTCAATCTGGTGCAGGCGATGAATTCGGCCGGGACGATGCTGGCGCCGATGTTTGGCGCATGGCTGATTTTGGGCCGGTCCAAGGGAGGCACGACGGCGGCGGGAACGGTGCTGACCCAGGCCGAACGTCTCGCCGATGCGCATTCGGTCATCCTGCCCTATGGCATTGTTGCGGCCGTGCTAACGGTGCTGGCCATTGCCATCGCGCGCTTTCCTCTGCCCGCCATCGGGGCGGCCAATCGCCGGGTCAAGGACGCGGCCCCGCAAGGCTCGCTCTGGGATCGCTTCTGGAACCATCCCCTGTGGCAGCATCGCAATCTGGTGCTGGGGGTTCCGGCTATTTTCATTTACCTGATCGCGGAAATCGGGGTCGGCAATCTCTTCATCAATTTCATCAGCCGCCCCGACATCGGCGGCATGACCGCCGAGCAGGCCGGGCGCTATCTCACGCTGCTGTGGGGCGGGATGATGGTGGGCCGGTTTGTCGGTTCGGCCATTATGCAAAAGGTTGATGCGGGAATCGTTCTGGCGGTATTTTCGGTTGGCGCCTTTGTGGTGATGGGCGTTACGGTGGTGTCGACGGGGCCGGTGGCGATGTGGTCGCTGATCCTGGTCGGCCTGTTCCACTCGATCATGTTCCCCACGATCTTTACGCTGGGCATTCGCGGCCTTGGCCCGCTGACCGAGGAGGGCTCGGGCCTGCTGATCATGGCGATTGCGGGCGGGGCGCTGGTTGCGGTGCAAGGCTGGCTGGCCGACCGTTACGGGTTGCAGACTTCCTTTATCCTGACCGCCGTGTGCGAGCTTTACACCCTGTTCTACGCGGTCTGGGGTTCGCGCCTCACCCATGCCTTACCGGATCTTGAGGTGGAATGATTTTACTCTGACTAAACGCTTCGGCGGCGGTCGCGAGTGCAACGTGGAGTTTTCGATGACTGAATTTCGTTCGATGGATGCCGCCACGGGGCAGGCAACCGGCCCCGCCTTTGCCGTCGATGGTTTGGCGCAGGTCGAGGCGGCCTGCGCCGCCGCCGAGGCCGCCTTTGACGCCTATCGCGCCACGGATCGTGAAACGCGCGCGGCCTTCCTCGAAACCATCGCCGATGAAATTCTTGCCCTTGGCGATGATCTGATCGTGGCGGCGATGCGCGAGAGCGGCCTGCCCCGCGCCCGCCTTGAAGGCGAACGCGGCCGCACCATGGGCCAGCTTCGCCTGTTCGCGGGCGTGGTGCGCGCCGGTGCATGGCAGCAATTGCGCATCGACCCCGCGCTGCCCGACCGCGCGCCTCTGCCGCGCCCCGATCTGCGCCTGCGCATGATCCCGGTGGGGCCGGTGGCGGTGTTTGGCGCGTCCAACTTCCCGCTGGCTTTCTCGACCGCTGGTGGCGACACGGCCTCGGCGCTGGCCGCCGGTTGCCCGGTGGTGGTCAAGGGCCATCCGGCGCATCCCGAAACCGGCGCGCTGGTGGCTTCGGCCATTGCGCGGGCGGTGGCGGCCTGCGGTCTGCCGGGCGGCGTGTTCGGCCATCTGGTCGGCCCGTCGAATGAATTGGGCGCGGCGCTGGTGAAAGACCCGCGCATTGCGGCGGTGGGCTTTACCGGATCGCGCGCGGGCGGTCTGGCGCTGGTGGCACTTGCCGCCTCGCGCCCGGTGCCGATCCCCGTCTATGCCGAAATGAGCAGCATCAACCCCGTCCTTCTTCTGCCCGAAGCCCTGAAGGCGCGCGGCGCGGCGCTGGGCACCGCTTTTGTCGGCTCGCTGACGATGGGCGCGGGGCAATTCTGCACCAATCCCGGCCTGATGCTGGCCATTGAGGGCGAGGGGCTGGAGGCCTTCGTCGCCACCGCCACCGGCGCCGTGGCGCAGGCCCCCGCGCAGACCATGCTGACCAAGGGCATCGGCGCGGCCTATCGCAGCGGCACTGCTGCTCTGGCAGGCGCGGATGGCGTGGAGCAACTGGCGGCGGGCGAACCGGGCGAGGGCACCGCATGCGGCGCGATCCTGTTCCAGACCACGGCGGCCACCTTCCTCGCCAATCCGGCGCTGGCGCATGAGGTGTTTGGTGCCAGCTCGATCCTCGTGCGCTGCGCCGATGCGGCGGAGCTAACGGCGGTTCTGAAGGGGCTGGAAGGGCAATTGACCGCCACGCTGCACATGGATGATGCCGATGCCGATCTGGCCGCCGCGCTCCTGCCGGTGCTGGAGCGCAAGGTCGGGCGCATTCTAGCCAATGGCTGGCCCACGGGCGTTGAGGTGTGCCATGCGATGGTCCATGGCGGGCCTTTCCCGGCCACCAGCGATCCGCGCACGACCTCGGTGGGCACTCTTGCCATCGACCGTTTCCTGCGTCCGGTCAGCTATCAGAACATCGCGTCCGCGCTGCTGCCCGCCGAATTGCGCGATGAGGCGCGCGGCGATGGTGCGCCGCGACTGATCGACGGTGTTCTGACGCTCTGATTTTGGCATTCACCCCGCCGGGTGTCCCGGCGGGCAAGGAGTTTTGACGATGGCCCAGCGCCTTTTGCAACATCGCGCCGATGATGGCGCACGTTCCGTTATTCTGGCCGATGGGGATCAGGCGTGGTTCCTCAATGGCGTTGCCTCGACCCGCGAACTGGCATTGCGTGCGATTGCCGCCGGGCATTCGCTGTCGGCGGCGGCTGAAGCTGCCGGTAAGGGCGCGGCGGTGGATATCGCCGCTGAACTGGCCGCCGGTCGCCTGATCGCCCCGATCGACCATGAAGACCCGGCGCATCTGTGGATGACCGGCACGGGTCTGACGCATCTGGGTTCGGCGGAAGGGCGCAACAAGATGCACGCCGCCGCCGCTGCGGGTGAAAAGCTGACCGATTCGATGCGCATGTTCCTTGAGGGCGTCGAGGGCGGCAAGCCCGAGGCAGGCCAGACCGGCCAGCAACCCGAATGGTTTTACAAGGGCGATGGTTCGCAGATGGTCGGCCCCGGCGCTGATCTGCTCAGCCCCGCCTTTGCGCAGGATGGCGGCGAGGAGCCCGAACTGGCGGGCGTCTATATCGTCGGCCCGGATGGCACACCCTTCCGCCTTGGCCTCGCGCTGGCCAATGAATTTTCCGACCATGTGACCGAGCGGCACAATTACCTGTGGCTGGCCCATTCCAAGCTGCGCGTGGCGGCGCTGGGGGCGGAACTGCTGATCGGCGAAGTGCCGGACGACATTCGCGGAACCAGCCGTATCCTGCGCGATGGCGCAGTGCTTTGGGAAAAGCCCTTCCTGTCGGGCGAGGCGAATATGTCGCACAGCATCGGCAATCTGGAACAGCACCATTTCAAATATGGCCTGTTCCGCCGCGCGGGCGATGTGCATGTGCATTTCTTCGGCACGGCCACGCTGTCCTTCTCGGACGAAGTGCGCACGGTTGAAGGCGACGAGTTTGAAATCAGCGCGGCGCCTTTTGCGCTGCCTTTGCGCAACCGTCTGGCCATCGCGGCGGCGGAGACTGTCTCGGTAAAGGTGCTCTGAGCCATGGACGCCCTCAGCATTGCCCCTATCCGCATAGCCATTGTCGGCGTGGGCAAGATCGCCCGCGATCAGCATTTGCCCGCCATCGCTGCCAATCCGGCCTATGAATTGGTGGCCACGGTCAGCCGTCATGATCCGGAGCTGTCTGTGCCGTGGTTTGCCGATCTGGATGAGCTGTTGGCCTCGGGTGTGGCGGTCGATGCGGTGGCGCTCTGCACCCCGCCGCAGGTGCGCTATGGCTTGGCGGTCAAGGCGTTGCAGCACAAGATTCATGTCTTCCTCGAAAAGCCCCCCGGCGCGACTTTGGCCGAGGTCGAATCCTTGCGCACCATCGCCGATGAGGCCGGGGTGACGCTCTTCGCCTCTTGGCACTCGCGCTATGCGGCGGGGGTCGAACCGGCAAAGGCATGGCTGGCCGCGCGCACCATCCGCGATGTGAAAATCATCTGGCGCGAGGACGTGCGCGTCTGGCATCCGGGGCAGGCGTGGATCTGGCAGGCGGGCGGATTGGGCGTGTTCGATCCGGGCATCAATGCGCTCTCCATCGCCACGCATATCCTGCCGCGCCCGTTCTTTCTGACCGAGGCCACGCTGGAGGTGCCCTCAAACTGTCAGGCGCCGATTGCGGCGGACCTGCGCTTTACCGACAGCGCGGGGACGCCGATCCACATGGATCTGGATTTCCGCCAGACCGGCCCGCAAAGCTGGGACATCATTGTGGAAACCGACGGCGGTACGCTGAAACTTGCCAAGGGCGGCTCGGTGCTGACCCTGCCCGAGGGCGTGCGCGAGGATGAGGACCGGGAATATCCCGAACTCTATGCCCGTTTCGCAGCCCTGGTGGCCGAGGGGCAGAGCGATGTCGATATCGCCCCGCTGCGCCATGTGGCGGATGCTTTCCTGCGCGGGCATATGCGCGCGGTGGAGCCGTTTATCGAATAGGCTGTTTGGCCGCATCGCTGTTGCGCGGCCCGTTCATTCTAAAAAGGGCGCTGTTCCATGCGGCAACGGCGCCCTTTTCGATGCCCACAAGGCAGGGGCAGCAAATCTGCGGATATCGGGAAACGTGGTGCGATGACGCACTCGAATTGGTTGGCTTAACTATCTATAAAAATGCATAATTTATGTAATTTAAAGTCTGACATACCCTCATTTATACCCCCTTAGAGAAAAGGGCGTTGGGTTCGTGTCCGGGGAATGCGAACTTTTATAGGTGGGTTTTGTTAGGTGGCATGATTCATGAGTCGTATCCTTATTCCTCGGAGAAGGGGTAAAAGTTTATGTCGTCGGCTTGTGCGGACGGACCGGAATAGCATCTGTGGACGCCCCTGAAGAAGCAAGCGTAAAATTGGGTCTGGTACGTAGTCGGGTGCTGCCATCTGTCCGGCCTCTGAGTGCAGCGCCATGCTGCGGGCCCGTATGGGAGTTCGCGGATCGGATCCATATCAGCTTATCGCGCTCGAAGCGCTCTGCCATCTGTGGACGCCCCTGAAGAAGCAAGCGTAAAATTGGGTCTGGTACGTAGTCGGGTGCTGCCATCTGTCCGGCCTCTGAGTGCAGCGCCATGCTGCGGGCCCGTATGGGAGTTCGCGGATCGGATCCATATCAGCTTATCGCGCTCGAAGCGCTCTGCCATCTGTGGACGCCCCTGAAGAAGCAAGCGTAAAATTGGGTCTGGTACGTAGTCGGGTGCTGCCATCTGTCCGGCCTCTGAGTGCAGCGCCATGCTGCGGGCCCGTATGGGAGTTCGCGGATCGGATCCATATCAGCTTATCGCGCTCGAAGCGCTCTGCCATTCCCTGGTTTGCCAATCCGGTCTTGCCGACCGTTGTGCCATACCCTCCTTCGACCGCCTACGTCTCCGACGACCTCTGACGTTGGCCTCGGCTTACGCCGCAACCAACGCCGGAGCCTTGAAATCCTCATGCCTGGTCAGCAAGGCCCAGACAATCCTGGCCATCTTGTTGGCCAGCGCAACGGACACCAGCATGCGCGGCTTGCGCGCCAACATGCTCTCGAGCCAGGAGCCTGCCGGTGCGCCGAACCTGCAGGCCTGTCGCACCATCGAACTGCCGCATATGATCAGCAAACGCCTGATCGTTCGATCGCCCATTTTCGAGATGGAGCCGAGCTTTGGTTTGCCTCCCGTCGAATGCTGCAATGGCGTCAGGCCCAGCCAGGCTGCGAAGTCGCGCCCCTTCGCGAAAGTTTCGATGGGCGGCGCCAGCGAGAGGATCGCCGCCGCCGTGACCGGGCCGATGCCGGGAATGGTCATCAGCCGGCGAGCAGTATCGTCCTCTCGCGCGCGACGCGCGATCTCGCGGTCAAGATCGGCGATCTGCTCGTCGATCCGCTCAAGATGGTTGGTCATGACCTTGAGCATGGCCCGCGCAGCCGGTGGAAGTGTCGAGGCCATCTCGTCGTCGTCGAGCAAGCCGGCCAGCAGGTTCATGTGCATCTTCCCCTTGGGGGCGATCCAACCATATTCTGCCAGATGACCACGCAGAGCGTTGATGAGTTGGGTCCGTTGGCGGACCATCAGGTCGCGGGTGCGGAACACCATACCAGATGCCTGCTGTTCCTCGGTTTTGACCGCAACGAAGCGCATGCCGGGACGCTGGGCTGCCTCGCAGATCGCTTCGGCATCGACAGCGTCGTTCTTCTGCCGTTTCACGAAGGGCTTCACGTAGGCAGGGGGGATGAGGCGCACGCTATGCCCGAACTGGGTCAGTTGCCGTGCCCAGTGATGTGCGCCACCGCATGCTTCCATCGCAACAAGGCACGCAGGTTGTGCCGCGAAGAAGTCCAGAAGCTTGGCCCTGGTCAGCCTGCGGCTGAAAATCATCTGCCCTCCCGCATCCGCGCCATGCGCGTGGAAAACATTCTTCGCGATATCCAAGCCGATCGTGATAACCTCTGACACGGACGCCTCCATTAAGTGGTGCTCAACACCTCCACTATGGCACATCGATGCCGCCGGGGGGGCGTCCACCCCATCAGCTTCGAAAACGCGAAGATAATAAGCTGCCCTTCGCTAAGCCGTAGCTGTCCCTAAACAACCCTTGGGCGGTTTGCATGGAGCGTCACCCCATCCACTGGCGATAGCATTGGGGATAATGCTCGCACGCCGCTCTCGCCACATGCTCGATACAAGGCTAAGTCATGCGGATGCTAACCACCGACCGTGAGTACCGCATCGCGCTGAGCGACACCGAACGGCGCCTTGCCGATGCCATTTATCTCGACAATGACTACGATCATCCGGATGCCCATGAGATTTACGTGGCCAATGCCCGACTCATCCCCGCGCTGCTCGCCGCGCTCAATGCTCGCGGTGCAATGCCGCCGCATTGGCCGCCGTACTGGACGGATCCGGACTGCAATCCGGGGCGAATAAGGGCGTCTCGGCAAGGCCTGTTCGAACGCAATGGCTGCATGGGCGAGGATATCTATACTCATCCGAATTTCGCGAGGCACCTGCGCTATTTGCTCCTCGGCTGCGAACTCCCGCAGCATGTGCGCGAAGCTTTCCTAAAGAAGGCGGGAAATCCGCGCTGGGTCAGTCCGCGCGATGCCATTGATCTTGGTAAGTTTGCCCGAAAGCTTGCCCGCGAAAATTCCCTGACACCACACCATGCGACGGAGGAGTTTTTCAAACTGGCGCTCGAAAATGGATTCTCGGTTTCAGTCGCCCTGACTTTGCGAGACGCGGTCAGCCAGCTTCGCTGACCGGCTAAATTAATTGGGCTCGCGAGCGAGCGTTTGTCAGTGCGGCCTCTCCCGGGACGCTATCATGGCAGTAGACGACCGAAATCCGTCGCTCACCGAACGGGCTTTGAGCGGGCACTTCCGCCAAAACCAGCCATTGCCGCTTCATTCCGCAGAGAGTCAGCAGTGCGCCTTCCACTCGGTCAATTTCCGGCAGGTCGTACAACCCAAGTCCTGACGGATGCGGTCGCCGTTAACTGAATGCTTGCAATCACAGGGCTATCTTAAGGTAGATTCATTTCATCTCTATCCACAAATTTTGTATTCCCGCGCCAAAGGCGGCGCTTGCACTTCCCGCATGGTTAGGTCGATCATCTCGCTAGAGATGAGCTGGCATAGGTACTTGAGCGTTGAAGGATTTTCTCGATCTATCCAAGGTGATCAAGCGACGATTCGCGAGTGGCGTCTGGGTTCCGCTGCGCCTTTGGGAGACCAAGAAGCAGGGAGAGTACAATCAGCCGGGCTTCATCGACCAGTTCGATGGCGCGCATTCGATTTTGTTTCCACTCGACAAGCGAGAGTGGGGTGAGCAATTCAGTTGGCAGGACGATCACGAAGCAACTCCTTGGCCAGACGAGAACTTCTATAAACCCTGCGACGTTTACTGCCATAGTGCTGAAATCGACGTCGGATTCCGCCTTGTGCTACGACAGCCCATTACCGGCGAACAACACGATGTCTGGCACCTACATCAAGACATCGTAATTGCGCTTCGTCTTCTACGTGAGGGCGACGTTTGGGTACGGCCGGAGGAGGACTATGCAGAAGTCGTTCGGCTCAGGAAGGGCGACGATGGTAGGCCCGTCGCCATGGAGATGCGGGCCGAGTTTCTGCGCGACTATCTGTGCGCACGAAATGCTGCCCTGCGAATTGCGACCTATCGTGAACGATCGGTCGTCGTCGAAACGCTCGAAGGGCTGGACCACGAGGAAGCCATCGTTCAGTCGGACGTTGAAGATGGCCGCCTTGAGAAGATCGCAGTTGCCATAAACAGGCAAGGCGGACCGATCGGGTCGAAAGTGGCCGTATTCCATGCCGGCCGGACAGACGTCGATGCAGATGAAGACGTCCCCATCGTTGGTCCTGCCGACGACTCCAGCGTCAGCTCAGCATCCTGGTCCTACGAACCGGGTGGACCAACCCGCTACAGGGTCGGCACGGAATTCCGGCGAGACGAATGGATCGAGCCAGCCAAGGCAAGCCTTCGCGTCCGCCGTGACAGGGTGCCCTCAGAAATGACTTTTATCGTGGAGGCAGACGGGCAACGTATGACTGCTGACGACCTCTACAGCGAGGACATTGGTCGCTGGCTATGGTTTTCTCCGGAACTCATCGCCAATCTCGCAAAGCGGCGCGGAGCTAGTCTGCAATGGTATACGCGCCAGACCGGAGGAATTTCGACGCCATCGGATTCCTCGGTCCATTTCGGAATTAACCCGATCGGGCTTGTCACCGTCTACGCTAGCGATGTAGCTCGCCTGCCTGAATGGGAACGCCGGTTCTGGGCTGGTCATAACGTGTCGCCGGAAGGAGGCGTCTGCCCGGAGTTGCTCGCGGCCCAGATGGAGGCCCGACCTGCCAGAACAAAGGCGCCAGAACGATATTTCATGAAAATGATAGGAGAGGTCAACCGAGCGTGGCAGGAGCACTTCGAAGTTCCATTGTTCCGCGCACACGCAGAAGCGGTGGAGATTGGAAGAAGGGTTCATCGCTTTCGATCACTGGATCGGCCCGGATTGTTCGCCCTCGCCAAGGACGTAGCTCGACTTACTGCGGACTCGATTGACGTGGCGGCGGCCCAAAAGATTGCTCCTCCACCGAAAGGCGAGAAACGCGGGGGACTGAAATCGCTCGAGTTGGCTTTGTCGACGCTATGCTCGCCTGCTCTCGCTCACAAGCTCATGGGACCGCTCTTTGCGGCCTATGAACTGCGACTAGCCGATGCCCATCTGCCAAGGAGCGATCAGACCAAATTTTTCCAGCTTCTCGACATTGATGAAGGGAATCCTCCGATCACGATGGGGCGGGACCTCCTGATCGCCGTGGTCAGTTCACTTGCAGCCATCGTCCACGTCCTTGACCAGAGACATGTTGAGCAGAAGGCGTATGATGTGGATACCGGATCCTAGGTGGCAGCATCCTTAGGCTTCGACTTCAAGTTCAAATTGACCTTCGCGCAGCCGCAGCGCGCTACCTCCTTAGTCTTGCCTGTTCGCACGACGTAGATCAAGTCGCCGCATACAGGGCATTCAAACTCGCGTTCCAATTGTTTGAAGGCGGCGACCACCGGCTCAAAATCCTGTCGCTGCAGGTTCGCCCATTCGTTGAAAGTAAGCGCTGTTTTCAGCCCACATTGCCCCAGGGCATGAGCTCACCGATGCGTGTGGCGTGATGGCCGTTGGCTAGCTTGGCGAGGGTTTCGGTCAACCAGGTGTGCGGGTTGATGCCGCACAGTTTGCAATTTTCGATGAGGGTGGCGATCACCGCCCAGTTGTCCCCGCCTTCGTCGGAACCAGCAAAGAGCGCATTTTTGCGATTAAGGGCCAAGGGCCGGATGCTGCGTTCGACGGTGTTGCTGTCGAGGTCGATGCGGCCATCGTCGAGGAAACGGCTGAGGCCGTCCCAGCGGGTGAGCGCATAATTGATAGCCTCGCCGATCTTGGACTTGGCGCTGACTTGCCGCTGCCGCGCGTCGAGATATTGGTGAAGGTCATCGACATGGATGCGGCTGTGTTCCTGGCGTGCTGCCCTGCGCTGCTCGGCAGACAGGCCGCGAATGTCCGCTTCGATGACATAGAGCAAGGTAATGCGGCGCAGCACTTCGAGGGCAACCGGCGACTTGTCCTTCAACTCGTAGAATTTGCGGCGCACATGCGCCCAGCAGAAGGCAAGCCGCAACTGCTGGCGTCGCTTGGCCAGCGCAGCATAAGCCCCATAGCCATCGACCTGCAGAATGCCCGCAAAACCGCCCAGATGGGCTTCTGGCCGCTCTGCCTTACGATCTGGCGCATAGACATAGGCCACCATCGGCGGATCCATCCTGCCCCATGGACGATCATCGCGCGCATAGGCCCAGATCTGGCCGGTTTTGGTTCGCCCGCGCCCCGGCTCAAGGACTGGTGCGGTTGTCTCATCCGCAAACAGGCGCTCGGATTGACGCAACCGTTCGAGAATATGGTCACGCAGGGGACGCAAATACCATGCTGCCCGCCCGACCCAATCGGCCAGCGTCGAGCGATCAAGCTGGATGCCTTGGCGGGCGTAGATCTGCGCCTGCCGGTACAGCGGCAAGTGATCAGCGTATTTTGCCACCAGCACCTGCGCGATCAGTGCTTCGGTGGGGATGCCACCCTCGACGATACGCCCTGGTGCCGGGGCCTGCACAACGGCGCTCTCGCACGAGCGGCAGCCGTAACGCGGTCTGCGCGTGACCAGCACACGGAAGGTTGTGGGCACCACATCGAGGCGCTCGGAGACATCCTCGCCGATCTGGTGCAACCCGCCGCCACAGCAGGGGCAGGCCTTATGCTCGACATCGACGGTTTGCTCGATCCGCTCGAGATGAGCAGGCAAGGATCCGCGATTGGTCTTGCGCGGGCGTGGCGGCGATGTGCGGCTTGCCTTGTCGCGGGCCTGTTCGGCCTCGGCCAGCGCGGTCTCGATGTCTTCAAGGGCCAGTTCGAACTGGTCAGGATCGAGTTGTTCGGATCGGCGGCCAAAGCGGTGGCGCTGGAGGGCGTCGATGATTGCCTGCAGGCGTTCTGCCCGGGCCCTGAAATGCTGGAGCGCTTCGAGCTCGCGAGCCTGCTCGAGGACGAGCGCACGCAGCGCTTCAACGTCATCAGGCAGGTCCGCTTCCATCAGCATGAACGGATTGAATCAGCGTCTGAAGGCCCCGTCAACCGGCAATTTGCGGGGCAATGGGCTTGCGCCCGCCATGCACGCGGCGCCAGTCGAGCCCCTCCAACAAGGCGCCCAATTGTGCCGATGTCAGGCGCATGACACCATCCTGAATGCCCGGCCATTTGAAGCCACCGCTCTCCAGCCTTTTGGCCATCAGGCAAAGGCCAGTGCCGTCCCACCACACCAGTTTAATTCGGTCCACCCGCTTGGCCCGGAATACATAAATCACGCCGGAATAGGGATCGCCGCCGTAATCGGCACCCACCAGCGCAGCCAAGGAATCTGGTCCCTTGCGGAAGTCCACCGGGCGCGTGGCTACCATGACCCGCGTGCTCTGGCCGATGCCGATCATGGTGCAGCACGCAGCACCTGAAGGATGGCCGCCGCAAGATCGATCCGCACCGATGGTCCGATCCGTACCAAGGTCCCGCCGATCTCCACCTCCACCATCCCATCGCCGGGCACAGATGGCGAGGCCTTGGCCACCACCGGCACAAACATGGGCTCCTGGCGTGGAGGCAGTTGGCTGGCCTCAGCCGCATAACGCAATTCACGCCGCCACGTGTAGAGCAAGGATGTGCTGACGCCGCGCTCCCGAGACAGCGCCGCGATATTACCGCAGCGCTCCATCTCGGCCACCAGCGCCAACTTCTCTTCCAGCGTCCAGATGCGCCGCCGTCCGGCCATCTCGGTCAGAACTTCAACCCGCCGAGCCGGCCTCAGAGCCGCTTCAGTGTCGGTGTCCAGTGCGCTCGCAAACCTCGTGTCATCCATGCACGCCCATCTGCAACAGCCATAAATCCGCGCAAGGTGGGGCCGGAACGGCGCTTACCGTTGAAATGGACGGCGGGGTTGATTTCCCATTGCTCACTTTGCGATTGGGTCACTGCAGCGGTGAAGGTCGTATGAAAGCCGTTGATCTCGTCAACGCGGACTTTGTCGCTCCAGCTTTGCGCGGTCGCTTTAGCCTTCTTGTAGAGTTCGTTCATTGCGCCAATGGCAGCGGGCAACAGGTCGCCCAGTTCGTATTTGCCATCGCTGCGATACTCTACGCGACCACCCAAGCGCGCGCACCATTCGGCCGCAGCATATTCAAGATAATGCCGTAATTGACCGGCGGCGGCGCGTATCTCGTTGTTGGCAACCAGTTGATCAATCTCGGCCCATACATCAGTCTGCTTCCATTCCTGCGGGCCGTGGTCGACATGCCATTTGCGGAAGGTAACTGCGCTTTTGCCTGGGACGAGCTTACTACTCTTCATGTGGTTTAACCACACCGGGTCGTGGGTGGTGAGCACAAACTGGGTTTTGGGAAACTTGGTTTTAAGTAAGGTGCAAACTTCACGCCGGTGTCCGGCATCAACCGACATCAATACGTCGTCCAGCACCACGAAGGTGAACTTATCGCCCAGCAGGTGCTTCATCAAAGCAAGGTAGAGGCATAGGCCCATGCCGTCCTGATGGCCTTCACTGTGATAGGCCCCCGGCGGGAAAAAGCCTTTGCCATAGAAATCGACCTCGAAGCCGAGCTTGCCAAGCGAGGGCGTTAATTGTGCCTCAAACTTGCTTTCATCGTCACCGTTGATGTCGCGGTAATAACTACGGAACTCTGCCTCTACCGCCTTGTAGATTGCTTCGAGCGCCTTATCGGTGGTCGCGCCATACAGTGCGTGCACTTTGGCGGCGGCGTCGGCTTTAGCCTTCCCCGCCGAATATTTTGTCATCGCCTGACGCCACAATTCCAAGCGTTCCTGCCCTACTGTCAGGAAATCGCGTGCTGCGTCGCGGTCGGTCGGCTCCGGCAGAGCTTCGACGCTCGCGGAGAGCGTGGCGATATGGTCAAGCGCCGGATGGACGTCCTCCCAATCGGTGTCGAGCGCCGCGATCGAGTCGTCCATCGGCAAGAAGTTGCGCAGCACTTCAGCACGGCGATCGGCTTCCTTTGCCACCACCGCGAATGGCTCAAATGCGAGCGGGGTAGGTAGGTCGCGGGCATAGACAGCTAACTGACGCAACATCGGTCGAAGACCTTCCAAAGCAACGACGATGGGCTCGATCAATGCCTCGACACGCTTGCGTTCGGCCGCCGCTGATTTCAATTGCTCACGTTGAGCCTCGACCACGGCACGAAACTCGGCTGGTTCCCACTCGGTTTCACAGACGGGGCATTGTTCTTCATCGAAAAGTGTAAGGGCAGTGGCAAGCATTCCGTCGCGGGTTATGTCGGCAAGCTTGGCCTCATTCACTTTTAGTGCCTTGAGCGCATCGACCACGCCCGACCATGCCACTTCGGTTTCCGGCGTTTTGATCGCTTGAAGTGAGGCAAGCCCATTGGCAATGTCAGTTTTGGCTTGGGCCTTAGGAACCTTTGGCACGGCGGATACGCCACTCTGCGTTTCCAGCCCGTCGCGAATGGATGTGGTCGGTTCGAGTTTGGTAAGGGCGGGAAGTTCTAATGCTGCCCGTTTGACATTCACCGCGACCAGCAAGGTCGACGTTTTGATTTCGGCAATGCCAAGCGCGCTCATCAAGTGGGTCGCAGCACGGTCACGCTCGCCTTCCAGAGCCTTTAAATCGCGCGTCGCGGCGTTGGATATCTTCAGCAACAGTTTGCGGGTGGTATCAAGCTTATCGAGTTGCAACAGCGCCTGCACTTCCTCAGCGCGGACGCCGGGTTCAGCGAGAACATATTTGATGATCTCGCGCCGCGAGAGCGAAAATTCCGGGTGGTGCTGCACATGCTCAAACACTGCCCGGATTGCTGGGTCATCGGGCGTGATCTTCGGAGCCTTGGGGGATTTGACGTTACGGGTGATGGTCGCCTTCTTCCCGAGGCTCGGGATCGAGACCTCCAGCGTCACTACAGCTTTTTCAGGATGAACACGGCTATTAACGTGTGGGCCGTGCTCTTTGACCGACAGCGCGCCGCGGCCTTTGCCGACCAAACGAGAAATCGTGCCGGTCAGGCCAAATTCGAGAGCATCAACGATGCCGCTCTTACCGGTTCCGTTTGGGCCACACACCGCAAAATTTTTGTTGCCGAGATCAACGGTCAGGTCGCGGATACCCCGAAACTCTTCAATTTTGATGCGCTCAACGGTGATCATGAATCGTCGCCGAAAATTGCCTGACGCAATGAGGCTTCGTTGACTGTATCGCCATCGAGCAAGACGGGTTTCAAGCGCGTGGCCACCTCAGACAGCGCTTCGTCTTCCCCAACCGCCGTGATGAACCTCGATAACACGCGATTGGCGACCGATTGTTCAGGCTCTTGCTGTGCGTCTTCATCCATGACGCAATTCTTCATTATGGCGTCCACAAGGCAAGTCAAAATTTTGCAGACTCGCAAAGTTTCGGGATCCAACTGGGTGAGACTGAACGACCGCGAATGGGACGCTTTGCTGCAGGACTGCTTCGGGGTGTCCCATTGACAGCGTCAGGCTAGAGCGAACGACCACGGTGGCTGGATTGAATGGCTGACTGTTGGTCGGAACGACGTTGCGCCGCAAGATCTAGGTCGATGATGTTGGCAAGGCCTCGTTGTACCAGCGGTTCGGCGAGGTCCCGGACACTGCGATGATGTGTGAACAGCAGGACCTGGTTGGTCTTGCCAAACTCGGCAAGCAGGTCGAGCGTGGACCGGCTGCGCTCATCATCGAAATGCACGAGAATGTCGTCCGCGATAAAGGGCAGCGGCTCCGTCGCACTGGCATAATTCTCAAGACTCGCCAACCGGAAGGCGAGGAAAAGCTGGTCGCGTGTGCCATCACTCATGGCACCGACCGCAGCAGTACCACCATTGGCGCGCCGTCCGACTACGACAGGATGGCCTTTGTCATCGATATCTGTCTCGATGCCAGCAAATTCACCGAGTGTCGTCGCCGTGAACAGTTCGCCTGCCCGCGAAATCAGCGGATCTTGCTGTTCTGCGCGGATCGTTGCCATGGCCGATGTCACCAATTCGCGCGCAACCGACAACTCGAGATAGCGTTCGAGGGCGAGATGCATCTGCGCTGCCGCCGCCTCGCGTTCAGCAACGGCGTGATTGACCTCGTTCTGGCTCAGATAGGCAGCAAGGTCGTCCTTCGCGGCCTTCTCGGCGAGAATGGCTGCCTCGATTTCGCTCTCGATCTCGGTAGCACGCGAGGTCTGCTCGGTCAGTTCCGCGCGAACCTCATCGAGGTCGCGTTCATCCCATTCCGCTCGCAAGGCAGCGAGATCAAGCTTGTCGCCCACGTCCGTCGCGGTGCGTTCCGCCAGAACGATCTCATTGCGCAAAGCCATGTGTGCTTCACACCGTGATGCTGCGTCCAGAAGGATCCCATCATCGCTGCCATCGAGTTTTACCGAAGCCGCGAGCTTAGCCAGCACCTCCCGAGCGGTGCCGAGAGCCTCTTGTGCCTGATCAGCCTCGACCTTCGCCTCCTCAAAGTCTGGGAGTATCCCGTCATATTGGGTTTGCGCGGTGGCGTTGTCGGTAAACCGGGCCAGTAGCATCTGCGCTGCAACCACACAGTCTTCGCCGATCTCGATGGCGAGTTCGGTCGCGAGGCTACTGACATCCTTTGTAAGGTTCGTCTCGTCTTCGTCCATGCGCTTTAGCCGCTGGCGGGTCTGCCCTATTGCCGAAAGGACACCGCGTGCGCCGACCCATTCAGTCACCGCACTGTTGGCATCTGTCGGCGAAATGTCGGGTTTGAGCCCCAGCGCACCTGTCGTCGTAGGCCATGCTGCGTCCCAGGCAGCCTGTGCGTCCGACAATTGTTGAACTTCCGCCTCAACCAGCTTGTGTTGCCGTTCGAAATCCTCCCGGTCTCGCATGTCCCTGACATATCCGGCATGGGCCTGTTCGTGCAGGGAGATGGCGTTTTGCACCGCGCTGACTCGAGCTGAGAACGACAGTGTAGAATCGAGCTTGCGGCTCTGTTCGACCCGTTCGAGCAGCTCGACGGTCGGGGCAAGTTGGGCCACATCAATTGCGAACGCATTCGACGAAGTGCGTAGCCGTTCCGATTCGTCCAGCACCAGCTGCCGAGCCTGGGCAAATTGAAGCAGTGACGCCAGTTCCGGATGTTTGGCTTGTACTTGCGGGAAACTGTTTCCCCATTGCCCGGTGCGCACTTCTAACTGCGCGACAAGTGCGGCCATCTGGGCCTCTGCCACCGTGACATCAGTCCTTGCGTCTGCCACGCGCCGCAATGCGAGTGCAAGTGATGCAGCCCGTTCTGCCTCTGCGGCGCGGCGATCGGCAAGTTGGTCCGCAGACACGATTGCCGATTCCAGGTCGTCGGCAACGGCAAGGCGAGCGGTGGCGTCATCGGGCAGATGTCCCGCGACATATGCCGATTTTATCGGCCGCCAAGCATCGGCGCGCAGAGTGCGCGCTTCGGCAAGTGACGCGTCACTTGCAATGGTCCCGGACGCTTGAAGCGAGCCAATCTCAGCCTCTCCGGTTGAAATCTCGCGTTCGGCCTGCCGCTTAAGCTTGGCCTGATCCTCGATCTGTGACGTTAACGTCTCGCGCGCGGCCTGCTCGCTGCGAATATCGTCAACGCTGGGGCATGGCAGGGTGGCAAGAACATCGATGGTATCGAAGTCCAGAGCCTTGAGCCGTCCAGTCAATGTTGCGTTGTCAGTATCCAGCGCCTGCTGACGTGCTTGGTGTGCTGACTTCTGGGCCGCAAGGCTAGCAAAGGCCGATGACGACGCCTCTGGCGGAGCATTATGCCCTGCCTGGCGTGCCGTTTCCAAACGATCGTCAATCACCGCAAGCGAAGCCACCAATTCGCCAAGGCGCTTTCTGGCAGAGGCTAGACCTGGACGGCGCTCCACCATCTCGTCGGCAGCCGAGCGCACAAGATTGAGGGAAGACTGGTCCGGGATCAGTGGTGCAAGGTCCGCATCGGCCGGCAGGCCAAGCATCCGGCGCAGCGCCGCTAGTTGAGCCTCGCCGTCATCAATCTCGCGCTGACGATTGGCACGATCGGACCGGGCCTTACTGACGTGAATGGCGCGTTCAGCCAGATCACGCACCCGCTGTTCGGCGGCTTTGAGACCCGGGTTCACCACCAGCGCATCAAGCCGTGCCTTCAGGCGGTCCCGCCGCTCAATCGCGCCCTCGAGCCGCGCTTCAGCCTTGTTGCGCTGGTCCACGGCAGTCCGCATCTTGGCCGCGAAATCATCCGGGAAGGACGCGACATCGTCGTAGCAGACCAGATCCTGCGTCAGGCCGGCCAGCTGACGCAAGTGGGGTGCGACGCGCAGGACGCGCTCCAGCCGGGAGGTCGACGCGCCGAGGCTGCGCCTCTCGATGCGCAGGGCCTCGAGCTTTTCCGCCATTGCGAGCGATGCCTTGCGCGTCTGCTCAAAGGTTTCCCGCGTAAGTTGCGCGCCGCGTGCCGTCTTTTCGGCTGCCTCGAATGCCGTCAGCTGCTGGTAGAAAACACGATTTACCGACCGCCTCGTATCGAAGAGCTTGTCCGCTTCGCTGTCGATACCTTCGAGGCGAGATACCAGCGTGCGCAAGCCGCCGCCTGCTTCGACGATCAGACGCCCGATGTCGCCATCGGCGTGAAGCAATCGCTCCCCGCCTTTGCGCAAGGTTTCATGGTTCAGGCCGAAGAGTGCCTCGAACCGCTCTCGTGTGATGGCGCCCAGCACCGGCGCAAGGACGGTGTCATCGAATGCTGTTCCAGAAAGGTCAGCCAGTGTCTTGCCGTTGCCCTTGCGGCGCTTGAGCGTCACCGTGCTGCCATCAGCCATCAGCATCGAAGCCCGGATGCGCATGCCATCATATCCGAACAAGCTGCCGCGTTGGGTATTCTTGGGGATCGAGAACAGAAAGTCGCTGATCGCCTCGAGGCAGGTGCTCTTGCCCGCCTCATTGGCACCGTACACCACTGTGAGGCCAGCCGTTTTCGGAATGGAGAGCTCGCGACTGGCGCAGCCGCCATATTTCTCAAGGCTGAGTTCAGTCAGGCGCATGACCAGCCTCGCTGACTAGACTGCGTGCAAGGGCTGCGGCGCGTTCGGGTATCTCGGCGCGCATCTGCTCAATGAATGCATCGGCATGGGCTCCTGCGGGCAGTTTCGTTCGAATCTCGGAAAGCCGCGCATCAAGAACTTGTGCAATCGCGCTGCCTTGGCTGAGGCGGGTCACTTCCTGATCAAGCTTTCCTGCCACCGTAGGATCGACGGCGTCCGGCGCCTCAGGATGGGCCGTTTCCAACCTCAGCTTTTCGAGCCACACATCATCCGAAAGCGTTGCCAGCAATGTCTCCAAGTCCTCGCGGAAGACGGCGCGCTCGAGGATCAATCTGGAATGAAGCGATGTCGTTCCCGTCACTGTCAGGCGCAGGGCAATTGGCCGTCCGTCGGCCTGCTCAGCGCATTGGGCGATATGACCGCGAATGAGATCCAGTAATTCAGGGTGTTCGCTCGTTCCCGACACATCAACTGTGATCGATGCCCAGCGCACCACATCCAGCGCGCGATGCTCGAGGCTAGTGACCCTGCCGTCTTTGACCTTGACTAGGACCGCGCCCTTGGGCCCCGTCTCACGAGGGTGTCGGCCTTGAAGATTGCCGGGATATACGATGTGCGGGTGCTCCCCGAGCACGGCATAGGCGTGAACGTGGCCTAGCGCCCAATAGTCATAGCCATGATTGGTGAGTTGCTCGGGCGTGCAGGGCGCATAGCGGGCGTGATGACCTTCGCTGCCCGCACAGGCCGTATGGAGAACACCAATATTGAACATGGCCTCGGTTGATGCCGGATATTCGCGCGCCAGATCTTCGGAAACGTCCGGGCGGGGGAAGCTCCGCCCATGGATCGCGACCCCGACATCATCGAGACGATACGTGGTTGCCTTGGTCTTGGGAAAGACATGGACATTGCCCGATAAGGACAGCTTGTCGGCAAAACGATTGGCGGAGTCATGGTTTCCAAGGACCATGAATACTGCGATGCCGGCTTCGCCCAGCCGGCGCATCCCTTCCATAAAATAAAGACCAGTCTGGAAGTTACGCAGATCGCCATCGAAAATGTCACCGGCCAACAGCATGAACCGGCAGTCCTCCTCGATTGCAAGGGAAACCAGGTTATCGAAGGCTTCGCGCGACGCCGCCTCGACGCGCACGGCATATTCCGCAGATTTACCCGCCAATCCAAGTAAGGGACTATCGAGGTGAAGATCCGCGGCATGAACAAAGGTGAATTCGGTCAATCGAAGGCCTCCCGTTACCAGCATGGCACGAACCACCCTAAAATGTCTCGTGAAAATCAGTCCATGGCATTTGAGGAAAGTGGTCTGAGCTCCACAATCTCGTAAACATCTGGTTGGCGGGCGGCCTTCGGATGAGTCGGTTGGTACCGATGGCTGGCGGGTCCTGGCAAGACCTGTCATGCGACCGGTTGCTCGGGAACGAGTGGAACATCCCAAGCTCCAGCATTCCACCATCCCAATGCCAGAATGACCCTACGACCGGTTTGGAGGCACCGATCATGGGCGCTGAATGTCAGGAATGAGGGCGACTATACCCCCAGCCATTCCAGCCCGCCCGGCAATTCATCCGCGCTGAAATCCACCTGGAGAACGCGGCGGCGCTCAGGGCTTCTGGCAGCATCGGAAGCATGAAGAATGGGCGTGGAATATGCCCAGACATCGCCTGCCTCGGCAAGGCAGACAGCGATTCCACATTCCGCAACGACTTGGGCCACCGAAGATTCCGACACGCGCCCGTGCTCGTGCGATCCGGTCGCAATCAGCAGCGGGGCATTGGTGGCGGGCACATCATCGAGATGCACCCGCACCGTCACCATGCGCGAGAGTAACTCGATAGGCGGGGCGACATGGTACAGGCCCGCTTTGATCGACCACGGTTCAAAGCCAGGGACGTCGACCCTTTCGCGCACGCAGATGGTGCGATCCTGGTGCCAACCCAGCGACCAGTTGGTGGCCGCGCTCTTGTCAAACAGGATGGCGCGGACGGGCCTTGCCTCGGCGCCAATGGCCTTGCTGGCAATCGCGCCGATGCAGCCCGTTGGCGCCAGATGGGCGTGCAAGGCTGCCACCCCATGAAGGCGGATGCCGGCTTGATCGGGAGGCAGCGCATCCATGGCCGCCTCCAATTCCGGCAGATCCGCCAAGGCTGCCCCTCGAAAGAGTTGAGCACCATGTTCTGCCAGGCGCAGATCGTTGAGCGCCGTTACGCCAACCATTTGGCCACGCCTCGCGCCACTTCAGCCTTTGCCCGCTGCAACAGTTCGGGATGGCCTTCGCTCAGCACCTCCAGCAGGGCAGCAATCTCGCGCAGATAGACCCGCGCAAAGCCATCGCCGTGATCGACGATCGAGCGCGTATTGGAAATCACATCGGCCAGCTTCACCGTTTTCACATCGGCGGGCGCCTGTGCCAGATGATCGCGGTCGATGGTTTTGCGAACGGCGCGATTGCCGTCGTCGGGGCGGCTGACATCGGTCAGCCATGCAACCCCTCGCGCAATCTCTTCCCCGAACTGGTTGCGGACATCCTCGATGCTTGCCTCGGTATCCTCAACCACATCATGCAGCAGCGCCGCCACGATCCGCACCACCTCCAGGCAATGCAGCACATAGGGCTCGCCGGTATATTTGCGCTGCTGGCCGGCGTGCATCCGCGTGGCATAGGCGCAGGCATCGAGCACAATCAGCATGGCAGCAAGGTCTGGGGCGGGCAATACTTCAATCTCCAAACCATCGGTGGGTAGACGCCAGTCCACCCACCGATGGTATTCACGCCGATCTTAGTTGAAACCGCTCTCCGGTATAGACCCTGATCGTGTTCCCGCGCTCAAGCTCCTGATGGACCTGCCATTGTGACCGGCGCTGGTCATCCTTGGCTTGTCCACGCCGCTCCTCCAGCATGATCGCCAGCTTCAGCCGCGCTATCTTGCGGTTGGCCTGCTGGGATCGTTGCTCCTGCGCGGTGGCGACAAGGCCGGTGGGGCGATGGGTTGTCCGCACGGCGCTGTTGGTCTTGTTGACATGCTGCCCGCCGGGCCCGCTGGCGCGCATCGCCTGATAGTCGATATCCTCCTCCCGCAGGTCGCTGATGGTTTCAGGCTCCGGCGCCAGAGCGACACCCACGAACCAGTTTCGCCGCTTGTGGGTGGGTCGAAAGGGGCTGCTGCCGATCCACTGGTTGGTGCCGATGCGCTGCGCGGCAAAGGCTGAAGCCGCATCACCCGCGATGCGCAGCAGGATGGAGGACGGCAATTCCTCCGTCCCATCGAGCAATTCGCATTCCAGCCCCATGCCCTTGGCCTCCCGGGCGAAGGCGCGCGCCAGTTGCGCCACCACCCAGCAGCATTCCTGCGGACCTTTGCCCGCCGTGATATGCATGATCACCTCGTTCATGCCGCCCTCATCTTGTAGCTGAGAAGGGGCCGCAGCTTGGCAATCACGCGGATCAGGCCTGCCTGCTCCAGATCGGCGATGACCATGCCGATGTCTTTGTAGGCATCGGGTGCTTCCTCGAAGATCAGGCGGCGGTCCTCACAGATCACATGGCTGCCAAGGGCGGTCCGCTGCATATCGGCCACCTTGAAGCGGCGCGAGAGGCGGGCATGTGCATCCTTGCGGCTCCATTTGCGGCCCGCGCCATGGGCCAACGAATGGAGCGCATGATCGGCGCCATCCAGGATTGGCTTGACCAGATAGCTGAAATCGCCACGCGAACCCGGGATCGCCACCAGCCCCTTGTCGGTAGGTGCCGCCCCTTTGCGATGCAGCCACCCGCCTTGATACGGGGTGACGCTGTTGTGGCATATGTCCAATACGCGGCGACCACCAAGACCAAGGCTGTCACAAAAGCGCTCGGCGATGATCTGGCGGTTGAGGATGGCCCAGCCCAAGGCCGCATCATGGTCGGCCAGATAGGCTATGGCGTCCGGGCTGTCGGCGGGGATACCTTGGCTGGCATCAGACTGGCGATGCGCCTGCAAGACAGCCTGCCCCAACCCGCGCGACCCGCTGTGGACCATCATCCACACCCGATCCTGCGCCAGGCCCAATGCGGCAAAGCGCACCTCGTCCACCACCGCCTCGATGCGCTGGAATTCGACGAAATGGTTCCCCCCACCGATGGTGCCGAGCGCTGGACTGGCGAGACTTGGCGCCAATCCGGCCTCGGCAAGTGCCGCTGCGCCATCGCCTGCCCAAGGGGCATCCAGCCCATGCAACTTGCGCTCGACCGTGCTGAGGCGGAACTTGCGCAAGGGCAAGTCCGTTTCCCACAGGGCCATACCGCAGCCGATGTCGCTGCCCACCAGATGCGGCCAGATGCGGGTGGGCGACCAGAAGGCCGCGCCCACGGCGATTCCATTGCCTGCGTGCAGATCGGGTAAGCCGACGATCCGCGCCATGTTGTCATAACGAGCGCAAGCATCGAGTTGGTCCAGCGCCAGAGGATCGAAACGCGAGGGATCGCTGGCGATCAGGGTGACCTTGCTCATTGCGCGCCTCCCTTGCCGTGAGTGGCCAGCAACTTTTCCAGCGCGCTCATATCCTTGAGGATGCCGTCTCGCGGATCGACGAACATCTCCCTGCGGTAAAACATAGGCCCGCGACGGGCCAGGACGTTACCCTCGAACATCCATTCGCCGTCGCGTCCGATCGAGATGCGCGTCAGGACGAAGTCTTCGATATGTTGGCGCACATGCATTTTGACGGTGCTGCCCGTATCGATGCTGGCGCAAATCTCACTGAACACGGCGTCCCAGCGGCGCCCGCGCTGGCGGCGCAAGTAGCGCAGCAGCGGTGCGAGGTTTTCGTTGAGCATCTTGGTGTTACGCACGCCGATGCGGGCATGGCGTTTGAGTCCGATCTGCTTCGTGTCGGC
The DNA here is from genome assembly GCF_028736195.1 of Novosphingobium sp. KACC 22771. Classification (GTDB taxonomy): domain Bacteria; phylum Pseudomonadota; class Alphaproteobacteria; order Sphingomonadales; family Sphingomonadaceae; genus Novosphingobium. The sequence continues at coordinate 3,484,634 of NZ_CP117881.1, read as the reverse complement.
GTCCGGTATCCTTTTCAGTTTGGGAGAAACGGCGTGGCTGGCGCCCCGGCGGGGGCGTTCGACAATCACCTTGAACATGTCATCGCGCATGATGCACCTCCCCGACGAGAGGAGCGGTCACAGCAAAAAATTTGGAAAAGTCAGTGGCGCAAAGGCCCTGAAAAGCAATCAGGCGAGACGGGTCGCCTGTGAGAGAATTGCCCATGCAATCTGTTCCTGAACACAGGGAAATAAGAAGTGATTTTTGTTGCGGGCGAATGCTGCGCGCATGGTCTTCTCCTTTCCTTGGCTTAAGAACAGGCCGGTATTGGCTGGACGGCCCATTACTTCGAATTGACCTTTCGTGCAAGTCGCTCAAAAACTGACCAGAATTTTTGCCAGAGGCGTTGCTTGAAAACCATCCTGTTCATTTGCAGCCAGAACCGCCTGCGCAGCCCAACGGCCGAGCAGGTGTTCGCCGATTATCCGGGGCTGGAGGTCTCCTCTGCCGGCACCAATCATGATGCCGAGAACCCACTGACCGCGGAACTGGTGTCATGGGCCGATATCATCGTGGTGATGGAAAAGCAGCATCGCGCAAAGGTGCAGCAGCGATTCCGCGCGGCCCTGCCTGGGCAACGTATCATCTGCCTCGATATCCCGGACGACTATGCTTTCATGCAACCGGAACTGGTGGAGCTGCTCAAGGCACGCATGGCGCGGCATCTGCCACCGGCATGATCATGAATGAACGACAAGTTTGGGTGGCTCCACCGGAGGCGTTGAACGTCTCCTTTGCGGGCGGTTCCAGTCGGCTATAAAGCGTTCGGCCCAAGCGCAAAGTGTACTTCGTCGGCGAGGCTGAGCTTCGTGCCGCGAGGACCATATGAGAAGCGATTTTTCTCCTCTCTCATATAGTCGCATCAACCCGAATGGTAGCGCCTACCTTGCCACGAGCGATCTGGTTGCCAAGAGCTAAGCCACAACAAAAACTCCCGCTTGATCTATCAGCCCCCCCGACGCTACCAATCTTGCGATTTCAGCCTCGATTCTTTCCCTTACCACGGAACTGGTCGCCTTGTTCCCAAGTGCACGGGACACTGCTTGCACAATCTGATCGCTGGTTGCACCAAAGTTAGTGCGCACAACATCTGTGATTGCCAGCATAAGTTCAGCAGGCGGCAAGTGATCGGCGCGGCGCAGGGTTGATGAGGTAGCAGCACTCCTATCCCGAACGGTCACGGGCGCTCCTGGGATCGAGAGGAATTGCCCGCTTCTTTCAATGCGCCCGGTCTTCAGGGCCACATCGGCAGCGCCTTCAATGACCGCCTGGATGCGACCGCCGGCACGTTTCAACCCCCACGCTGACCGGATACGCTCGATCACCTCATCAACATGCACCGGCCCTTCGATCCTGACCGCCTCCTCGACGAGTCCGGTCAGAATGCCAGTCGGTGTTTCGTGCAACTCCTCTGTCAGGTGTGCAGGCCGGTACAATACGGCCTCTTCGTAGAGGTTTGAAGGCTGATCATCAGCCGCCACATCCGCGTGGACAAAGCCCATCTCGGTCACATCTTCGCGTTCGACGCTGAAAATCTCGACAGGCACGGCGCGGAGGGGGCGATTTGATGCCTCCATACCGTGCTCGGCCTTAGCAGCCTCGACCCGCGCGATAATGAGGTCCAGTTGTTCATTCGGCCGGTGAAACCAATCGGTGCTCCAGACGCGGTGCATGTTCCAGCCGTGGCTTTCCAACACAGATTGACGCAGGCGGTCACGGTCGCGCGCCGATCGGGCATCGTGGTAGGCCGCTCCGTCACATTCGATACCCAGCAGATAGCGGCCCGGCATTTCTGGATCGGCAACAGCAAGGTCGATGAAAAAGCCTGCAAGGCCGACCTGACGGTGGACCTGATAGCCACGCGCCTGAAGCGCCTTGGCAACCTGCTCCTCAAACACGCTGTCATGATCGCGCCCGGTGCTTTCGGCCATGGTCATTCGGCCAGTGCGCGCGAAGTGCAGGAACAGGCGGAACGCAAACACGCCCTTGCGGCTCTGGGCAAAATCAGGATCGATGTCCTCATCGGTCATAGACGAAAAGACTTCACAGCGCTGCTTTGCACGGCTGATCAGAACGTTCAGGCGCCGTTCTCCCCCCTCTGAGCCCAACGGACCAAAGCGCATCGGCACCCGCCCGCCTGGCGTCGTCGGACCATAACCGACCGAGATGAAAATCACATCCCGCTCATCGCCCTGCACATTTTCGAGGTTCTTGACAAAAAAGGGCTCGGAATAATGGGCTTGGAAGAAGGCCTCGACTTCCGGCGTCGCTGAACGGCGGAGCAATTCGAGCTGATCCAGAATTGCCCGTCGCTGCGACACCGAGAAGGCCGCCACGCCGAGGGACAGGTCCGGATGGTCGCGGGCGTGAGCAATGATCGCTTTGGCGACGATCTTCGCCTCAAGCTGATTCGTCCTCGTACTCCCCGCGTCGAACAGCCCTTCGGCGATGTGGTGGAAGCGCAGCCCCATTCCCGCTTCGGCAGTGTAGGGACTGGGCACGATGAACAGCTTGCTCTCGTAAAACTGCCGATTGCTGACGGCAATCAGTGATTGATGCCGGCTGCGATAATGCCAGCGCAGCATCCGCATGGGCAGGCCACGCGCTGAAAACAACCCAAGGATGCTTTCAATATCGCCGACACGGCCGCCATCATCGTCATCGTCGTTGCTTGCGTTGCCGGTCATCTTCGAGAAAAAGGCTGTGGGCGGAAGTTGCTTGGGATCACCCACAACGACGACCTGCTTGGCTCGGGCGACAGCGCCCAGCGCATCCACCGGTTGAATTTGGCTCGCCTCGTCCATCACCAGCAGGTCAAATTCAAACGCGCCGGGGGCAAGGAACTGAGCAACGGAAAGCGGGCTCATCATAAAGACAGGCTTGAGGGCCTGTATGGCCGGTCCAGCCTTTTCCATGAGTTTGCGAATCGGCATGTGACCGCGCTTCTTTTGCATCTCCGTCCTGAGCGTCCCGAGCGGCCCAACAGGCAGACCGCCATCTCTGGCGGGAAGACGCTGGTGATGAGCGCGTGCGACCTCCAAACTGGCAGAAGCGATCCGCTGGCGATCAAGATCGGCAAATTCACGTGCTAGGCGCCCATGCAACGTCCCATCGAAACGGCCAAGTTCGGGATGTTCACGGACTTGGTCGGTGTGGATTGCCTCAAAATAGGCCATTTCAAAAGCCGGTATGACCGCTTCAGACATCAACCGGCCATCTTCAAGTCGGGCCGCAACATCGCTGCACCCCAATGCGCGGGCACGGTCAGCACGATCACGGTAAGCTACCCATTTCGACAATTGCTCGCCGCCAATGGCCCACTCTTCAAGCCGCTGGCGGAGCTGAACGAATGGCACTGCAGCCAGATCTGAAGTCCCGAGAGCAGTGGAGGTATCACAATGCAGATCACCCAGCAGCCCGTTGATATCCGCAACGAAAACCTCACCGTCACGTTCGAGCGTATTGGCGACGGGCTCCAGCACTTGCCGGTCCATGACACGACTGGCCAGCATCCGAATGTCACCATTGCCGTTGATCCAGTCGGCCATGGAACTGAGATCCGCCCAAGCCGATGCACGTCCCTGCCAACTGAGGTCAAACGCCGATTGCCCCAAACTCTCATTATCGTCGAGGCTCGCAGCGCAGCGCTGCCCTTCTGCAAGATCGTCCAGCGTTTCAAGGCGAAGGTTCAGGTCGGCTGGAACCTCAAGGGCAACTATCGCGCTTGCCTGATCGGCCGCATTGAAATCGGAAACAGAGCCTTGCAGGGCTGACAAATCTGCCCGCTCCGCCGTCAAAGCATCGCCAAACATCAGCTCTTGAGAAGGCAAATCGCTCCACAGCATTTCGATCACGGGGAAGACTTCAGCCAGCAGGGCTTCCGTGCGCGCCAGACGCATACCGATTTCATCACGGTCGGGACGTTTGGCGGCCACGATTCGAGGTTCGGCGCCGAGGCCTTTCAATGAGCGCATCCATTCCACTAACGCGAACAGCGCCGTAGAAGCCGAGCGATCACCGCGCCAGTCACCTCCAAACGCGCTGCGCGCGAAAGTCTCATCACTTTCAATGGCACGCCGCGCAGTCTGCCCTTCGGCCAGCGCATCGAGTTGACTGAGAGTCTCATCCAACGGCTGATCCGGATTGGTCAGGACGCTACGAACGAGGCGGTTGGCATTGCGCCAATTGCTACTAAAGATTTTGAAGAAGCCGGTACCATGCGATGCCAATGTCGCACGCGCCGTTCCCAACTCCATCGACCATGCCGCGTCGACGAGCCCACTGCCAATTACACTTCGAGATGCTTCGAGCCGTTGCACAGCTTCGGCTATGTCGCCCGCATGCTCAACGCCATTATCCCACAGGTCGGCAGCAAAGGCATCTGCGCTGGCTTCCGGTGCAGCCACCACACGCTCGCCCACACGCAAAAAGCGCTTGATGTCGGCGAATGTCACGGGAGCTTCACGCCCCATGGATCGCGCGAGCGCATCTGCTTCGGCCTTCAGGCGTGGCAACTTTTCTACCAGCAAAGACAGTCGGGCGAATGCTTCGGGTAAGAAGGTGGCAGGCAGTTTTCCGAGTTGCAGACGCGCGTCTGCAAGATCTGTCTCCCATGCGGCGTCGCTGTAGGTTGGTGCCAACTTGGTCTTCAGCGAGGCGTAGCGGGTGCCAGTGTCAAGCAGGTTGGCAATATCTTGGCCCCGATCATCCCATGCAGGTGATCCGAGAGCCTGCGCAGACAAGGACGGTGCACTGGCAACTCGCCGCGCCAATGCGATCAGCGTACCCGTTTCCTGCAAACTGGGCACAGCATTGCTTTCGAGAGTCGCAGCTAGCGCGGCTTGGTCAGTTTCGAGTTGATCCAGCCGTTCCGTCAGCGCGACAAAGCGGCTGGTAAATCGTTCGACCTCCATGGGGGAAGCAGAAGCCAGCCCGACGCCGCGCCAGACATGATCGGCAGGTTTGCCGATCACCTCAACCCGCTCGACCAACTCGGACAAGATGCCGTGCCGTTCAGCGAAACCGTCTGCCGACCATGTTTCAGGAGCATCAAGCACAATGTCGTTGGGTTGCTCGCCGTCCAGCCGTAAACGGGCCAATTGCCCGATCACCTGATAGGGGGTGAGCGCACTTGTAGCATGAAGTCGATGCATACGCGCGGCATGGTTGTTCAGCAGATCCCGGGCCTCTGTCAGACGCGCATGGAGTGAGCCCGGATCGCTGCCTTTCGGCGCGCCCAATTCCCATGTGCGGCGCAGTTCATCGAGTACCGCACGTTTGTTCGCCTTGTTGCTATGCAGCTCCAGACAGGCATCGCCCACGCCAGTGGCGTCGAGCCTGCGCTTTACAACCTCCAGCGCAGCCATTTTCTCGGCGACAAACAGTACCGTTTTGCCGTCGGCGACGGCCGAGGCGATGACATTGGAGATCGTCTGGCTCTTTCCAGTTCCAGGCGGCCCCTGAATCACCATGTCCCGACCACGGCGAACTTCATGCACAGCCAGAGCCTGACTGCTGTCGCTGTCCAGGATGTGCAGCATCTCTGCCGGCGGAATGAAGGGATCGATCTTTGCGTCTTCAGGTATCATTCCGTCGACACTGTCGAACCCATCGGCCAGCAGACCGCGCACCAGCGGTCTTTCGCTGATCCGCGCATGATCCGGCCAGGTTGCAGGATCAAGGTCCCTATACATCAAGAATTTAGCAAATGAGAAGAAGCCCAACGCCATGTCGTCATGCAAAACAGCCCAGCCGTCCTTAGCCGCGACCGCATCGGCGACCTCGTCCATGTAGGCAATCGGCTCGAAATTATCGGTAGCCTCGAACGTGGGCAGGCGAATACCATGGACTCGGTCAAGGTAGGCTTCGAGCGACAGGTTGGAGGCGAACTCTTCTGGCCTTGCCCGAAGTTTGAACTTTTCACCGGCATTGCCGCGCTCGAGAGATACTGGGATCAACAGTAGCGGCGCGAAGCGAATGTTGGCAGCGTTGGTGGGGTCAATCCACTTGAGCATGCCGAGGGTCAGATAGAGAATGTTGACGCCCTGTTCCTCTTCCAACGTGCGCGCGTCAAAATACAATTCGAGCAGGCGCTTCTGGAGTCCCTTCGGAGTCAGTCGCGTTTGCAGACGGGTATCGGCGTGACGACCGAAAACGCCACGCTCATCAGCAACGTCATCTTCAGGCTGGGCAAGATCCAAAATCTCATCCGCATCGTCTCCCACCGCCTCGTCGACATCTGTGTCACGTGCTGCTTTCCCGGCCAGAAACGTAAAAACCTTGGCTTCACGAACGAGCAGCCTGAATATTTCAGCGCTTTTTTCGTCGACAATTTCTATCGATCGGGCACTTTTCGACGCTCGCGGCAGATTGAGCAGTCTGTTGCGAGCGGAAAGATCGAGCAATTCCATACGTGCGCGATCCAGCTTTTCCGTGATCGGCAGATCGCTTTGGAACACCGAAGTCGTCTCGACATCGGACTGCGGAATCATAGTCGTGGCCATGGAATACCCCCTAGGCCCCATCGTGCTAATTATGCTTTCTTAAGTCCAGCGATTAATCTTTTAAGCGACACCCGACGGCAAGTGAAACCGTCGATCGAAATCATGCGCTGCCGTTCTCACGGTTGGCACTTTTAAAGCCTGGGGGCGTCATCGTGGGTATTGGCAGCAGGGTGACATTCACTCTCGTCCGAATGCTCAAACCTTCAATTTGTGCGACATTAATCATCCGTCTAACTGGGGGGGCTCTGGAAAGGAGATAGTCGCCGGGTGATTAGTTCAAGCCGTCTGCAAACTATGAAACGCTGCAGTAAGCGACCAGACGGCAACAGGCCGGTTGCTTCTATTCCGAAATGATGGACGACTTAGTGGGCCATCCTGCCCGCCGCTTCCGCGCGGTCCATGATCAGGCTCTAGGTCGCCTTTGGCGCCCCCGGACCGCATGTCTGCGTTCCGTCCTTTCAGGTGACGATCCTTTGTCCAAAGTTCTGAAGTCTTTCTGCTGACGCCGCGCTGCTGCGCGGCGGCGTTGGTGTGGCCTTCCCCTCGGAGCGCGGGTGGGCGGCGCGCCCTTTTGGGCGGGCCCGTCCGGGCTGCAAGCCGCGCCTTCGGCCCGGCTCCTCCACTGCGTTGCGGCCAAAGGTGCAGCCCGGACCTGTGGTCCCGCCCTGAACGGCGCTGGTGCCGCCCGCCCACGCTCCAAGGGGAAGCCAATGTGGGTTTGGGGTGGCGCAAGGAGGATACCATGCGTCATACAAGCAAGCGTCGTGCTGCGGGCGAGGGTGAAGCGCCGCGCGGCGGGAACCGCAATTCGCTTTACGATGAAGTGACGGCAAAGATCATCGCCCAGCTTGAGGCAGGGCGCTTTCCATGGGGGCAGCCATGGGGGGCGGTGGATGGTTCGGGGCAGGGTGGCGTGGGTCCCGCCTTGCCGCACAATGCGCTGACCGGCAGGAGCTATTCCGGCGTCAATATCCTGCTGCTCTGGGGCAGCGTGATTGAAGGGGGCTATCCTTCCCAAGGCTGGCTGACTTTCCGGCAGGCGCTGGAAGCTGGCGGCAATGTCCGCAAGGGCGAGAAGGGTGTCACGGTAGTCTATGCCGACCGCTTCACCCCGCAGGCCGAGAAGACCCGCGCGCAGGAAAGCGGCGAGGATGCAAGGTCGGTTCCTTTCCTCAAACGCTTTACTGTCTTCAATGTCGCGCAATGCGAGGGGCTGGGGGAAGGGCAGGGCAAAGACCTGTTTGGTGATCCTGCGCCCTTGCCTGAGCGTGAGATGGTGCCGCTGGCCGAAGAGGTCATCACCGCATCAGGCGTGCCTTTCCGCATCGGCGGGGGCAAGGCCTTCTATGTGCCCTCTGCCGATTATGTGCAGGTTCCCCCGCAACCGGCCTTCTTCGAGCAGATCAATTACTATCGCACGGCCCTGCATGAACTTTGCCATGCGACAGGCCATGGCTCGCGGCTGGATCGCAAGCTCGCCAATCCCTTTGGCAGCAAGGACTATGCCCGCGAGGAACTGGTGGCGGAAATGGGTTCGGCCTTCCTCTGTGCGGCGCTGGGTATTGTGCCGACTGTGCGCCATGCCGATTACCTCGGCTCATGGCTGGAAGTTTTGCGCGAGGACAATCGGGCGATCTTCCGCGCCGCCAGTCAGGCCAGCAAGGCCGCTGACTGGCTGCTGGCAAAGCATGCCGAATACAGGGTGAGCAAGGACAGCGAGGATGGCAGGTATGCACCGGAGTCGAAGCCTGCTGAACCGGAGCAGGGCTCCATCACCGAAGGGAGGGCAGCGGCATGATCCTCCTTCCCGAAAAGATCCGTGTGGCCCTGCTGGTCAATGGTGCCCTTCATAGGGTGGCGCAGCGCGACAATCTGCCCGCGCCCGATCCGGTGCCTTTGCTCAAACTGTTCAACCCTTGCGGCGCGGCAACATGGCTGGCGAGCGAACTGGACGAGGATGGCGATACCTTATTCGGGTTGGCCGATCTTGGCTTTGGTTGTCCGGAGTTGGGCTATTTCTCGCTGAACGAGATCGCTTCGGTGCGTCTGCCCCTAGGCCTGCGGATCGAGCGCGACCAACATTTTTCCAGCCATCACCCGCTGTCCTTATGGACGCAGACTGCGCGGCGATTGGGATCGCTCACCTGGGCGGAAATGTCTCTGAAGCGGAACGGTGGTGTGTCCAATCGCAGCGGCAGGGCATAGGCCATGGCGCGCGATCAACAGCACCGGGGCCAGCCTCAGGAACAGGCAGAGCGGCAACGCCAGCGCCTTGTCGCCCTGCTCGACACTTTGCCGATGGTGGAGAGGGCAGCTTACCTTCTGTCAGCCAGCGATGGCCTCAGCCATGGTGCCATCGCTTTCCGCCTTGGGGTGAGTGTCGCGGAGGTGGAAACCGCTCTGGCAGGGGCTCTGAGCAAGCTTACCGAGGGGTTGGAGGAGCCCTGACAGCGAGGCGACCGGCATGGAAGCAGGGACAGGCGCGGAAAGGGCGTTGAGAGGCTGTGTGTCGCCCCGTGGCGTGGGCGTAGGGGCGAAAGCGGGGCAGATCGAAGGGGTGATGGCCATCAGACCATCACCCCTTCACGGCAGCTTCCAGTGCGGCGAGACGTTCCGTGCAGATGGTGTGGACGATGCGCCCGAGTTCCTCGACCCGTTCCCCCAGCCATGCCAGTTCCTCGGCGGTGATCCGGTAGTGTTTCGAGTAGCGCGCTTTGACGTAAGCGTCTTTCAGCTTCTCGAACAGGGCGCGGTCCTTGCGCAATTCGCGGGGCCATGCAGCTACAAGCCGTAGGTCCAGCCGCTCGGCCTGGGTGCGCAGGAAGGCGAGATTGTGATTGTGTGGCGAATACAAGGTGCTTACGAGAAGGACCGCGTGGAAGAGGCTCTCCGTCGCTTGATGGAGAAGGAACGCAGCCTTCTTGTTCCATCCCTTTTCAGCAGTGAATCTCGCTGTCTCGAGAAACTGCAGAGCGCCGGGCATCCACTCCTCAAAATACTCCCGCGCCATATCGAGATTGGCCTGCGGAGTTCTGGGCACCGGCCTTGCCAGCTCACGGTCATCGGATTCGTAGATCGCGATGCCTTCGTTGGCGATGTCCATGAAGAAGAACCGCCCATGGGCAAGACCATCGTTCACCTGCTGGAGCGAATGCACGATGAAATTGACCGGCGTCCGCAACCGCCCCGCGATCATCTCCTCGATGAGACGTTCATCCGCGCGGGTCCAGTAGGCGGCCCGGTCAGCCAGTTCCTTCTGGCTGACGATAATCAGCAAATCGAAGTCCGAACGATAGCCTTTGGCGGTATGAGGTTCATCCACCCAACCGCCGCGCGAATGACTACCATATAGAAGAATCTTGACGATCTTCCCCGTCCTGCGCCTGCCGGTCGCTTCCACATGGGCACCGTCGAATTCCTCGAACAGCAGTTGCACCACGCGCTCGAGTTCGCGCTGCTTGTGGGCCGGCAGATGATCGAGATCGGTCTTCATCACCTCATCCTAACAACATCTTGCATGGCCCGCGCAACCGAATTGACCGATGGCGAAAAGGGGGCCGCGTTCCTGCATCGCTATCCGATCCCCAGGACACGCAGTGATTTACCCCAAGGGGCTTTGCCACCGGCCTTGCCATCGCCAAAGCTACCCAAAGCCGTCGCCCCTAATCTCCGCGAATCATCCCATAAAGCCAGCCGTTTGGCCACCCATACAAGTCGTCTATCGGCGCATGGGACAGGCCCATGCGGAGGATCGGACGCACGCCCAAAGCGGGCGTAAGTGTAATGGACCCTACGCACGGGTGCTGCTGCCAATTTCAGCATGAAAATCAGCCTCTTGAGGCTGTAATACGCGTGGGGCGGATTTTCGGTGCTGCGTTGTACAGTGCACACAAGCCTCAACAGGTGCGGCCTCAACCAGCGGAAAGAGAACCGTTTTCTCCCGTAATACATGTACCACCCGGCATTGCAGACCTTTGGTTGAGAAAGGAAATGTGACCCCGGAAAAATCGGTTCCTCCCGAGGTGCTGTGGGGCTCGGGATCGCGCCATGCGTCGGGATGCTGAGCTTGAAATGCAGGCCGGGCACCTGTATCTTCGACAGTGCTTCATGACCCCGGCGAAGGTTTCCCCATAAGGAGACCTTACCCATGTTCAGAATGAATTTCCGTCCTGACAGCTTGCTGCACATCGCTTTGATGCGACGTGATTGCGGTGCCAGCCTATCCCTATCGGGTCTGGTTCGGCAGTTGCTTAAGCAGACTGCCGATAAGCGTCGACGATACGCTTTCCCCCCGGCGGATGACATCCTTGCCCCCTTGATCCGGGGCCTATCTTGCAACATCGAGTGGCCAGCAATCGTCCATAGCGTTCGACCTGGCATGGCGCAGGCGCGCACCGTCCTCGCTGAGAGTGGGGAGGCAGATGGCCAAGCGAGGCGCTGCATGACGGGTGTCATGCCTCCCGTTAGCACCGTGCGGCGGCGAGGTTTGCCCGGCGACTTCCCCATACTGATTGCACCCTGTGGCGGGCAACTCATCGCGGAAAGGGATATGCCCCAATGAAGAAGAGCATCACACCCGCTCAGCCCCAGATGACCCCGATAGTCGCCGCGCCGACGATGCCCAGACCGTTGGCTTTGCGCATCCCCGAGGTCCAGCGCATGACCGGTCTTGGCCGTACAAAACTCTATGCCCTTATTGCCGATGGCGAGTTGGCCACGATCAAGATCGGCAGGGCAACACTGATCCCGCTGGCTAGTCTTGAAGCCCTGCTTGAACGCGGCCAGCAGCATCGTCCCTAACCGTGCTTCTGTTCCGGAAAGGGCAGGATCGCGGCACCATCACGCAGCGCGTCGAGATAGTCGGACCACCATTGCGCCATCTCGACGCGCTCTTTCCAATGGGTCCCGCGATGATAGGCAGCCCGCACCTTATCGCTGTCGCCATGGGCGAGCGCCCGCTCAATCGCGTCGGCTGACCATTTGCCGGATTCGTTGAGCAGGGTGCTGGCCATCGCTCGAAACCCGTGCGCTGTCATTTCGTCGCCCGTGTAACCCAAGCGGCGTAATCCCGCATTGACGGTGTTTTCGCTCATCGGGCGTTTGCGCGTGCGGATCGAGGGGAAGACATAGCCTGTCGGGCCAGTAAGCGGCATCAGTTCTTGGAACACCTCAACGGATTGCCGGGATAGGGGAATATGATGGGCTTTGCGCATCTTCATTTTTTCCGCAGGGATTGTCCACAAGCCCGCATCAAGATCAATGTCTGCCCATTCGGCGTGCCTCAATTCGCCGGGGCGTACGAAAACATAGGCGGAAAGGCGCATGGCGATTTTCGTGATGCCCATGCCTTCGTAGGTTTCAATTGCACGGAGCAATTCTCCTGCCGCTTTTGGATCCGTGATAGCGCCGTAATGCTTTGATCGTGGGGCAGTCAGGGCGCCGCGCAGGTCGCGACTTGGATCAGACACGAGCCGAGCCGTGGCGATCGCGTAACGGAAGACTCGCCCCGCTAGTTGCAGCACGCGGCGCGATGTTTCGTAATTTCCTTTGGTTTCGATACGACGCAGAACCGCCAGCAGATCGGGCGCAGTGATTTCTGATACGGGCATCCGGGCAATCTGGCTGCCCATGCGCGAGATGTAATATTCGCTCTTATCGGCGGTGGATTCCGACATTCCTTCACGGCGGCGCTTGTTGATGAACTCTTGTGCAATTTCGCCAAAGGTGTTTGCTGCGGAGACCTTTGCTCTGAGCTTGATCTTCTGCTTTTCCCTTGCGGGATCGGTGCCGCTTGCAAGGGATTCCTTTGCCTTGTCCCGCTCTTTGCGGGCCATGGCCAGTTTGACCTGAGGCCACCCGCCGAACGAAAGTAGCTTTTCCTTGCCGCTAACGCGAAATTTCATGCGCCACAATTTTCCGCCCGCCGGAGTGACGAACAGATAAAGGCCACCTGAATCACTGAGCTTGTAAGCCTTATCCTTTGGCTTGGCATTTCGGACTGCGGTTTCTGTCAGCGCCATACCCCGGACGCTCCTCATGACCTTGGGGGTATCGAATTTTCGGGGTAGCGTACCACCCCACTTCATACCCCCATTTCGGGATGGCTGTCAGCGAACCCATGCGGACGCAGACGACCGGCTCATGAGAAAATATAGCAGATTTCCGAGGTTTATAAAGCCCTGAGCGGCCTTCGGCGGTCAAGGAAATGGTGGGCGATGACGGGCTCGAACCGCCGACCCTCTCGGTGTAAACGAGATGCTCTACCAACTGAGCTAATCGCCCCAATCACGGGAAGGGCGCGATTAGGCGCTTTTTTTCGGGGCGTCAACAGGGGTTTGGCGGCGCAGTTCGGGAAAATCGGCGGCGGGCCGCGCGCGGGAAAAAAGATAGCCCTGAGCCTGATCGCATCCCTCGGCCAGCAGCACGCGCATCTGGTGCTCGTTTTCCACCCCTTCGGCGGTGGTGGTCATGCCCATCGCATGGGCCAGCGCGATCACCGCGCGCACGATGGGCAGCGTCTCGTCACTCTCGCCAAGACCGGTAAGAAAGCAGCGGTCGATCTTGATCTTGTCGAAGGGAAAGGCGCGTAGATAATTGAGCGAGGAATAGCCGGTGCCGAAATCGTCGAGCGCCACCCGCACCCCCAGCCCGCGCAATTTATGCAGCAGCGCGGCATGGACGGCATTGTCCTTGAGCAGCACGTTTTCGGTGATTTCCAGTTCGAGCCGGTCGGGCGCGATGCCGTTTTCGGCAATGGCCTGCATCACGGTGGATATCAGCCCCGCACTGCGCAATTGCGCGGGGCTGAGGTTGACCGCCACGCGCAGATGGGTGGGCCATTGGGCCAGTTCCTGACACGCGCGGCGGATGACCCAATCGCCCAGCGGCACCACCAGCCCGGTTTCCTCGGCCAGCGGGATGAACAGATCGGGCATGATCATGCCCCGTACCGGATGGCGCCAGCGCACCAGCGCCTCATAGCCCACCGTGCGGCGCGTGATGACATCGATCAGCGGTTGGTAATGCAGCTCGAACTGCCCCTCGGTCAGCCCGACGCGCATGTCCATTTCCATTTCGCGGCGTGCGGCGGCGGCCTCGTCCATGCCCGGTTCGAAATGGGAAAACACCCCGCGCCCGCGCCCCTTGGCGACATAGAGCGCAAGATCGGCCTGTTTCATCAGCGTGGCGGCGTCGGTCTGGTTGTCATGGCTGACCGCGATGCCGATGCTGGTCGAGGTGAGCACCTGACCATCATCGATCAGGCAGGGCTCGCGCACCGCCTCGATAATGCGGGTGGCGGTCTTTTCGGCGATGCGGTCTATGCGCCGCCCGTGCATGAGGATGGCAAATTCATCGCCCCCCAGCCGCGCCACCAGATCGCTCTTGCGCACGCAATCCTCGATGCGCCGCGCCACTTCGCACAACAGCTTGTCGCCCACCGGATGGCCCAGCGTGTCATTGACCGATTTGAACCGGTCGAGATCGAGATAAAGCACTGCGATCCCGTCATCCTGACCGCGCCGCCGCATCAGTGCCCCGGCCAGCGTTTCGTTGAACAAAAAGCGATTGGCCAGATTGGTCAGGCCGTCATAATGGGCCATATGGCTGACGCGGGCCTCGGCGCGTTTTTGCGCGGTGACATCGCGGGCCACGCCGCGCATCCCGTCCTGCCACGGCTGGGCCGAGAGGGTCCACCAATGCGGCGACCCGCTCAGCGTCAGCGGCAGCGTGAGATCGCGAAAGGGCGTGCGCTGGGCGAGATGCGCGGCCAGACGCTCGGTTTCAGGGCAGGGGGCAAACAGGCTCGTCAAGGGCGCGCCATCCAGCAATTGCCAAGCCCGCCGCGCGGCATCGCCAAAACGCGGGCTGGGTTCCTGAATGCGGCCCTGACCGTCCACTTTCCACAGCCAGTCGGCCGATTGCGCCTCAAAGTCATTGAGCAGCAACTGCACCGTGGCCCCGGTTTCGCGCAATTGTTCGCGCGCGTGAAAGGCTTTGGCAAATTCGCGCTGGTTTTGAAACGCCCCGCGCGACAGGATCAGCAGATAGGAGGCGCAGAACAAGGTGCCCACCCAGACCTGCGCGCCGGGAAACAGCGCCCATGCCACGATCGTACCGATACAGATCGGGGTCATGAACAGGATCGCCGCGCGCGCCATCGTCGAATAGGTCAGCACGGTTGCGCCCAGCATCCCGCCCGACAGGATGGCGATGACGATGAACTGGCGCGTATTGGCCACGCTGGCCCCCGCCGCAATGCCCGCGCCCCACAACAGGCCGTTGGCCAGCGCCGTGGCATGGATATGCCACAGGTCGCGCCGCACATCGATCGTGGCCCAGCCCGTCCGCCTGCGCCGCAGCGCCAGTTCGAGCCGGGCCCCCGCCACCGCCACAATCGCGGCCAGCCACAGCAGCACAAAGTCGGGATAGGGCGACGAGATCATGGTTATAGCCACGGCGGCGGCGTTGAGCGTCCCGCCGATGGCGGCCGTGATCGCCCGGCGCAGATTGTCCGCGATACGCTCGATCAGGAGCTGGCGGGCGGTATCCCCCGTTTGTGAAGACAAAGGATGGATCATGTGCGCCGTGCCGGGAACATCCTAAAGTTTTCAAGGAATATAAGCTTGCAGGCATTATTTGGCCAGCAAGTCGAAAGTCCAAAGAGTACCGATGCTTATCCCAATTTCGTTAATTTTGGTTCCGGGGCTGCTTCGCATCTCCCCCTAAAAATCGCGCCTTGTTTGAAGGGGCAAACCATCGCCCGATGCAATCAGGCGGTCATCCATGGTTAAACGGGGGGACACGCGGCATGGGCGGAAAACCGCATGCCCCCGGTTTGCCTTATTGCTCGGCCAGCAGCGCGGCGGCTTCGGCGCCTGCCCAATCCTTGCCGCCATTGATGCGCCACACCTCGCGCCCCTGCGCATCATAATAGATCGAGGCGGGCAGCGTGCTGACCTGCCACTGGGTCGCCGCCGTGCCTTCCGGGTCCAGCCAGGGTTCGAGCGCTTCGCCCCCGCGCGCCCTCAGGAAAGGCGCAACCTTGGTCTTGGCGCTCTCGCTGTCCTGCGAAACGGTCAGCACGCGGATCTTGCCGCCCGCGGCCAGTTTGTTCAGCGCGGGCAATTCGGCAATGCACGGCCCGCACCATGTCGCCCACAGGTTGATGAGCAGCGGCTTGCCCTTGAGGCCGGCGGTGTTGATCTCCTTGCCGGCCGCGTCCTTAAAGGTCAGCACCGGCAATTGCGAACCCTTGTGGCTGCGGTCCAGCGCGGCACCCTCTGCCTCGGGCGCGGCGGAATTTGCGGCCGATGCGCTTGCTTCTGGCGGTTGCTTATCCGCGCCGCTTTGCCTATCGCAACCCGCGATTCCGGCCGCGATGGTGGCCATCATCAGGCCACTACCGGCAAGTTTGAGGATTTTGCGCGTGAGCGAAGGTGACAACAAGGCAGGCTCCAATCAGATGTGGGGCGGGCGCTTTGCCGAAGGGCCCAGCGCCATCATGCGCGAGATTAACGCCTCGATCCCCTTCGACAAGGCCCTTTGGCGCCAGGACATCCGTGCCTCCAAGGCCCATGTTGCCATGCTGGGCGCGCAGGGCATCGTCAGCGCCGATGACGCCGCCACGATCAGCGCCGGTCTGGACACGGTCGCGGGCGAATATGAAGTCAGCGGCGTCCCCGAAAACTGGGACCTTGAAGACATTCACATGACCACCGAGAGCCGCCTTGCCGAACTGGTCGGCCCGGTGGCGGGGCGCCTGCACACGGCGCGCAGCCGCAACGATCAGGTGGCCACCGATTTCCGCCTCTGGGTCCGCGATGCGGTGGACGAGGCGCTGGCTGGCCTTAACGCCCTGCAAAAGGCGCTGGTGGCGCGTGCGGGCGAGCATGTGAATTCGATCATGCCCGGCTTCACCCATCTGCAGACTGCCCAGCCGGTGACGCTGGGCCATCACCTGATGGCCTATTACGAAATGGCGGCGCGCGACGTCTCGCGCTTTGCCGATGCGCGCGCGCGCATGAACCAGTCGCCTCTGGGCAGCGCGGCGCTGGCCGGGACCGGGTTCCCCATCGACCGCTTCGCCACGGCCTCTGCGCTCGATTTTGACCGCCCCACTGACAACAGCCTCGATTCGGTTTCCGACCGCGACTTCGCGCTGGATTACCTGATGGCGGCGGCGCAATGCTCGCTCCACCTCTCGCGTCTGGCCGAGGAATTCATCATCTGGGCCTCGCAGCCCTTCGGCTTTGTCCGCCTGCCCGATTCGCTTTCGACCGGCAGCTCCATCATGCCGCAAAAGAAGAACCCCGATGCCGCCGAACTGGTGCGCGGCCATGCCGGGCGCATCATCGGTTCGCTCACCAGCCTGATGATCACGATGAAGGGCCTGCCGCTGGCCTATTCCAAGGACATGCAGGACGACAAGCCGCCCGTGTTCGAGGCCGCCGGCCTGCTGACGCTGTGCCTTGCCGCGATGACGGGGATGGTGGAAAGCACCACCTTCCGCACCGACCGTATGCGTCAGGCCGCCGAGCTGGGCTATGCCACGGCGACCGACCTTGCCGACTGGCTGGTGCGCCAGGCCAACATTCCCTTCCGCGAGGCCCATCACATCACCGGCGCCGCGGTCAAGCTGGCAGAGAGCAAGGGCATCGCGCTCGATCAGCTCAGCCTTGATGAATTGCAGGCGATTGATCCGCGTATCACCCTTGCGGTTTACCCCGCGCTTTCGGTCGAGGCCTCGGTGGCATCGCGCGCCAGCCATGGCGGCACCGCCCCGTCTCAGGTAGAACAACGTGTGGCGCAGGCTCGCGTCGCGCTTGGTATGGAGTAACGCCCTTATGCGTGCTGTATTTTTCCCGATGGTTGCGCTCCTTGCGCTGGCGGGCTGCGGCACGCAGGGCGAACTTAAACCCGCGCCGGGGCATCAATTGCCCCCTTCGCCCATTGGCCGCAAGGACCGGCCAAGCGCGACTGAATTGCTCAGCCAATCGCAGCAGGCCCGTCCCAGCCGCAATGTGGAGCTGCACACGCGCTCTGAACCGCGCACGGACGATGCCTTCGATCTGCCTCCTTCCAATTGAGCCGGGGGGGCGCAGACCCCCACGCAGGATTTAAAGAAACATGGACCATTTTCATTACGTTGACGGCGTTCTTCATGCCGAAGACACCGCCATTCCCGCCATTGCCCGCGCCGTGGGCACGCCGGTCTATATCTATTCTGCCGCCACGCTGACCCGCCACGCGCGCGTGTTCCGCGATGCCTTGTCGATCCTGCCCTCGACGCATATCGCCTTTGCGGTGAAGTCGAACCCCAATCTGGCGGTGTTGAAGCTGCTGGCGCGCGAAGGTTACGGCGCCGACGTGGTTTCGGCGGGCGAAATGGACCGCGCGCTGGCCGCCGGGATTCCAGCCCATGGCGTGGTGTTTTCGGGCGTTGGCAAGACCGCCGATGAACTGACCCGCGCGCTCAAGGCGGGCATCGGCCAGTTCAACATCGAGAGCGAGGAGGAAGGCGTCGAACTGGCCGCGATCGCCGCTTCGATGGGGCTGGTGGCCCATGCCGCGCTCCGGGTGAACCCGGATGTGGACGCGGGCACCCATGCCAAGATTTCCACCGGCATGGCGGAAAACAAGTTCGGCGTGGCCTATGACCGGGCCGCCGGGATTTATGCGCGTCTCTCGGTGCTGCCCGGCATCGAAATGCGCGGCCTTGCCGTCCATATCGGCAGCCAGTTGTCGAAGCTCGACCCGCTCGAGGCCGCCTTTACCAAGATGGGTGAACTGATGCGCGCCATCCGCGCGCAGGGCCTGAGCATCACCCATATGGATCTGGGCGGCGGCATCGGCGTGCCTTACAAGGCCGATGAAGTATTTCCGACGCCTGCCGAATATGCCGCCATGGTGGCGCGCGTCACCGCCGATTGGGGCGTCACGCTGATGTTTGAACCGGGCCGCGTGATCGCGGGCAATTCGGGCGTGCTGGTGACCGAAGTCGTGCGCGTCAAGGAAGGCGTGACCACGCCTTTCGTCATCGTCGATGCGGCGATGAACGACCTTGCCCGCCCTGCGCTTTATGGCTCGTGGCACGATTTTCTGGCCGTTGAACCCAATGGCGAGACGTTCACCGCCAATATCGTCGGCCCGATCTGCGAATCCAGCGACACTTTCGCCATGGGCCGCGAAATCGACGTGGTGAAGGCGGGCGATCTTGCCGTGTTCCGCACCGCCGGGGCCTATGGCGCCACCATGGCCAACACCTATAACAGCCGCGCGCTGGTGCCCGAGGTGATGGTGAACGGCGATCAGTGGGCGATTGTCGCCAACCGCATCGACCCGGCGGCCATTCTGGCGGCGGAGCAGGTGCCGGATTGGTTGATGGATTAACGGGGGTTTTGCCTCCGGCGGGCAAAGGGCGGGGGCCCTTTGCAATCCCGTTCATGGGGTTGGTTTGAAGCCTGCGGCGCTGAGTAAAGGGCGCCGCAGGTTTTATCGTTTTAAACGTCGGGTCCGCCCCTCGCATAAATCCTTCTTCCTTCTATAACCCCCGCCATGATCGACACACTCCCCCTCTTTCACCGCATCAAGGGCCAACCTGTCATCGTTCTGGGCACAGGCGATGCGGCCGATGCCAAACGCCGTCTTGTCGAACGCGCGGGCGGCGATGTGTTTGACGATATGCAGGAGGGGATCGACCGCTGTGCGCGTCTGGCCTTTGTGGCCTATGAGGACCGCGAGGCTGCGGCTGCCGATGCGTTGCGGCTGCGCGGTGCGGGCCTGCTGGTCAATGTCGTCGACCAGCCCGACCTTTGCGATTTCACCACGCCTTCGATCCTTGATCGCTCGCCGGTGCTGATCGCGGTGGGCACGGGCGGCGTCTCGGCGGGGCTGGCCAAGCAGTTGCGGTTGCGGCTGGAGGCGCTGTTGCCCGAGGGGTTGGGCGCGCTGGCGCAGGCGCTGGGCGCGGCGCGGACGATCCTGCGGCGCCAATTTCCCGATGCGGCGGATCGCCGCCGCGCCCTCGACGTGGCGCTGGGGCAGGGGGGAATGCTCGACCCGCTCGACGATGGCAGCGCGGGGCGAGTGGATGCCTTTCTGGCGGGCGCGACCCTGCCTGACAAAGCACTGGCCGAAATCGTGCTGACCTCGCTCGATCCCGATGACCTCACGATTCGTCAGGCCCGATGGCTGGGCGGGGCCGATGGCATTGCGGTCGAGGATGGCGTGCCGGACGCTGTATTGGCGCGCGCGCGGGCGGATGCGGTCCGCGTGCGCATCGCGCGGGGGCAGGGGTTTGAGGCGCCCGGTGGGGTTTGGGTTGTGGTGAGGAATGGGGGATAGGTGATTTTGCCTCCGGCGGGCAAAGGGACTTGTCCCTTTGCAATCCCGTTAATGGGGTTGGTTTGCCAAGGGAGTGTGCCGGGCGATATTTGAAAGCCTGCGGCGCTATTCATCAGGCACCGCAGGTTCTGTCATTTCTACCGCTGCGTCCGACACCCAATGGCCGAACCCATAGCGCAACGCAGACAGTAAAGGGAGCGCGAGGGTCTAGACCCTCGCATTTCCATCTTCACTTTAATGCAAAAACCCAAACAAGCAGTCCGGCGATCATCAAGCCAATAACGGTCAGGCAACCAAAACGAACAAGTTTAGGCAATTTCCTGAAAAGCCAACCGATCAGTTCTGCGACAAAATCACCGATGATGTCGCCGATGAAATCTACCACCGCATCCCGCCCGCCATCGCATCGCAGGCGGCTTGCAGAATCACCGCCGCCGCTGCGCTGTCGATACGGGTCTTGCGCTTGGCCCGGCTCATGTCCTGCTCGATCAACCCTCGCTCGGCGCTGGTGGTGGACCAGCGTTCGTCCCACAGCAGGATCGGCAGGCCCAGCACAGCCAGGTTCTTGGCATAGGCGCGGGACGATTGCGCGCGCGGGCCGGATGTTCCGTCCATGTTCAGCGGCAGGCCGATGATGATGCCCTTGATGCCGCGCTCCTCGATCAGCGCGGCGATGGCCAGTTTGTCCACGCTGAATTTGCCGCGTGCGATGGTTTTGCCGGGCGAGGCGATGCGCCATTCCGGGTCGGCAAAAGCCGTGCCGATGGTCTGTGTGCCAAGGTCGAGGCCGATCAGGCCTCCGCCATCGGGCAGCGCATCGCGCATATCCAGCGCGGAAAGGGTAATCAGTTCAGCCATTGGCGCCACCAGCCTGCGGTTTTCTCGGTTTGCGTTGCGGGCGCCTTGCCGGCGTCCTTTGCGGGAGGCGCGCCATGCCATGCTTTGACCCGCCGCGCCACATCCGCGCGCAGAGCGCTCCAGAACAGGGGGATATCATAGACGTGGTAATTGTTGCCCGGCGCCACAAAGGGGCCAAGCTGGGGCGCTGGGCCGATCATCAGGAACCCGTCCGGTGCGCAGCGCGCGGGCACAAGGCCCGGCACCAGACTGGCCCCGCTCAGCGCCGCATCGGGTACCAGCGTGCCGGGATTGTCCACCGCCGGGGCGGCATCGCCGGGGCGGCCGGTGATCGGGTTGACGCAGAGAAACGGGCTGTTGCCGCGCGGCGCGCCATCAAGGCCGGGAAAACGGGCATAGGCTTCACGCACCATGTCGGTTTCGGCAGGTTCGGCAAAGCTTTGCCATGAGATGATACATCCCGCCTGATCGGGCCGCTCGCAAGCGGGCAGGCCCATCGCGGGCAGGTCATGGTCCAGGCTGACCGGCCAGCCCACCGCATAGGCCGCCGCGACCCGCCCGGCCAGCGGCTTGCCCGCCACCCGGTCCCGCATCAGATGCATCAGGTGAAACGCGCCCTGGCTGTGCCCGGCGATCACGATGGGCAGACGCGGATCGACCGTGGCAATAAACACATCAAACGCGGCCAGCACATCGCCATAGGCCACATCCAGCGCCCTGCGCCCCGAGGGCCGGTCGGTCAGGAAAGCGCCCAGGGTGGCCTGTCGATAGCGCGGTGCCCAGACCTCGGCCGCCGCGCTGAAAGGCGTGGCCAGACCGCGCAGAAGGATCTCGGTCCGCCCGGTGATCAGCGTTTCATCAATGGCCGAATTCCAGTGCAGCCGGTCGAAATGGCTGGTGGGATGGATGAAAAACACCGCAACGGGCAGCGTTGCCTCGCCCACCGGCCCGCCGTTGGGGCGCCAGCGCGAGGGATCACCCGGAACGCCCGCGCCGCGCGAATACCACATGGCCGGATCGGCATAGGCCCCCTGCGCCACCGGCGGCGGGGCGGAAAACGGCACGACCGGGACGAATGTGAATTGCGTCAACTCCTTGGCCCAATAGCGCAAAGCACCCAGCGCACCGATCACAAGCACCACCAGAATTGCAACGCCATAAAGAAACTTTCGCGCCAAGGGGGATCTATACCTGCTCTGTCACTTCGGCTCCATCATGCGCCATCGCGCCCCGCGCCGCCAGCTTTTCCAGCAGCACCTTGAGCATGGCCAGCATCGGATCGGCCAGCGCAAGGCCCAGAATGCCGAACAGCGCCCCCATCATCAACTGCATAGCCAGCACCAGCGCCGGGGCCAGATCGGCGGTTTTCTTGGCCACCATGGGCACGACAATATTGCCGTCGATCCCCTGAACCACGATATAGACGCCGATGCAGTAAAGCCCCATCGACGTGCCGCCCGAAAAGCCCACCATCACCATCAGCAGGCCCGACACCGGCGCACCGATGTTGGGCAGAAACGCCAAGACCCCGGTAATCAGCCCCAATAGCGTCGCCATCGGCACGCCATAGGCCGAAAGCGCCAGGCCGATCGTCAAACCCTCGATCACCATGCCCACCAGCCGCCCGAACAGCAGGCGGCGCATCGTATGCCCCATCTGGGTGAACATCTGTTCGAAAAACGGGCGGCTTTCGCGCGGCAGCATCCATGCCAGGCCGCGCTGATAGGGCTGGGGATCGATGGCGAAATAGATGCCCAGCACGAGGATCAGGAAAAGCGTGGCCATGCCGCCAAACAGCCCGCCCAGCACGCTGGGCAATTGGGCGGCGCCCGCGATGGCCTGTTCGGTAAAGGTCTGGATCGTGCTGCGGTTAAGCGTGATCAGCCGGTGGCGCTCGGCCCAATGCAGGCCCTTTTGCGCCTGCGCCATCAGGATTTCGGGCAAGGCGGCGGCCTGAAGCGTGATTTGCGACCCGGCATAGGTGGCAAACCAGATGGCAAAGCCCACCGCCGCGGCCAGCACGATGGCCACCCGCCAAATGCGCGGGATCGGCAGCACCCGGCCCAGCAGCCGCGCCCCGCCATCCAGCAGCGCGCCAAACACCATGCCGCCGAACACCACCATCAGCGGCTGGGCCAGCACCACGGCCAGCACCATCAGCCCGGCAACGCCCAGCCAGACCAGCGCCTTCTTCGCCTCATTGCGCACCATCGGGTCGCGAATGTCGGTCGGGCCGGCGCGGCGCTGGCGAGGGGTGGGGGTTTTGCGGGGCGGTTGGGCCATCTTACTTGGGCTTGGCGGTCAGAGGCGGGCGCAGCGAGGTGCCCGCCCGGCCCGAACGAAGGCCGTTGAACCAGCTCAGCGGGTTCCAGCCCGCCGTGCCGTTAAACGAATGGGTGATGAATTCGGCGCGCCCGCCCACGTCCGACAAAGGCACCGGCCCGCCAAGGCCGCGCTCCTCCAGCGGCACGCGGCTGTCGGCGGAATGGTCGCGATTGTCGCCCATGACAAAGACGTGGCCTTCGGGCACGCGAATCTCGTCCATGTCGTCAAAGGGCTGCTCCATATGATCAAGGATCGTATAGGTCGCGCCATTGGGCAAGGTTTCGCGCCATGCCGGGATCGAGCAGACTTCCTGACCCGAGGGCTTGCGTTCCTTGAGGCCAATGAAGCCGGGGCCTTCGCAGGGGTAGGGATCTTCATCGCCCCGGATCGCATCGAGCGGGATTTCGGCGGGCGGCTCAACCGCTTGAGGCACCGGGCGGCCATTGAGGATGATCTGGCCATGGCGCAGCGCGATGCGGTCGCCGGGGCGGGCCACGACGCGCTTGATATAATCATCGCCCGGCCGGTCGCGCGGGACCACGATCACCACATCGCCATATTCGGGCGTGCCGGGCCAGATGCGCCAGGAGCCGCGCGGCAGGATGTGAAAGCTGGGCGAGGCCCAGTTCCAGCCATAGGGATATTTCGACACCACCAGATGATCGCCCACCCACAGGCCCGGCAGCATCGAGGCCGAGGGAATGTAGAAAGGCTTGGCAATAAACGAATGAAACGCCAGCACCGCCAGCAACATCCCACCCAGCCCGCGCACCTCGGCCCACCAGTTGATGGGCTGCTTGGCGGCGTCATTGGTCTTGGTATCGCTGGAGGCGGACATCGGGGAATCGTCTTTCAAAGTGGCAGGCTTTCGATGATGACCGTGGCGCTGGCCCATGGCAAATCATCGGTGAGCGAAAGGTGGAGGCGGGATGTGTGGCCCGGCGGGGTGATCTGCGCCAAACGCTGCGCCGCCCCGCCATGCAGTCGCAGCGAAGGCGCGCCCAGATCATCGCGCAACACCTCGATGTCGATCAGGCCAAAGCCGCGCCCGATGCCGGTACCCAAGGCTTTGGCGCAAGCCTCCTTGGCGGCCCAGCGCTTGGCCAGCGTGGCGGCGCGCATCGCGGGGCGCGAATCGGCCAGAGCGATTTCGGCAGGCGTAAAGCTGCGCGCCAGAAAGCGCCCGCCATGGCGTTCGAGCGCGGCCTCGATACGGTCGATATTCACCAGATCTGTGCCAAGGCCGAGGATCACAGACCTAGCTCCGCGCCGCGTCCATCAGTTCGCGCATCCGGCGCACCGCATTTTCAAGGCCCACGAACACCGCCTCGCCGATCAGATAATGGCCGATGTTGAGTTCGGCGATCTGGGGAATGGCGGCAACCGGCTGGACATTGTCATAGGTCAGGCCGTGGCCCGCGTGGGGCTCGATCCCGTTGCGCGCGGCCAAGGCCGCCATATCGGCAAGGCGCTTGAGTTCAACTTCGCGCTGGTCGCCCTCGGCATGGGCATATTCGCCCGTGTGAAATTCCACCACCGGCGCCCCAAGGCGGATGGCCGCGTCCAACTGACGCACTTCGGGCGCGATGAAAAGCGAGACGCGGATGCCCGCATCGCGCAAACGCTGAACGATGGGGGCGAGGCGGTTGTGCTGTCCCGCCGCGTCCAATCCGCCCTCGGTCGTGCGCTCCTCGCGCCGCTCGGGCACGATGCAGGCGGCGTGCGGTTTGTGGCGCAGCGCGATCTCCAGCATCTCATCCGTGGCCGCCATTTCCAGGTTCAGCGGCAGATTGGTCGAGGCCTGAATGCGGGCGAGATCCTCGTCGCGGATATGGCGGCGATCCTCGCGCAGATGCGCGGTGATGCCGTCGCCGCCCACGGCCGCCACGATTTGCGCGGCGCGCACAGGATCAGGATGGGCGCCGCCCCGTGCGTTGCGGATCGTGGCCACATGGTCGATGTTCACACCAAGGCGCAGGCGCGCAGGGGACAGCGCGTTCATCACGGCTTGGCCCGGCTGCCGGGCTTGACCGCAGGCGTGGCGGCCAGAGCGGCGGGCACTTCGTCCGGCGCATAGGTCGGGAAATTCAGCGCGATGAGCGGATAGAAGGGCACGCCCAGATCCACCTTGCCCGCGCTGCGGTCGATCAGGGCCGCCGCCGCGATCACCTTGCCGCCCGCATCCTCGATGGCCTTGATGGCCTCGCGGCTCGACAGGCCGGTCGTCACCACGTCCTCGACCATCAGCACCTTGTCGCCTGGTTCAATGGAAAAGCCGCGGCGCAGCTCGAACGTGCCGGTGGGGCGTTCGACAAACATCGCGTCCACGCCCAGCGCGCGGCCCATTTCATGGCCGATGATCAAGCCGCCCATGGCGGGGCTGATGACTTTCTGGATTTCCTTGCGCAAATCGCGCGGCAATTTCTGCGCGATGGCAATGGCCAGACGGCTGGCCCGTTCCGGGTTCATCAGCACGCGGGCGCATTGCAGATAATGCGCGCTGTGGCGGCCAGAGGAGAGCAGGAAATGCCCTTCGAGCAGGGCATGGCTGGCGCGGAATTCGGCCAGCACCTCTTCTTCGGTCATGCTTTGTCTTGCCTTCGTCCAAAAAACTTGTGCGATTCCCGCAGGAGCAGCGCGCGCCCTGCTTCAAAATTACCCCTAGAGGCGCTTGTGGGCTGGGGCAAGCGCTGGTACACCCTGTTCCTAAGGGACAAAAAGTCCCCATGCCTGTGGGACGCCGGACGAGGAGGGGGCTTTTCTTCCGAGCGGCGAAGTAGAAAGAACGTAGGCCATGATTTTGGGAGAAGTATCCGGGGCCTTCGGGCGCCGAATGTTGCGTCTTGCGTTTAAAACGTTGCCTGGGGTCGCGCTGATCGCGGCCGGGGCGGCGCATGCTGCTGCGGATCGCCTGGCCGTGGCGCCGGGCGGCTATACGCCGATGAAGCCTACGCCCGGCAAGGGCATGCCGGTTGACGGCGGGCTGACTTTCCAGACCCAATATTCCCCCACCGGGCTTGAGGCCTTGTGGATGCACGACAATATCGTGATGACCGTGCTGATCGCGACCACGCTGTTCGTGCTGGCGCTGCTGGTCTGGGTGATGGTGCGGTACAATGCCCGCGCCAATCCGGTGCCCAGCAAGACCAGCCACAACACGCTGCTCGAAGTGGTGTGGACCGGCATTCCGGTGCTGATCCTGCTGGTGGTCTTCGTGCCCTCGATGAAGCTGCTGGCCCATCAGTTCAAGACCGCGCCCAAGGAGGCGCTGACCATCAAGGCGATCGGCAACCAGTGGTACTGGACCTATGCCTATCCCGACAATGGCGAGTTTGAAGTCACCAGCAACATGCTGAGCCACGAAGAAGCGGTGAAGCGCGGCGAGCCGCCGCAGCTGGCCGCCGACAACCGCATGGTGGTGCCGGTGGGCGAGCCGATTCGCCTGCAGACCACGGGCGCGGATGTGATCCACTCGTTTGCGGTCCCCTCGCTGTGGTTCAAGCTGGACGCGGTGCCGGGGCGGATCAACGAGAAGGTGTTGTTCGTCAAGGAGCCGGGCGTTTATTATGGCCAGTGCAGCGAGCTTTGCGGCGCGCGCCATGGCTATATGCCAATCGTGGTCGAGGCGCTGCCGCGTCCCCAGTATAATGCCTGGGTTCTGACGCATGCGGGCGCCAAGATCGACGGCGCGCCCGAGGCTCCCGCTGCGGCCCCCACGGCCGCTGCCGCCGCCGAAGCCGCTTCGGGCAGTGAGGTGGCCGCCGCCGCCTCGTCCGGCGAATAACTTTTACGCGAGGGTTCAAGAACAATGGCTACCATCGCAGATGACTTTCAGGCCCATTCCGATGGGCATGTGCATGACCATCACGACCATGACCACAAGCCGAGCTTTTTCGCCCGCTGGTTCATGTCGACCAACCACAAGGATATCGGCACGCTCTATCTGATCTTTGCCATCACGGCGGGGATCATCGGCGGCGCGATCTCGGGCATCATGCGCGCCGAACTGGCGCAGCCGGGCATTCAGTATCTGGGCTTTTTCGCCGATCTGCTGGGCACGAAAAACCCCAGCTTTGACCAGCAGCTTCACCTGTGGAACGTGCTGATCACGGCGCATGGCCTGATCATGGTGTTCTTCATGGTCATGCCCGCGATCATCGGCGGCTTTGGCAACTGGTTCGTGCCGATCATGATCGGCGCGCCGGACATGGCCTTTCCGCGCATGAACAACATCTCGTTCTGGCTGACGGTGGCGGGTTTTGCCTCGCTGCTGTGCTCGGCCTTTGTGCCGGGCGGCACGGGTCAGGGTGCGGGCATCGGCTGGACGGCCTATGCGCCGCTCTCGACCTCGGGGTCGCAGGGGCCTGCGGTGGATTTCGCGATTTTCTCGCTGCACCTTGCCGGTGCCGGTTCGATCATGGGCGCGATCAATTTCATCACCACCATCTTCAACATGCGCGCGCCGGGCATGACCCTGCACAAGATGCCGCTGTTCGTGTGGTCGGTGCTGGTTACCGCATTCCTGCTGCTGCTCGCGCTGCCGGTGCTGGCCGCGGCCATCACGATGCTGCTGACCGACCGCAATTTCCACACCACCTTCTTTGATGCGGCGGGCGGCGGCGATCCGGTGCTGTTCCAGCATCTGTTCTGGTTCTTCGGCCACCCCGAAGTCTACATCATGATCCTGCCCGGTTTCGGCATCATCAGCCAGATCGTCAGCACCTTCAGCCGCAAGCCGGTGTTCGGCTATCTGGGCATGGCCTATGCGATGGTGGCGATCGGCGTGGTGGGCTTTGTCGTGTGGGCGCACCACATGTACACCACCGGCCTGTCCGAAGACGTGAAGATGTATTTCACCACCGCCACGATGGTCATCGCGGTGCCCACCGGCATCAAGATCTTCTCGTGGATCGCGACGATGTGGGGCGGTTCGATCCGCTTTGCCTCGCCCATGGTCTGGGCCATCGGCTTCATCTTCCTGTTCACCGTGGGCGGCGTTACGGGCGTTGAACTGGCCAATGGCGGCTTGGACGACAATCTTCAGGACACCTATTACGTGGTGGGCCATTTCCACTATGTGCTCTCGCTCGGCGCCGTTACCTCGCTGTTCGCCGGTTTCTATTACTGGTTCCCCAAGATGAGCGGGCGCTGGCACTCCGAACTGCTGTCCTATCTGCATTTCGCGGTGTTCTTTGTCGGCGTGAACATGATCTTCTTCCCCATGCATTTTCTGGGGATGCAGGGCATGCCGCGCCGCTATCCGGACTTCACGCCCGCCTATGCCTATTGGAATCATATCGCCACGATCGGCTATATGGTGATGGCGGTGTCGATCGGCATCTGGCTGCTCAACATCATCTATGCCTTCACCATGGGCAAAAAGGCCGAGGGCAATTACTGGGGCGAGGGCGCCACGACGCTGGAATGGACGCTGTCCAGCCCGCCGCCGTTCCACCAGTTTGAAACCCTGCCGGTGATCAAGGACGAGGATCACCATTAAGGATGGTTGCGGCGCCCGGACCCGCTCCGGGCGCCCGTAATCCGGCCGCATCTGTCACTCGAAGGGACAGCTATGTCTCGCGTGCTCCCTTTACATCGCGGCGCAATGGCGCAAGGGGGAATGCCCATGAGCATCCCCCCTGTCAAAACCGGCGCCAAACCGGCCGTCCGTCAGCCTGCCGACTGGCGCGATTTCTTTGCCCTGACCAAACCGCGCGTGATGACGCTGGTGATCTTTACCGGCCTTTGCGGGTTGCTGGCGGCGCCGGGGCATATCAATCCGGTCATCGGATTTGCCACGATTTTGTGCATCGCGGTGGGTGCCGGCGGGGCCGCCGCACTCAACCAGTGGTGGGAGGCCGACATTGATGCGGGCATGAAGCGCACCGCCAAGCGGCCTTTGCCCGCCGGGCGGATGGACCGCGAATCGGCGCGCGATTTCGGCATGGCGCTCTCGGGCCTGTCGGTGCTGACCATGGGGCTGGCGGCGGGCTGGATCTGCGCGGTCATTCTCGCGGTGTCGATTGTCTATTATGCGCTGGTCTATACGGTCTGGCTGAAGCCTCGCACGCCGCAGAATATTGTTATCGGCGGCGGGGCGGGGGCTTTTCCGCCGATGATCGGCTGGGTGGCGGTGACGGGCCATATCACATGGATGCCGGTGCTGCTGTTCCTCATCATCTTCATGTGGACGCCACCGCACTTCTGGGCGCTGGCGCTGTTTGTGAAGACCGATTACGCCAAGGTCGGCATTCCGATGATGCCGGTGGTGGCGGGGGAGAAATCGACAAGGCGCCAGATCTTCGCCTATTCGGTGTTGCTGCTGCCGCTCACGCTGCTGCCGGTGTTTCTGCCCAAGGATGATGGCGGGCCGGGGTGGATTTACGGCGTGTCGGCGGGTGTGCTTTCCACGCTGTTCCTGTTGCTGGCGATCCGGGTGGGTTTCCGCAACCGGCGCGATGAGGATGACACCATGAAGCCGGAAAAGCAGCTCTTTGCTTTCTCGGTGCTTTATCTGTTCGCCCTGTTTGCCGCGCTGGTTGCGGATCGCTGGGCGCCGATCATCGGAGGATATTTGTGAGCGAACCGATCGACATGGATCAGCGCAAGCGCATCATCGCCGGGCGCAACAAGGCGCTGGGGCTGGTGCTGTTGGGGCTGGTGGTGCTGTTCTTTGCCATCACCATCGCCAAGATGGGGCATTGATCCGATGGTCAGCCTGACCCCGCCCGCGCCGCAAAACCGCAACCGCCGCGTGGCGATGATCGCGGCGGGCGTGGCGCTGGGAATGGCGGGTCTGGGTTATGCCTCGGTGCCGCTTTATCGCATATTCTGTCAGGCCACCGGCTTTGGCGGCACGCCCCAGCGGGCCAGCGAGGCGCAGGCGGCAGGGGTAAAGATTGCGGCGGGGCGCACGATGTCGGTACGCTTTGACGGCAATGTCGATCCCGGCATGCCATGGCAATTCCGCCCGCGCCAGACCACGCAGACGGTCGCCATCGGCGCGCGCACGCTGGCGGTTTTCGAGGCGCATAACAATTCGGACAAGCCGATCACCGGGGCGGCCAGCTTCAACGTCTCACCCGACGAGGCGGCGCGCTATTTTACCAAGGTGGCCTGCTTCTGCTTTACCCAGCAGACGTTGCAACCGGGGCAAAGCGTGGCCATGCCGGTCAGCTATTACGTCGATCCCAAGATCCTGGAGGACAAAGACCTGCGGCATCTTGAGCAGATCACCTTGAGCTATACATTCCACCGCGTACCGGGGGCATAAATCCGGGGCGGGCAACAATCGGAAAAATCGGCGCTTTGGCCCTGCAAATCATGCTGGACCGGGGGCCGCAGGAAAGATAGGTTTGAACACAACAAATGCCGGGGGGATAGAGGCCGGAGCAGGCCCGCACCTATGGCAAAAAGGGGATGAATGCGATGGCCTCTGGCAAGACACATGACTACCATATCCTGCCGCCCGATCTGGTGCCCTTGACCACCACGCTCGGGGCTTTCACCTTTACCACCGGCATGGTGTTCATGATGCACCCCGATACGTTCGGGGCGCTGGGCCATATTGTGCCTTGGGCGGGGTTGGCGCTGTTGCTGGCGGCCATGTTCACCTGGTTCAACAAGATCGTGAACGAGGCCCATGCGGGCGACCATACGCCGGTGGTGCAGCTGCATCAGCGCTATGGCATGATCCTGTTCATCGCTTCGGAAGTCATGTTCTTCGTCGGCTGGTTCTGGGCCTTCTTCGATTTCTCGCTGTTCCCCTCGACCCTGTCGAAGGCCATCGGCGGACAATGGCCGCCCAAGGAATTGGAAGCGGTTCTCGATGCTTTCGACCTGCCGCTGCTCAATACCATGATCCTGCTGCTCTCGGGCACCACGGTGACCTGGGCGCATCACAGCCTGATCCATGGCAATCGCGACGGGCTGAAGAAGGGCCTGTGGTTGACCATCATTCTCGGCTTGTTGTTCAGTAGCCTTCAGGCGTTCGAATATGCCCATGCGCCCTTCGCCTTTGGCAAGAACACCTATGGTTCGGCCTTCTACATGGCGACCGGCTTCCACGGCTTCCATGTGATCGTCGGCACGATCTTCCTCGCGGTCTGCCTTGCGCGCACCTATCGCGGCGATTTTACTCCGCGCCAGCATTTCGGCTTTGAAGCCGCCGCCTGGTATTGGCACTTCGTTGACGTGGTGTGGCTGTTCCTCTTCGTGTGCATCTACATCTGGGGCAACTGGGGCTTTGCGGTTGACTGATCATACGCCGCATTCTTCACCAACCATGGGGCAGCC
This sequence comes from Novosphingobium sp. KACC 22771, assembly GCF_028736195.1. Taxonomy (GTDB): domain Bacteria; phylum Pseudomonadota; class Alphaproteobacteria; order Sphingomonadales; family Sphingomonadaceae; genus Novosphingobium. The sequence continues at coordinate 3,453,269 of NZ_CP117881.1, read as the reverse complement.
GGGGATCGTCTCGGCTGCCCTGTTTGGTTTGTGTCCGCGCTGCGGAGCCAAGGGACTGTTTGCCGGGGTTGCCCACTTCGCGCCGCGCTGTGAAAAATGCGGGCTGGATTTCGGCGCGTTCAATGTCGGCGATGGGCCGGCGGCGTTTCTGACCTTTGGGGTTGGCGCGCTGGCGGCGGGGGTGGCGGCATGGCTGGCGCTCGATGTGGATCCGCCGGTGTGGGTCTATGTGGCGGTGCTGGTGCCGCTGGTGGTGTTGCCAACGCTCTATGGGCTGCGCGTGTCCAAGGCCGCGCTGATGGCCGCCGAATTTCAGCGCCGCGCCGCCGAAGCGGGCGCAAAGGATGTCGATTCGCGATGAACTGGCGCAAGTTGCCCGTGATTCCCACGCTGCTGGTCCTGGCGGCGGCGGGCTATATGGTCCACCTCGGCTTCTGGCAGTTGGACCGACTGGCGCAGAAAGAGGCCAAGATTGCGCGCTTTTCCGCAGCGCAGAGCGACCGCAGCCCAGTTTCGATCGGCGAGGTGTGGCGGTATAAAGCATCGGATGCGCGCGATTTCCACCGCACCCAGTTCTGGTGCCAGCAGGTGTTGCAGATCTCGGCCCAATCGGGGCGCAATGCGGCGGGTCAGGCGGGCTGGGCGCATATCGCGCGCTGCCTGACCGCGCCGGTTGATACGCAGGGGTTCCGCCCGACCGAGGCGCCCAAAGGGGTGTTGGCCGATGTCGTGCTGGGGTGGAGCAATAAGCCTGACCCGGTGGTATGGAGCGGCGGGCAGGTGCGCGGGACGGTCGTGCCGGGGGGCGAATTTGCCCATCATGTCGTGGCCGATCCGGCGCTGGCGGGGCTGGCGGAGAATGCACGGCCTGATCCGCGTGATCTGCCCAATAACCATCTGTCCTATGCGGTGCAGTGGTTCCTGTTCGCGCTGACCGCTTTGGTGATTTATGTGGTGGCGGTGAGGAAGAGGGTTTTGGGGGAAGATGAAAAGGATTGATGCGAGGGTCTAGACCCTCGCGCTCCCGTTACTGTCTGCGTTGCGTCATGGGTTTGGCCGATGGGTGTGGGGCGCACCGTTAGAAATATAAAGCCTGCGGCGCCAATCAGCGCGAGGTCGCCGCGCCGCAGGCCTTACAACCCGGCCGCATAAGTCCCCGTGGCCAACCAAACTCACTCCCATAATGGGATCGCAAAGGGTCGAGACCCTTTGCCCGCCGGAGGCATCCCCTGACCAGCGCCCCAAGGCATAAAAACCCCTGAATCCCGCAAAACCCTTGCCCCTGCGCGCCGCGCCCGCTAACGGGCGGCCCAAACGAACAGGGAATCCCATGGAATATATCTCCACGCGCGGCAACGCACCGGTTCTTGATTTTGAAGGCGCGACTCTGGCGGGTCTGGCCAGCGACGGCGGGCTTTATGTGCCGCGCGAATGGCCGCGTTTTTCCAAGGACGAGATCGCCGCGCTGGCGGGCCTGCCCTATGCGGAACTGGCGGCCAAGGTGATGGCGCCTTTCGTGGGCGAGAGCCTGAGCTATGAGCGCCTGCTGGAGCTGACCACGGCGGCCTATGGCCGGTTTTCGCACGCCGCCGTCACGCCTTTGAAGCAGTTGGACGAGCAGCAGTGGTTGCTGGAGCTGTTCCACGGCCCGACGCTGGCGTTCAAGGACGTCGCGCTGCAATTGCTGGGCCTCTTGTTCGAGGAATTCCTCGGCCGCAGCCCGCAGAACCTGACCATCGTTGGCGCGACCAGCGGCGACACCGGCAGCGCGGCGATTGACGCCGTGGCGGGCCGCGCCAAGGTCGATATTTTCATGCTGCACCCCAAGGGCCGCGTCAGCGACGTTCAGCGCCGCCAGATGACGACCGTTTTGGCCCCCAACGTCTATAACATCGCCATCGACGGCAGCTTTGACGATGCGCAGGCGATGGTGAAGCGCATTTTCAACGACAAGGCCGTGACGGATCGGTTCAACATCGGCGCGGTGAATTCGATCAACTGGGCGCGTTTGATGGCGCAGGTGGTCTATTACTTCGCCGCCGCGCTGCAACTGGGCGCGCCGGAACGCGAAGTGGCCTTCAGCGTCCCCACCGGCAATTTCGGCGACGTGTTCGCCGGTTACGTTGCCGCGCAGATGGGCCTGCCGATTGCCAAGCTGATCGTTGCGACCAATGTGAACGACATTCTGCACCGCGCGTTGTCCACCGGTGATTATTCGGCCGGGACGGTGACGCCGACGGCTGCGCCCAGCATGGACATTCAGGTGTCGTCGAATTTCGAACGCCTGCTGTTCGATGTGGGCGGCCGCGATGGTGCGGCTCTGGCCGAGCAGATGGCCGGGTTTGAAGCCACCAAGGCGATGACTCTGACCAATGCGCAGCGTGAAGGCGCATCGGCGCTGTTCGTTTCGGCCCGCGCTGATGCCGACGAAATGGCGCAGGCGATCCGTTGGGGCTGGGAAGCGGCGGGCGAATTGCTCGACCCGCATACCGCCATCGGCATCCATGCCGCGCGCAATGCGGGAATCGCCAAGGGCACCCCGGTGGTCACGCTGGCCACCGCGCATCCCGCCAAGTTCCCTGATGCGGTCGAGCGCAGCACCGGTCACCGCCCCGGCCTGCCCGAGCGCGTGGGCGATCTGTTCGAGCGTGAAGAGCGCTATGCCGAACTGCCCGGCGATTATGAGGCGGTCTGCGCCTATGTCGCCGAGCGGGCGACGCCGAAGGCATAATGGCCGAGCTGATCCATCAACCCGTCCTGCTGACCGGCGAGGGCTGGGCGGATTACGGGCTGGTCGATTCGGGCGCGGGGCGCAAGCTTGAGCGCTATGGCGACTATCGCTTCATCCGCCCCGAACCGCAGGCGCTGTGGCAGCCGCGCATGGCCGATTGGGATGCGCCCCATATTGCCTCGCATGGCGAATTCGTGCCCGGCGCGGATGAGGATGGCGGCGGGCGCTGGAATTACACCAAGCAGGTGCCGCGCGATGGCTGGCCGCTGGGCTGGGGTGATGTGAAATTCACCGCGCAATGCACGCCGTTCCGCCATCTGGGCTTCTTTCCCGATATGGCGCCGGTCTGGGGCTGGATGGGGCAGCAATTGGGCGAGCGCCGCGATGCCTCCACGCTCAACCTGTTCGGCTATACCGGTGTCGGCACGCTGGCATTGAGCCAATACGGCCCCGTCACCCATGTGGACGCCAGCAAGAAATCGGTGGCGCAGGCGAGGGCCAATGCTGCGCTCTCGGGCATGGAAAGCCGCCCGGTGCGCTGGATCGTAGACGACGCGGCCAAGTTCACCGCGCGCGAGGTGCGTCGGGGCAAGCGTTATGACGGCATCATCATGGACCCGCCCAAATTCGGACGCGGTCCCGATGGCGAGGTCTGGCGTCTGGAAGAACATCTGCCCGGCCTGATCCATGATGCGCGGCAGTTGCTGGATGAAAACAGCCGCTTCCTGTTCCTGACGGTCTATGCGGTGCGCATGTCCTCGCTGGCGATTGCCGGGTTGCTGGACGAAGCCTTCGCCGGGCTGCCGGGCTATGTCGAGCATGGCGATCTGGCGGTGCGCGAGGATGGAGCGGGGCGGATGTTGCCGACGGCGATCTTTGCGCGTTGGCGCAGGGATTAAAGCTGAAGTTATGCCTCCGGCGGGCAAAGGGACTTGTCCCTTTGCAATCCCGATACTGTCTTGGTTGCGTTCGACATCGGCCAAAGTTGATGGGCGAAGCCTTCGAGTTTTGAAAGCCTGCGGCGCTGATCAGCACTACCTTGCCGCGCCGCAGGCTTTATCAAACCATATCGCCCAATCTCAAGCACGACCCCATTCATGGGATTGCAAAGGGACGAGTCCCTTTGCCCGCCGGAGGCACCCTTATAGCCTCCCTCCCCACGCCTTGCCCCTCAAACCCCCTAGACTCCCCCCGCGCAACCTGTCATCGGCCCGCGCCAACACCCCCAACCATCGTGAAAGCACCCAACGTGGCGGACAGCCTGATTCTTGAAGTGGCCGATTTTGAAGTGGACGTTCTGACGGGCGTCTATTCGGAAGAGACGGGCCAGAAGCAGCCCTTGCGCATCAGCGTGAGTGTGAAGCTCAAGCCCTATGACCGCTATTTGCCCGACACGCCGCTGGGGGCGAGCAAGAATTACATGGATCTCAAATTCGCGGCCAGTGATGCGCTGCCCGAGGGGGTGCATTTCACGCTGATCGAGGCGGTGGCCGATCATATTGCCGAAACGCTGTTTATTCAGGACGAGCGGGTGGAGGCCGTGACGGTCAAGATCGTCAAGCTGGCCATCAGCGAGGCGGGGGAAAAGATCGGCATGACGCTGACGCGCGAGCGGCGGTAATATGGGCATTCTGGCCATAGAGGATCTGCCGTCGGCGCCTCTGGCCGCGGCGGTGGCGTTTCATGCGCAGTGGATGGCGCAGGCCGAGGCGATGCTGGGTGAGGGCGATCTGGTGCTGGTGATGCCTCTGGCGGGGCATGAGCATCGCGCCTGGCGCCTGGCGGCGGTGCAGGGGTTGGCGCGCGCCTATGCGCCGGCGCGGGCCAATCTGGTGGAGTGCGATGAACCGGCGGGGATCGCGGCGGCCTGCGCATTTTTGGCCGCTTCTCCGGGTATTACCGGGCAAATCCTGCGACTGGATAGCCAAGCGACTGGAGCGGTGTTAGACTGAAGGCATGAACCAGCCCCCGCGTCAGCCTTTGGTCGATCAGTTTCAACGCCGGATTTCCTATCTGCGGCTTTCGGTGATCGACCGGTGCGACCTGCGCTGCACCTATTGCATGCCCGAGCGGCAGACCTTTTTGCCCAAATCCGAAGTCCTCAGCCTTGAGGAACTTCACAAGCTGGCGCTGGGCTTTATCCGGCGCGGCGTGCGCAAGATCCGCCTGACGGGGGGGGAGCCGTTGGTGCGGCGCGACATGATCGAGCTGGTCCGCGCCATCGGGCGCAAGATTGGAGACGAAGGCGACGGTGGGGGTCTTGACGAGCTGACCATCACCACTAATGGCACGCGATTGGCCGAATTTGCCGATGATCTTCGCGAGGCGGGGATCAGACGCGTCAATGTCAGTCTCGATACGCTGGACCGCGAAAAATTCGCGCGCATTGCCCGGCGTGATCAACTGCCGCAGGTGCTGGAGGGCATTGCTGCCGCGCGTGAGGCCGGGCTGGCGGTCAAGATCAACACCGTCGCGCTGAAGGGCGAGAATGAGGGCGAGATCGCCGATCTGGTGGCATGGGCGCATGGCGCAGGGCATGAGATCACGCTGATCGAGGTCATGCCGCTGGGCGAGGTGGAGGGGGATCGTTACGATCACTATCTGCCGCTGACGCAGGTGCGCAGCGTGCTGGAGCAGCGCTTTACCCTGAGCGAGGATGCGCATCGCAGCGGCGGTCCGGCGCGCTACTGGCATGTGGCCGAGACGGGCGGGCGGCTGGGATTGATCACGCCGCTCACCAGCAACTTCTGCGATGGCTGCAACCGGGTGCGGGTGACGGCGACAGGGCAATTGTTCGCCTGCCTTGGCGGGCGCGAGCAGGTGGATTTGCGTGCCGCGCTGCGCAGCGAGGAACCGGAAAGCGCGCTGGAAGCCGCGCTGGATGAGGCGATGCGGATCAAGCCCGCGCGCCACCACTTCGAGATCAATCGCCCCGGCGCCGAGCCTGCCTTGCCGCGCCATATGTCGATGACGGGGGGGTGATGATGGCGCGGCTGGTGTTTCTGGGGCGTCTGGCGGATCTCGCCGGAGGGGCCGAGCGCGAGGTTGCGCCGGGGCCTCTGGCCGAGGTGGTTGCGCAATTGGGGGCTGAGCTGGCGCAGGCTCTGGCCGGGCCGCGCATCAGGCTGGCGCTCAATGGCGCGCTGGTGGCGGGCGAGGGGCTGGTGCTCAAGGCTGGCGATGAGCTGGCGTTCCTGCCCCCGGTGAGCGGCGGATGATCGAGGTCCGCCTGATCGAGCAGGCCTTTGATGCCGCCGACGCGATGCGCGATTTTGCCGCCGCCCATCCCCAATCGGGCGGCGTGGTCAGCTTTCTGGGGCAGGTGCGAGGCGGCGATGATGTCGAGGCGCTGGAGCTACAGCATTATGCCCCGTTGACCTTGCCTGGTATGGAGGCGCTGGCGGGCGATGTGCTTGGCCGCTGGGCGCTCGACGGCCTGCTGATCTGGCACCGCGTGGGCGAGATGGTGCCGGGCGATCCCATCGTGCTGGCGGCGGCGGCCTCGCGGCACAGGCGGGATGCCTTTGCCGCCGCCGATTTCGCGATGGATCATCTTAAAAGCGAGAGCTGGTTCTGGAAGCGCGAAAAGCGCGCCGGGCAATGGGCCTGGGTCGAGCCGCGCGCGCAGGATTATGCCGATCTGGCCCGGTGGGGCCAAACAAGCGATTAACGCGGCAATTTACGGCGCGCGGCCTCAAGGGTGCGATCCTGCGCCGCACCAAGGGCGAGGATTTCCGACCTTGCCGCCGCGATCATCCGGGCGGCGGCACGGGGCGCATCTGGATTCTCGGCGCCATGGGCCACTCGGTCTTGGGTATAGAGCTCCTCGATATCGCCCTCGACCAGCCCCAACGCGCCACGCTGGCGCTCCAGATCGGTCAGGGCGAGATTGGCCTGTTGCCAGGCCTCATCACCGGGGTGGGCGTTGGCGGCTGCATTGAGCGCCTTGTCGGCGGCGGTGCGCGCTTTGGAAAAGCCCGCGTCGGCCTCACGCGCGGCGCGCAGCAGCGAATCGATTCGCTCGCCAAGGCCGCTTGGCGCCTCATCGGGCGCGGCAACGGCCACAGCGGTCGTGGGGGCGGCCACCGGCTTTTCCTCGGCCCGGCGCCCCAGCGAGGGGTAGGATGCGGTGCCGCATCCGCCCAGCAAGGCGGAAAGCAGCAGGGCAGGAAGCGCGAATCGGGCCGCATGGGCGAATCGGTCGCCTCGCGCCCGGCGCGATGGGGATGGCGATGAGGCGAATTTTGCGATAGGGCCAAGCATGGATGTGCCATAGCACGCCTGCGCCCATGCGCCAGAGGGCAGAAATTCGCCAGAGTTTCCGGGAGGGAATGGCCCTTTCTGTTATGGGACGCATTGACACGCAGGGGCGCTTGCACTAACGGCGCAGCTTCTTTCCGAGCCCTGCCGTGTGTGGCGGGGGTCGGCGCGTCGCTCGCGGCTCCTCGAATAACCGCCTTGCTCGGCCTTTGGCTTGGCGGCAGGTCTCGGGAAACGCGGCCGGGGCGGCCACGTAATTTTTTGAATGGATTTGTATCATGTTCGCTATCGTGCGCACGGGCGGTAAGCAGTATCGGGTCGCCGCCGGAGACAAAATCGCGGTCGAAAAGCTGGCTGGTGAAGCCGGCGAGACGATCACGCTGGGTGATGTTCTGCTGGCCGGCGAAGAAGGCGTTGTCGCCGACGCTTCGAAGGTGGTGGTCTCGGCCGAGATCATCGCTCAGGCGAAGTCGGAAAAGGTGATCGTTTTCAAGAAGCGCCGCCGTCACAACTATCGTCGCAAGAACGGCCACCGCCAGCTGCTCACGCTGCTGCGCATCGTGTCGGTCGCGGCCGCCTAAGCTCAGGAGTTTTCGACAATGGCACATAAGAAAGCAGGCGGTTCGTCGCGCAACGGTCGCGACTCGCAGTCCAAGCGCCTTGGCGTGAAGAAGTTCGGCAGCCAGCTGGTGATTGGTGGCAACATCATCATCCGTCAGCGCGGCACCAAGGTCTATCCGGGCGCCAATGTTGGCATCGGTCGCGACCACACGCTGTTCTCGCTGATTGAAGGCCGCGTGCGCTTTCATGAAGGCAAACTGGGCCGCAAATACGTGTCGGTTGACGCGTTGGCCGAAGCCGCCGAGTAAGCGGATGGTCTATTTGGGCCATCCTGATGGGATGGCCCCGCCAAGGCTCTGATGCCTTGGCTGAACGAGGGAGAGGGGCCCGGCCCATCTCCCTCTTTTCGTATCTCTCCTTCACCCGCCGATCGGTGGGCGCATGAATTGGTCGGACGAAAGGCACCGCTTTGCGTTCGGTCAAGGTAAATTTGCGTCCAATGCGGTTCAGCATGCGCTGGGCTGATGCCGGTCGTCACCGCAATGTCACCGTGCGCCTATAGGAATCCTGCGCGGGACAGAGGATCAATGCGTCCCGAACGGGACCGGGGATTTGGAGCGATACACATGTTTTACCGCAGCGAACGGCTGTTTCTGCGGCCTGCGTGGCCAGAAGACTGGAACGCGATCCACGCCGCGATCGACGACGAGGGAATCGTGCGCAATCTGGCGCGCGCGCCTTGGCCCTATACCGAAAATGACGCGCGCTGGTTCGCCAGCCAGCCTCAGGACGTGCGCCTGCCGCATTTCCTCATCACGCGTCCCTGCGGCGAGGGCAGCGCCCTGATCGGCTCGATCGGGTTGAGCGAGATCGAGGGCGAGGTGAACATCGGCTATTGGATTGCGCGCGCCCATTGGGGGCAGGGCTATGCCACCGAGGCCGGGCGGGCGATACTGTCGCTGGCGCGGGGGCTGGGGCATAAGCGGCTGGTCGGGCGTCATTTTCTCGACAATCCGGCCTCCGGGCTGGTGCTGCGGCGGCTGGGTTTTCGGCCCGTGGACGAACGCGGCGCGATTTTCAGCGCGGGGCGGGGGCAGGCTTGCCCTTCGGCCCGGTTTGAAATCGACCTGCGCGCCGAGCATGACGATCAGGATGATTCGCCCGACGGCGGTATGGAAGGGAGGCGCGCGGCCTGAACCGTCCCGAGGGACGGAGATGGGTAATTGTCTGACATTACATAAACTCGCCGATGCGTGAATAAAAATTACAGCTTTAGCGGGTCAAATCTTTCGCTTCTTGCTTGACCACGGCCAAACCTTTATGGGTCTGGCATGTGGTTTTGCGAGCCTGCGGGCTTGTACTGTTTGGACATAAGACATGGGCCCGAAAAAGCGTCTCTCCCCTGAAGCCAGTCGCAATGCCGCGATGGAGGCAGCGCGCGATCTGCTGGTCGAACAAGGGCCGCAGGGGGTGACGTTGAAAGCCGTGGCGGCGCGGGTGGGGCGCACCCATGCCAATCTGCTGCATCATTTCGGTTCGGCGGCCGAACTGCAAAGAGCGCTGGCCGAACATATGGCGGTCTCGATCTGCGCTTCGGTGGCGCGTGCGGTTCTGGCCCAGCGCGACGGCAGCGGCAGCGCGCGCGATGTGGTCGATCTGGCCTTTGACGCCTTTGAAAAGCAGGGCGGCGGCCAATTGGTCAGCTGGATGCGGCTGATCGGCAATGTCGATGCGCTCGATACGATTGTTCGTTCGATCCACGCCATCGTGGACGAGGTGCATGACGCGGGCGAGGTTTGCATGCGCCATGTGACGCAGACGCTGGTGCTCCTGGCGCTGGGCGATTCGCTGATCGGTGCGTCTTTGGCCGATTCGCTCGAAATCTCGCGCGACTCCAGCCGTGAAATGGCCGCTCGCCTGATCGAAACCGAGGCGATGCGGCTCGGCCTTGTCCCGGCGGAGCGGGCGCTTACGCCTCTGGGCTGACGTCTTGAGCGCCGAACCAGGCGGGCGGGTTATGGATGTCATCCACCCGCCAATGTTCGACCGACAGGCCCAGCGCGGGATATTCCACCCTTTGCCGATCCGCCCGCGACTGCGCGATCGGCACCACCACCACGCGGCGATTGACCTTTTGCCGCCAGTTCATGCGTGCGGTATTTTCCTGCCCGACATAGCAGCCCTTGGTGAAGGACACGCCGTTTAGCTCCACCGCGTTGCATTCCAGCCAGAGCAGATCGGCAATTTCCGCTCCTTCGGCCACGCCCAGCGACAGGCGATGGGCCAACCAGGCATCATCAACGGCCCCATCCTCCTCCCCTGCCAGCCAGCGATAGCCCAACTCCGCAAGCCGGGGATCGGGCATTGCGCCCTCGTGCGGCGTCGGGCTCCAATGCACGGCCAGCGCGGGATCGCGCGCGATGGCAATGGCGCGGCGCAGGCGATACATCGACAGGCGTTTGACCACCCCATCGGCCTGATCCGCCGCCACATCCAGCAGCAGGTCGGCCCCATCGGCCCAAACGATGAAATCCGCGATCACCTTGCCCTGCGGCGTCAGCAGCGCGGCATAGGCGGGCAGCGCCCCCAGCACGACATCCTGCGTCACCAGCCCTTGCAGGAATTTGTGGACATCCTCCTGCGGGTCGGTTGGCGAGAGGCGGATCACGGCGCGGGAGGCAAGTTTCGTCATGCGGGATAGGTGGGGATGGTGGAGGGAAAAGGGAAGGGGTTTTGTGTCTTTAAGCGGTACCTCCGGCGGGCAAAGGGCGGGGCCCTTTGCAATCCCGTTAATGGGATGGCGCCAAGGTTCGTAGCGGAATGGGGTGGGACGGCTTTGAAAGCCTGCGGCGCGGATGCGGCGTGTTGGGGCGCCGCAGGCTCTAAAATTTAAAGGCCGCGCCCGACACCCCAGGCCAAACCCGAGGCGCAACGCATACATTCACGGGAGCGCGATGGACGAGTCCCTCGCATCTAAACCTTCATCTTCCCGGCAACCTGTGGCAAAGCGCTGATCATGACCCAAGCGATAGACCTCGTCCTCACCGGTGGCACTGTCCACACTCCCTCTGGCCCCGCACAGGTTGATGTTGCCGTCCGTGATGGCAAGATCGTCGGCATCGGCAGCTTTCCCGATGCGGCGCGGCGGATTGATTGCACCGGATTGGATGTATTGCCCGGGGTGATCGATTCGCAGGTCCATTTCCGTGAACCGGGGCTGGAATATAAGGAAGATCTGGAAAGCGGCAGCCGCTGTGCGGTGATGGGCGGGATCACCGCCGTGTTTGAAATGCCCAACACCAATCCGAACACCGATTCGACCATGCGCGTGCATGACAAGCTGGAACGCGCGCGCCACCGCATGTGGTGCGATCATGCGTTTTATGTGGGCGCCACCGCCGCCAATGCCCCCGATCTGGCCGAATTGGAGCGGATCCCCGGCACGGCGGGCGTCAAGATCTTCATGGGCGCCTCGACCGGCAGCCTGTTGGTGGCCCATGATGAGGAACTGGCCCGCGTGCTGGCCCATGGCACGCGCCGCGTGGCGATCCACGCCGAGGACGAGGATCGCATGAATGCGCGCAAGGATCTGCGTGTCGAAGGCGATCCGTCGAGCCATCCGGTGTGGCGCGATGATGAAAGCGCGCTGCTGGCGACCAAGCGTATCCTCAAGCTGGCCCGCGCGGCGCGGCGGCCGATCCACATCCTGCATGTGACCACGCCCGCCGAACTGGAGCTGATCAGCCAGCACCGCGACATCGCCTCCTGCGAGGTGACGCCCCAGCACCTGACGTTGCGCGGCGAGGAAGCCTATCCGCGCCTTGGCACCTATGCCCAGATGAACCCGCCGATCCGCAGCGGCGCGCATGTCGATGGCCTGTGGCACTGGCTGCAGCAGGGCGTGCCCGATGTCATCGGTTCCGACCACGCGCCCCACACGATCGAGGAAAAGGCCAAGCCCTATCCCGCATCGCCCAGTGGCATGCCCGGCGTGCAGACGCTCTTGCCGCTGATGCTCGACCATGTGCTGAACGGGCGGATGACGCTGGAGCGTCTGATCGACATGACCAGCGCGGGCGTGCAGCGCATCTTTGGCCTGCAATCCAAGGGCCGCATCGCGGTGGGCTATGACGCTGACTTTACCGTGGTGGACCTGAAAGGCCAGTTCACCGTCACCGAGGACTGGCTGCAAAGCCGCTGCGGTTGGTCGCCTTATACCGGTATGGCACTGAAGGGCCGCGTGCTCGGCACCATCATCCGCGGGCATCAGGTGATGTGGGAGGCCCAGTTGGCCGACAGCGCCGTGGGTGAACCGCTGAAGTTTGCCGGGGCGTTGTAAGCGGGGTTTTGGGTTCGGGGGTTTTTGCCTCCGGCGTGCAAAGGGCGGGGGCCCTTTGCAATCCCGTTACTGACGGTGTTGCGTATCGGGCTCGGCGTTTGGCGCCGGGGCTTGATGGTTGAATTTTAAAGCCTGCGGCGCCGGCCAGCGTAGGATCGCCGCGCCGCAGGCTTTCATCATTGCCTACGGCGCGGGCAATTGAGTGCTGCCCCCATAATGGGATTGCAAAGGGCCCCCGCCCTTTGCCCGCCGGAGGCATAATCTCTATCCTTAAACCACCTCATCCGAATGCAGCGCGCACCCATGCCCACCATCGGTCTCGACCTGGATCGTGGCATGGCCGATCCCGAAATCATGCTCCAGATCATGGGCCAGCCCATGTAAAAACGCATCCCCCGGATGGCCGCCCGGCATGATGATATGGGCGGTCAGGGCGGTATCGGTGGTGCTGATCGGCCAGACGTGGAGATCGTGGAGCGCGGCGATGCCGGGGCGCGCCAGCAGGAAGGCGCGCAGCTTTTCCTCATTGACCGAGGCGGGCACGGCCAGCAGCCCCATCTGCACCGATTCCTTGAGCATAGACCAACTGCCCAGCGCGATCATCAGCGTGATGACGAGGCTGGTGACCGGATCGATCCACGTCCATGCGGTAAAGTGGATGGCCAGACCCGCGAGCACCACGCCCGCCGACACGGCCGCATCGGCGATCAGATGCTGAAAGGCCGCGCGCAGGTTGAGGTCATCCTTGCTGCCCCGGGCAAAGAGCAGCGCCGAGAGGCCGTTAACCGCGATGCCCGCCGCCGCCACCGCCATCATCAATCCGGCCGCCGCCGGTTCGGGCGAGGCGAATTTCTGCAAGGTTTCGATCAGGATCGCGCCCAGCGCCACCCACAGCAGCGCCGCATTGGCCAGCGCCGCCAGGATCGATGCGCTTTTCATACCATAGGTAAACCGGCGCGAGGGTGCCCGCGCGGCCAGGCGGCTTGCCCCCCATGCCAGCAGGAGCGAGAGCACATCGGACAGGTTATGCCCGGCATCGGCCAGCAGCGCGGTGGAATGGCCGATAAAACCCGCAGCCGTTTCGATCAAAACAAACAGGACGTTGAGCGCAGTGGCCACGGCAAAGGCGCGGCCATGGGTGGCCCCGGCGCCATGGCTGTGGCCGTGATGATGGGCGTGATGATGCCCGGGGCCGCCATGCGATTCGCTATGGTTATGGCCGTGGTGGTGATGATGGTGGCCGAGACCCATGTTTTTCCCGATCTGCTGCGTTGCACAAATGTCGCACTGCGGCCCAATTCGCAACAGGCGAAATTTCGGCCCTTATTAAAATTCCATATAGATTTGGGCAAGGCTGTAACAAAGTTACATCAATGTCAATTAGGCGGGAACAATCTTGCCCATTGCGGCATCAGCCTTTCATGAGCCCCGTCTCGTGTCAAAATTTCGTCACAAACCGCTGTTTAGAAGCCAGTCAAACATCGTTAGGTGTTTTGCATCCGGATGATTTTCGTCGCTCGGACGGGGGCATTTCGGCGATTTTTACACAAAATTGTCATGCAGGGGCATTCAGCATGCGCATTATCAAAAATTCGGCTCTGGCCGTCAGTTCCTTCGCGATTGCAGCAGCCGTTGCATCGCCCGCTTTCGCACAGTCGACCGGGGCGGTCGATTTCGAAAACACCATCGTTGTGACCGGCACCAAGGCCAAGGCGATCAATGGCGTCGATATTCCCGCCACGCCCAAGGCCAAACAGGTTCTGGATCAAAGCTTCATCTCCAAGAGCTCGCCGGGCCAGTCGATCAACGACGTCATCAACATGGTGCCGGGCGTGTCGTTCTTCAATGCCGACCCGTTCGGTTCGTCGGGCGGCGCGCTGTTCATTCGCGGCTTCGACAGCACCCGCATCTCGCAGACCTTCGACGGCATGCCGCTGAACGATACCGGCAACTATGCGCTTTATTCGAACCAGCAGCTTGACGCCGAACTGATCGAGCAGGTCAACGTCAATCTGGGTTCGACCGACGTGGACAGCCCGACGGCGGCCGCTTCGGGTTCGACGGTGAACTATCGTTCGCGCGATCCGCTGGACAAGGCGCAGGTGATGGCCGTGGGTTCGGCCGGCGACCTCAGCTTCAAGCGCGGCTTCATCTCGGTGGACACCGGCACCATCAACAATTCGGGTCTGAAGGCCTGGTTCGCCGCCTCGGTGGCCTCGAACCGTTTCCTGCCCAACACCGGCGGCCAGGTGGCCAAGCAGCAGCTTAACTTCAAGGTGAAGCAGCCGCTGGGCGACAATGGCGACTTCATCTCGCTGGCGGGTCACTTCAACCTGAACCGCAACAATTTCGCGCCCTCGATGTCGCTCTACACGCAGAATTCAGCAAGCCGCCCGGTCAATTCGTCGAGCGGCGGCCGCGTGCCTTACAGCTGGGACGAAGCGCAATACACGATCAATTGCGCCGACACGACCAGCTCGACCGCCAGCACCACCGGCTATGGCGCGTTTGAATGCCGCTACAACCCCTCGCGGACGGCCAACCTGCGCATGAACTCGCGCTTCACGCTGGCCAACAACCTGACGCTGACCATCGACCCAAGCTTCCAATACACCAAGGCCAATGGCGGCGGTTCGGCCACGCTGAGCGAGGGTGTTTCGCCCACCGGTCTGACCGGTTTCGTGGTCTATCCCTCGCCCACGCCGACCAACCCGAATGCAACCGCGACGGGCTATTTTGCCGGCAATGACGTGAACGGCAATGGCGTGGTCGACACCCGCATTCTGGTGGGCAATGCCAGCGAGACCGAAACCAACCGTATCGGCCTGCTGACCTCGCTGCGTTGGAAGATCAACTCGACCAACACGCTGCGCGTCGGCTATTCGTATGACCGTGGTCGCCATAAGCAGACCGGCGAGCTGACCTATATCAACCCGCAGACCGGTTATTATGCCACCTACTTCCCGATCGACCTGTCGATCAAGGATCGTTACGGCAGCCCGATCCAGAAGCGCAACCGTATGTCCTATGCGATCCTGCATCAGGTCTCGGCGGAATATAACGGCAAGTTCTTCGATGGTAAGCTCGACGTTCTGGTCGGTGTGCGTGCGCCCTTCTTCAAGCGCAACCTGACCAACTTCTGCTTCACCTTCGATGGCGGCGGCGGCAACTTCTACTGCCCCAGCCCGCAGGATCAGGCCGCCTTTGCCGCCGCCAATCCCTACAGCTTCAACAGCACGACCAACAAGCCCACCGGTTTTGCCGGGCCGCAGCAGCGCATCTTCAACTATAACCGCGTGCTGCCCAACGTCGGCTTCACGCTGGCGCTGGGCCAGAGCGCCTCGCTCTATGCCAACTACTCGCAGGGCCTCCAGGTCCCCAGCACGGACTCGCTGTACGGTTCGTTCTACTATCCCGCCAACACCAGCTTCGGCAGCCCGGGGATGGAAACCTCGGACAACTTTGACGTGGGTCTGCGCGCCCGCGCCGGTCGTCTGAGTGCCTCGGTCGGCGGTTGGTACACCATGTTCAACAACAAGATTTCGCAGGTCTATAATCAGGATACCCAGACCTCGATCTTCACCAACCTGGGCAAGGTGGAAAAGTACGGCTTCGACGCCACGCTGAACTGGAAGGTTGACGAGCACTTCTCGATCTATGCTTTCGGTTCGTACAACAAGTCGCGCATTCTGGCCGACATCGTCGCGGGTGCGGGCGCCACGGGCACCGTGATCAACGGCAATACCGTCCTGCGCAGCGATGGCACGAACACCTACTACCTCACCGCGGGCAAGCGTGAATCGGGCGTTCCGATCTACACCGCCGGTGCGCGTCTGGATGCCAACTTTGATCCGTTCAACCTGACCGTCTCGGTCAAGAACAACGGCAAGCGCTACATCAACGCTGAAAACCTGCCGGTTTACAGCTCGCTGGTTCCCGCCACTGCGGTTCAGGTGAACTCGGCCACGCTGCCGTCCTACACCACGGTCGACCTGACCGCCCGCATGAAGCTGGCGATCGCTGGTCTGAAGTCGGACAAGAGCTTCATCCAGATCAACGTGACCAACCTGTTCAACCAGTATTATTATGGTGGCTTCACCGGTACCTCGACGCCGATTGCGGTCAACACCATCCCGACCGTCTATCTGGCGACCCCGCGCACTGTCGTGGGCACGCTCAGCATTGCGTTCTAAGGCTTAAACAACCTGGACAAACGGAAAGGGCGCTCCCGTGTGGGGCGCCCTTTTTGTTTTCGGGATGCAGGTTTAAAGGGCGGGGGCCCTTTGCAATCCCGTTAAGGGGGGCGCCAAGATGGCTTTGCTGCGTTTTCCGCAATGCTTATATAGCCTGCGTGCGGCGCGGCGAACTCGCGCTGACCTGCGCCGCAGGCTTTCAAATGCAACCATCGCGTCCGACGCCGAAGGCCGAATGCATACACAACGCCGACAGTACCGGGATTGCAAAGGGCCGCCGCCCTTTGCCCGCCGGAGGCATCTTGCGCCTTCCTCAAAACCTTACTGATAAATGCAATCATCCTGATCATTGCGCCGCACCACGCCCGAGCGTTTGGCGATGGTGTTGCCATGGCGGCGGGTAAATCCCGTGGCGCCCACCACGGCGCGTTTTTTCGGGCTGGGCAGGGCAGCGGCGATGCGGGCGGCCTCGATTTGTGTCAGGTTGGCGGCCGAGTGGTGGAAATAGCGCTGGGCGCCGGCCTCGACGCCATAGGTGCCGATGCCGGTTTCCGCCACGTTGAGGTAAACCTCCATGATCCGCCGCTTGGGCCAAAGGTTTTCGATCAGCACGGTGAACCATGCCTCCAGCGCCTTGCGGATGTATCGGGTGATGCCGCTGCCTTGCCAGAGGAAGGTGTTTTTCGCGGTCTGCTGGCTGATGGTCGATCCGCCGCGCAGCTTGCTGCCGTCGCCCGCCAGATTGCGCTCCAGCGCATATTCGATGCCTGCGCCGTCAAAGCCGTGGTGGACGCAAAAGCGCGAATCCTCGCCCGCGATCACCGCGTCCACCATCTTGCGGTCGATGCGCGAGAGGGGCGTCCATGATTTGTTGAACCCGTTTTTGTCAAACAGCATGGTCAGTGTGACGGGCGGCGGCACCACGCGATAGATCAGCGTGATGCCCACCGACAGGCCGACGAACCACAGGATGGCCATGGCCAGATACCAGCCGAGGCGGAAACGGGAACTACGGTTTGGCCCGGGGCGGGCAAAGAAGCGTGCCATGGCGGCAATCTAGCGAGGGAGAGGGGATCCTGACAAGCGGCCCTTGCGCAAGATGCGTCAGGCGACCCCCAGTTGCGGCAGCCAATGGCCGATGGCGGCAAATTTGGCCACCACCAGAATGCCCCCCAGCGCCGCGCCCACGGCAATGCTCTTGGCGTCCGTAATGGCAAAGGCGACCGGATCGCTGTCCACCTGTCCCCGGCGGCCCATCATCCAGATGCGGTTGAGCCAGTAGAGCAGCGGCAGCGGCAGCAGCCAGAGCAATTGCGGCGTGGCATAGGCGCCGGTCTTGCCCATCGCCTCGGCAAACAGGACCATGACCAGGATCGAGACCATGCCCGCCGCCAGCCCGCTGATCGCGACGATTTCGGTGTCGGAGCGGGTATAGCCGCGCCCGGAGAGCAATTCGTCGGGCTCGCGCGCGCTGCTGCGCAATTCGACATAGCGCTTGAGGTAGCCGAGGCTGAGGAAGAAAAAGACACTGAACAGCAGCAGCCATGACGACACCGGCACCGCAATCGCCGCCGCGCCCGCCACGATGCGGATCGTGTAGAGGCAGGCGAGGGTCAGCACATCGGCAATCATCGCGGCCTTCAACCGCATCGAATAGGCCAGCGTCAGCGCGAAATAAGTCGCCATGGCCGAAAAGCTGGGCAGGCCCAATTGCCACGCCAGCGCCAGTCCCGCGCCCGCAAACGCCACGCAGGCCACCAACGCATGCGGGATCGGCAGCGCTCCGCTGGCCAGCGGGCGGTGGCGCTTCTTGGCGTGCTGGCGGTCGCTCTCGATGTCGAGCAGGTCGTTGAGCAGGTAGACCGACGAAGCGATCAGGCTCATCGCGGCAAAGGCGAGGAGCGATTGGGCGATGGCATGGGGATTGGCCAACAGGCCCGAGGAGGCCAGCGGCACAAAGACCAGCGCGTTCTTGGCCCATTGATGCGGGCGGGCGGCCTTGACCAGCGCGCGCAGGCGGCTGCGCGCCGGGGTCAGGCGTTCTTCATGCGCCATGCCGGTGGGGGCCTCGACGGTATAGGCCACGCGCGCCTCGCGCCAGATGCGGCGATCCGCCCCGCAATCGCCCACATAATCGAAGGGCTGGTTGCCCAAGGCTTCGCGGATGGCGGTCAGTTTCGCGCCGCCTTTGGCGTTGCGGCGGGCGCCGCTGGCGATCACTTCGTCGAACAGGCCCAGATGGGCGGCCACGCGGCGCGCATTGCGCCAATGGGCCGCGCTGGCCAGCACCACGCGGCGGCGCTGGCGGCGGGCATGGGTGATCAGTTCCAGCACCTCGGGGCGATAATGCAGCAAGGCCGGATCGACCGGCGCGCGCCGGGCCAACAGGGTCTTCAAACGCGCCCGCCCCCGGATCATCGTCCACAGCAGCACGAACAGGGCCATGAAACCGCGCTTGGCCTCGGTCACGCAGGCCTCCATCGCCACATCGCCCGAAATCAGCGTGCGGTCCAGATCGACCACCAGAACCGTGTCATCGGTGATGCGTTCATGCAGCATGGGGGCTCTCCCTGCGGGTCAGACGATTGGTGACGATTTCGGCCAGCGCGGCCGCGGCCATCACGATCAGCAAAGGCATGACCGGATCGCGATAGCGGTCGATGATATAGGCGATGCCATGCAGCGCCCAGAAACCGGCGATGGCGCCCATCATCACGATCTGACGCGGCCGCCCGATGCCCGGCAGCAGCAGGCACATGCCCGCCAGCGTGAGGAAGAGCAGATACTGCACCACCTCGAACAGGCGGACATAGGTGACAGCGGGCGAGAGCGCGAAATCATTCGAATCCGGCAGATTGGGCGCCCAGAAGGCGGCCAGCTTGACGGCGGCGAGGCGGGCGACTTCGGCGGGATGATGCGCCATCCAGTCGCGCGCCATCGCGCCCAGCGCGGCGCTGGCGCCCGCTTCGCCAAGGGTATCGCGCATGGCGTGCCATTGCGGGCCGATGGGCGTGGCGGCGATCGAGACGAAACGCCCGGTGGCCGCCGGATTGTTGCCGATATAGAGGTTGAAGCCGGTGTTGGTGGAAAGCGTGGGGCGGCCCAGCATAGCCTGCGTGGCCATCGCCCAAGGGGCCAGCACCAGCGCCGCGCCCATGCCCATGACCAGCGCCGGGACCACCGCGCGCCGCACCGATCCGCCCAGCACCAAAGCCAGCAAAGGCGCCGCGATGAGCGGCAGCGCCGATGTGCCCGCCAGCACCGCCGCGCCCCAGACCGCGCCCGTGGCCGCCGCCAGCCCAAGGCGAGCGGGCGAACGCAGCAGGCGCAGCGCCAGCCACACCA
This sequence comes from Novosphingobium sp. KACC 22771, assembly GCF_028736195.1. Taxonomy (GTDB): domain Bacteria; phylum Pseudomonadota; class Alphaproteobacteria; order Sphingomonadales; family Sphingomonadaceae; genus Novosphingobium. Next base: position 3,433,840 of record NZ_CP117881.1, on the reverse strand, counting down.
CCGCCACCAGCAGCGGCGTCGAGAGGTTTTCCCGCGCCAGCATCGTGCAGTTCCAGATCCCCGGCAGCCACAGCGCATAGCCCAGCAGCGCCAGCTTGCGCCCCAGATCGCCCAGACCCGCCTCTCGCGCCAGCAGCACGATCAGCCCGCCCGTCACCAACGCCAGCGCCAGATTGACCCCGAAGGCCACCTGCGCCGAAGCCCCCAGCAGCGCGAAGAAGGGCGCCAGCACCAGCGGATAGCCGATGGAATAGAAGGCATGCTGGCCCAGATTGTCCACCGGCCATACGCCCTCGGCCATGCTCTGGGCCAGCGTGAAATAGGCCAGACCATCGCTCTGCAGCGGTTGGGGCAGGGCGAAATGGGCGGCAAGCCGGATCGTCAGCGTCAGCAGCAGCAGCGAACCGATGGAAAGCGCAGGCGCGCGCGCCGGGGCGGGGGTGACGGCCATTATGCGATGCTCCTTGAAACGCAGACGCAGCCCAGCGCGATCAGCACGGTGCCCGCAATGCGGATCGGGCTCAGGCTCTCGCCCAGCGCCAGCACGCCCAGCGCCATGGTCAGGATGAAGCCGAGGCCGACAAAGGGATAGGCCGCGCTGAGCGGCAGGCGGGCCAGCACATAGAGCCACAGGATCGCCCCCAGCCCATAAAGGCCAAAGCCCGCGATCACCCATGGCGATTGCAGGAAGGCGATGCCCGCCCCCGCGCCATCGGCACGCACCGACCCCACGCCCATTTTGAGCAGCAATTGCGCGATAGCCGACATGGCCACGCTGGTCAGGATCAGCATCAAAAGGGCCGGTTGCATCGATTCCTCCTTGGGTAGCCTCTTCTATCTCGTGAAAGAGGGCAGGCAGGAAGCGCGGTAACCATGGCCATTTCCCCCCTGTGCCGGATTGGGACGAAGCGCGGGGCGAGGTTAAGACGGGCGGGGCGGGCTTTTGAGGATTCGCTTAAATTTATGGCCCGGTCTGTATCGCAATGTGCAAGGGGGCGCCGCGCCGCGCCGCGTTTGATCGGGATCAAGGAGCCTTGGCCGATTGTAAGTGATACACACGAATGTCAGGCCCGCCAACAGTGGAGGCCGGCCGCATGATCTGGAGAGGCCACGATGTCTGGACCGCAAAATGCGAGCGCCCCGATTCCCGGCACCCATCTGTTTGATGGCGATGCCGCGGCCAAGGGCTTTGCGCTCAATGCCATGTGCTATTCGTTTAACGATGCCGCCAATCGTCAGGCCTTCCTTGATGACGAGGAAGCCTATTGCGCGAAATTCCACCTGACCCCGCAGCAGCGCGAGGCCGTGGCCCAACGCAGCGTGCTGGGCATGATCGAGGCGGGCGGCAACATCTATTATCTGGCCAAGCTGGCCGGGATCTTTGGCCTGAATGTTCAGGATGTCGGCTCGATGCAGACGGGCGTTTCGGTGGACAATTTCAAATCCATGCTGCTGGCGCAAGGCGCGGGCCAGACATATGATGAGGCGCATGGCGCCATGATCCATAAGGAGAAGGTCCATGGCTGAAATCGTAGGCGCTTATTTCACCAGCCACGTCCCCGCCATCGGCGGCGCGATCCACAAGGGGCTGCAACAGGAACCCTATTGGAAGCCCTTCTTCGACGGGTTTCACAAGGTCCACGAATGGCTGGCGCAGGTGAAGCCCGATGTCGCCATCGTGTTCAACAATGACCATGGGCTCAACTTCTTCCTCGACAAGATGCCCACTTTTGCCGTGGGCGCGGCGGCCGAATATCACAATGCCGATGAAGGCTGGGGCCTGCCATTGTACAAGCCTTTTGCCGGGCATACCGAGCTGAGCTGGCACCTCATCAACTCTCTGGTCGAGGATGAGTTCGACATCACCACCTGTCAGAAGATGCTGGTGGACCATGCGCTCTCGATTCCCTTTGAACTGGCGTGGCCCGATGTGTCGGCATGGCCGGTCAAGATCGTGCCCTTTGCCATCAACACGGTGCAGCATCCGCTGCCCTCGGCCAAGCGCTGTCTGGCGCTGGGGCAGGCGGTGAACAAGGCGCTGCAAAGCTGGACCGGCGACGAGCGGATTGTCATCATCGGCACGGGCGGCCTCTCGCATCAACTGGATGGCGAACGCGCCGGTTTCATCAACCGCGACTATGACACATTCTGCATGGACAATCTCTCGGTTGATCCCGCCGCGCTGACGCATGACTCGATCCACGAAATGGTGCGCAAGGCCGGGACGCAGGGCGTCGAGGTGCTCAACTGGATTGCGGCGCGCGGGGCCTTGGGGCTGGAGGCGGCGACGGAAATTCACCGCAATTACCACATCCCGATCTCGAACACGGCGGCAGCCACCATGCTGATGGAACCAGCGTAAAAGAAGCGGCCTGAAATCAAACCCATGGCCAAAGCCCCGCCCTCTTGACCCGTCGCCATCGGCGGGGCAGGATGGCGGGGTCGATTGCTGTCAATTGTTAGCTTTTCTCCCCTTGACCGTATCGGCAAAAACCGTAAGCATTGCATACAGTCGAGACGCCGAAGAATGTCGGCGCCGAAGGAGAGGTTATGCAAGCGCAAGCAAAGTCAGGGGCGAAGAGCGCCTTGTGGTTGGGTGGACTGCTGGCCGGGGCCGCCGTGCTGGCTTATGCCGGCGGCGCGACCGGGGCGGGCAAGGTCAAACTGGCCGTCAATGCCGCCGCCATCGCCGCATCGGGCGACAAGGGTGACAACTGGCTCAGCCACGGCCGCACCTATGACGAGCAACGCTTCAGCCCGCTGACCCAGATCAACACCGGCAATGTGAGCCAACTTGGCCTGGCATGGTTTGCCGATCTGGACACCACGCGCGGTCAGGAAGCCACGCCGCTGGTGATCGACGGGGTGATCTATACCACTACCGCCTGGTCCAAGGCGAAGGCCTATGATGCTCTGACCGGCAAGCTGATCTGGGAATATGACCCCAAGGTGCCGGGCGAAACGGCGGTCAAGGCCTGCTGCGATGTGGTCAATCGCGGCATGGGCGCGTGGGGCGACAAGCTGTTCTACGGTACGCTGGACGGGCGCCTGATCGCGCTGGACCGCACCACCGGGCGGCTGTTGTGGTCGACGGTGACGGTGGACCGCACCAAGCCCTATACGATCACCGGCGCGCCGCGCGTCATCAACGGCGTGGTCATCATCGGCAATGGCGGGGCGGAGATGGGCGTGCGCGGCTTTGTCGCCGGCTATGACGCCAATACCGGCAAGCAGCTCTGGAAATTCTGGACCGTCCCGGATCAGCCGGGCAAGAATAAGGAAGACTACCTCAAGCGCGCCGAGGCGACGTGGAAGGGCGAGTGGTGGAAGCTGGGCGGCGGCGGCACCGTGTGGGACTCGATGGCCTATGATCCGGCGCTCGACCTGCTCTATATCGGCGTGGGCAATGGATCCCCGTGGAACCAGTCCTATCGCTCGCCGGGTGGGGGGGATAATCTCTACCTGTCCTCCATCGTCGCGGTGCGGCCCAAGACCGGCCAATATGTCTGGCATTTTCAGGAAACGCCGGGCGAGACATGGGATTTCACCGCCACCCAGCATATCGTTCTGGCCGACCTGATGATCGACGGGCGGATGCGCAAGGTCTTGATGCACGCGCCCAAGAACGGCTTTTTCTATGTGGTGGACCGCCAGACCGGGCAATTCATCAAGGGCAAGAATTTCGTGCCGATGAACTGGGCCACGGGTCTTGACCCCAAGACCGGCCGCCCGATCGAAAATCCCGAAGCGCGGTTTGACAAGACCGGCAAGCCTTTTGTCTCGATGCCCGGCGCGGGCGGAGCGCATAGCTGGCAGCCGATGGCCTATGATCCCCGGCAAAAGCTGATGTTCATCCCGGCCAATATCGCGGCCTTCCCCTATGTGCCGGAGGAGAAGTGGAAAGCGGCCAAATATGGTTTCAACAACGGGCTGAATCAGGGCGCCGCCGCGATGCCCGCCAACAATGACGTGCGCGAGGTGGCCAAGGCGGCCACCAAGGGCGCGCTGATCGCGTGGGATCCGGTGACCCAGACCGAGAAGTGGCGCGTGGATTATCCCGGCCCGTCGAACGGCGGCTTGTTGGCCACGGCGGGCGATCTGCTGTTTCAGGGCACGGCCAAGGGCGATTTCGTCGCCTATTCCTCGCTGGACGGCAAGAAACTGTGGTCCTTTGACGCGCAGACCGGGGTGATTGCCGCGCCGGTGACGTTCACGGTCAAGGGGCAGCAATATGTGGCCGTGATGGCGGGCTGGGGCGGGATCTGGCCGCTGGCCACCGGGGCGCTGGCGTGGAAGTCGGGGCCGGTGCGCAATATCAGCCGGTTGCTGGTGTTCAAGATGGGCGGCAAGGCGCAATTGCCCGCCAAGCCCGACCCCAATTTCGGCCCGCTCGACCCTCCGGCCCAGACCGCGAGCAAGGAAGTGGTGGCCAAGGGGGCCTATACGTTCGGGCGGTTCTGCGGCGTGTGCCATGGCGATGCGGCCATTGGTGGCGGCGTGGTGCCCGATCTGCGCCACAGCGCGGCGCTGGGCAGCCCGGAAACGTGGCAGGCGATCGTGCATGACGGCGCGTTGAAAGCCAATGGCATGATCGGCTGGAGCGCGCAGTTGAGCCGCGAGGACATTGACGCGATCCGCCATTACGTCATCGCCCGCGCCCATGAGGATAAGGCCCTGGGAGAAAAATAGGGCGCGTGAGAAATAGATGCGGTGGGCCGAGCCGGAAGCGGCTTGGCAGATTGCTATAAGATGTTACATTTCGACCCCGTGCGGGACCGGCAAAAACGGCGGCCCGCCTGTCAGAGAGGATCAAGCCGATGAACGAGATGACCACGCTCTCCTATCAGCAGCATGCCTATTCGGCGGCGGCGCAAAAGTCGCTCTCGCGAAAGCCCGCCTTGTTCATCAATGGCGAATGGGTGGCCTCCAGCCACGGCGAACTGATCGACGTCGAGGACCCCTCCTCGGGCAAGGTGGTCAGCCAGATCGTGGACGCCAGCGTGGCCGACACCGACCGCGCCGTGGCCGCCGCGCGCGCGGCCTTTGACGATGGTCGCTGGAGCGGTCTGCCGCCCATCGCGCGCGAAAAGATCATGCTGCGTCTGGCCGATCTGATCGAGGCCCATGCCGAGGAATTTGCCGAGCTGGAAGCCATCGACAACGGCAAGCCCAAGACCATGGCGGGCGCCATCGACGTGCCCGGCGCCGTCAGCCACATCCGCTATATGGCCGGTTTTGCCGCCAAGGTGGGTGGTGAGACGACCCCGCCCTATACGCTGCCGACCGGCGCGTTCTTCACCTATACGGTCAAGGAGCCGGTGGGCGTCTGCGCCCAGATCGTGCCGTGGAATTTCCCGCTGCTGATGGCCTGTTTGAAGATCGGTCCGGCGCTGGCGGCGGGCTGCACGATCATTTTGAAGCCTGCGGAGCAGACCAGCCTGACGGCGCTGCGGCTGGCCGATCTGATTGCGGAGAGCGGCATTCCGGCGGGCGTGGTCAATGTGATCACCGGCTATGGCCATGTCTCGGGCGACCGTCTGGTCAAGCATCCCGATGTGGACAAGGTGGCCTTCACCGGCTCGACCGAAATCGGCAAGCTGATCAACAAGAACGCCACCGATACTCTCAAGCATGTCACGCTGGAACTGGGCGGGAAATCGCCGGTGGTGGTAATGCCCGACGTGGATGTGGCCGAGGCGGCGCCGGGGGCGGCGGGCGCGATCTTCTTCAATTCGGGGCAGGTTTGCGTGGCGGGCTCGCGGCTTTACGCGCACCGTTCGGTGTTTGATCAGGTGGTTGAAGGCATTGCCAATACCGCGCCTTTCTGGGCCCCGCGCCCTTCGCTGGACCCGGCTGCGCATATGGGGCCGCTGGTGTCGCAGGAGCAGTTCGACCGCGTGATGGGATACATCGAGGCGGGCAAGCGCGATGGCGCCAGTGTGGCCATGGGCGGCGATGCGCCCAGCGCCGATGGTTACTATGTGAACCCCACCATGCTGGTGAACGTCAACCCGCAAATGAGCGTGGTGCGCGAGGAAATCTTCGGGCCTGTCGTCGTGGCCCAGCGTTTTGATGACCTCGACGAGGTGGTCAAGGAAGCCAACAACACCCAGTTTGGCCTGGCCGCCAGCGTGTGGACCAAGGACGCCTCGACGCTGCATCGGCTGGCCAGCAAGATCAAGGCCGGGACCGTCTGGGCCAATTGCCACGCGATGATCGACGTGGCGCTGCCCTTTGGCGGATACAAGGAGAGCGGTGTCGGCCGTGAGCAGGGCCGGGCGGGGATCGAGGCTTATCTGGAAACGAAGTCGGTGATTATGAAGTTGTGATTTAAGGGGTTTTGCCTCCGGCGGGCAAAGGGCGGGGGCCCTTTGCAATCCCGTTCATGGGGTTGTGTTGGGTCTGCCGGGGGGCGTGATGCCGATTGTTTGTAAAGCCTGCGGCGTGGGGGAGTAGCGCTGATTGACGCCGCAGGCTTTAAATTTGAAACGCTGCGTCCGACACTTTTGGCCGAACCCATGGCGCAACAAAGACAGAAACGGGAGCGCGAGGGACGAGGCCCTCGCATCTTTCCCCTAAAACCTTGGAAAACCCATGCCCATCGACCTTTCCAAAATCCGCGCCATCGATGTGCATGTCCACGCCGAGGTATCGTGCCACGACCCGGAAGACCCGGTGATGGGCCAGTTTTTCGACGCCGCCAGCGCCTATTTCAAGGCCCCGCGTGAGCGGCCCAAGATGCCCGAAATCGTCGAGCTTTACCGCGAGGCGCAGATTGCCTTCTGCCTGTTCACCGTGGATTGCGAGAGCCACATTGGGGCCAAGCGGGTTTCCAATTTCGAGATCGCCGAATTTGCGGCGAAACATGATGACATCTGCATCCCCTTTGCCAGCATCGACCCGCACAAGGGCCGCATGGGCGCGCGCGAGGCCCGCGATCTGGTCGAGAATTGCGGGGTCAAGGGCTTTAAATTCCACCACATCATGCAGGGCTGCGCGCCTGCCGATCAGATGGCCTATCCCATTTACGAGATCATCAACCATTACAAACTGCCCGCGATTTTCCACACCGGCCATTCGGGCATGGGCACGGGTATGCGCGGCGGCGGTGGCGTGCGGCTGAAATATGGTCAGCCGATGCTGGTGGATGATGTGGCGGTCGATTTCCCCGACATGAAGATCATTCTGGCCCATCCGTCATGGCCATGGGTGGATGAGAGCCTGTCGATGGCGCTGCATAAAACCAATGTTTACATCGATCTGTCGGGCTGGAGCCCCAAATATTTCGCGCCCCAGATCATCCAGTACGCCAACACGCAACTGCGCAAGAAGATGCTGTTCGGCAGCGATTTTCCGCTGATCCACCCGGACAAGTGGTTGGATGCGGCGCGCGGCGTGGGTTTCCGCGAGGAGGTTCTGCCCGGCATCATGAAGGATAATGCGGCGCGGCTTTTGGGCTTGGTCTGAAGGGCCTGACCTGACGGCACGACGCCGGAGAAGGAGAGAGCGATGGCGTTGAAATATTACCATGCCGAACCGGCGGCCAATTCCCTGAAATCCATGATCCCGCTGATCGAAAAGGGGCTGGACTGGGAAAGTGTCTATGTCGATCTGCACAAGTTCGAGCAGCATCAGCCGTGGTTCACCGCGATCAACCCCGAGGGGCAGGTGCCGGTGCTCGACCATGACGGGGCGATCATCACCCACACTACGGTCATCAACGAATATCTCGAAGATGTCTTTCCCGATGATCAGCCCGAGGGCGGCCCGCTGCGCCCGCGCGATCCGGTGGGCGCGGCGCGGATGCGTTATTGGAACAAGTTCGTTGACGAGCATGTGATGAATTTCGTTTCAATGCATGGCTGGCACCGGATGGTGGGCATCATCGCCCGCAACATCGAATCGGGCGAATTTGAAAAGCTGCTGGCCAGCATTCCCCTGCCCGATCAGCGCAAGAAATGGGCCACCGCACGCAGCGGGTTCTCCGAAACCGATCTGGCCAATGCCACCGCGAAAATCGAATATGCGGTGGACAAGGTGGAGCGCCAGTTGGGCGAAACGGCGTGGCTGGCGGGTGATGCCTATACGCTGGCCGACATCAATTTTTACAGCCATTGCGGGATGATGGTCGAGCGCATGTTCCCCGAAATGGAGATTGCGCGGCGTTGCCCTCGTTTGGTGGAATGGCGCGACCGGATGACGGCGCGCCCGGCGGTGGCGCGCGCGCTGGCGGGCGAGGACCGCACCGCGCCCGGCCTGCGCACATGGACGGGCCACGCAAGATAAACGCCTGAATGCTGCGCGGCGAAACCTGCGCGATTCAGGTTTGCGGATTGTAGAATTTCGTTTGTGTAGCTTACAAAATTTGCTATGCCAAAGGGGCAAGAGCAAACATACCTTTGAGGAGAGAGGAACCACCATGGCCGCTCAAAATCTGGAACAGGTGCTGGCTGGCACCGACAATATCGTTGAAATGCTGCGCAACTCGCAGCTTGGCGCCTATGTCTATCCGGTCGTGGCGCCCGAATTTTCCAACTGGCGCTCTGAACAGTGGGCATGGCAGCATTCGGCTGTTCTGTTCGACCAGTCGCACCACATGGTGAACCTCTATATCCGTGGCAAGGACGCGCATAAGCTGCTGTCCGACACGATGATCAACAGCTCGAAAGGCTGGACCGTCAACAAGGCGAAGCAGTACGTTCCGACTACGCCCTATGGCCATGTGATCGGCGACGGCATCATCTTCTGGGAAGAAGAGCAGAGCTTTACCTATGTCGGCCGCGCGCCCGCCTCGAACTGGCTGCGCTATCACGCGGCAACCGGCGGCTATGACGTCGAAATCGAGCTGGACGACCGTTCGCCGATGCGCCCGATGGGCAAGCCCGTGACCCGCAAGGAATGGCGCTTCCAGATCCAGGGCCCCAACGCATGGGCCGTGATCGAAAAGCTGCATGGCGGTCCGCTCGAACAGCTCAAGTTCTTTAACATGTCGACGATGAATATCGCCGGCAAGACCGTGCGCACGCTGCGCCACGGCATGTCGGGCGCGCCGGGCCTTGAAATCTGGGGCCCCTATGCCGAGCAGGAAGAAATCCGCGCCGCCATCCTCGAAGCGGGCAAGGAATTCGGCCTGATCGCTTGCGGCAGCCGCGCCTATCCGTCGAACACGCTGGAATCGGGCTGGATCCCCTCGCCGCTGCCCGCGATCTACACCGGCGAAAAGATGAAGGGTTTCCGCGAATGGCTGGGCGCCGATTCGTATGAAGCCACCGGCTCGATCGGCGGTTCTTTCGTCTCGGACAACATCGAAGACTATTACCTCAACCCGTGGGAACTGGGCTATGGCTCGTTCGTGAAGTTCGACCACGAATTCCACGGCCGCGAAGCTCTGGAAAAGCTGAACCCTGCCGAGCAGCGCAAGAAGGTGACGCTGGCCTGGCATCCGGAAGACATGGCCAAGATCATGGCCTCGATGTTCAACCCGGACGGCGAAGCCTACAAGTTCTTCGACGTGCCGCTGGCCAACTATGCCTCGTCGAACTACGACCGCGTGGTCGATGCCGACGGCAAGACCGTGGGCCTCTCGATGTTCACCGGCTTCTCGTACAATGAAAAGCAGGCGCTCAGCCTCGCCACCATCGACCCCGCCATCCCTGTCGGCACCGAGCTGCACGTGATCTGGGGCGAGGAAAACGGCGGCACCCGCAAGACCACGGTCGAACCCCATAAGCAGTTGGCGGTGCGTTGCATCGTCTCGCCGGTGCCGTACAGCCGCGTGGCGCGTGAAGCCTATGCTGAAGGCTGGCGCACGGGGGCCTAAGGCAGGTAGGGTTGCCTCCGGCGGGCAAAGGGACTTGGTCCCTTTGCAATCCCATTATGGGGTTGCGGGTTGTTCGTCGGGGGTGTCCGTTTGCGATACTTTTAAAAGCCTGCGGCGCGGCGAGATTGCGCCATGAGCGCCGCAGGCTTTAATTTTGAAACGCTGCGTCTGTTGCGTCTTGGTCGAACCCATAGCGCAACAAAGACAGTAATGGGAGCGCGAGGGTCTAGACCCTCGCATCTATCCTTTTATAAAAAATCAGAGAGGCACCCCAAGATGACCGACTATGTTCTGGTGCATGGCGCATGGGCTGGCGGTTGGTCGCATCAGGGGCTGGCGACGGATTTGCGCGCGGCGGGCCACCGGGCGGTGGTGGTGGAGCTGAGCGGGCTTGGCGAGCGGCGCGAGGAACTGCACCCCGGCATCACGCTGTCCGATCACATCGACGATGTTTGCACGGCGGTAGAGCAGGCCGGTTTCGACCGTTTTGTGCTGGTGGGCCATTCCTATGGCGGCATGGTGATTACCGGCACGGCCACGCGACTGGGCGGGCGGATCGACACGATTGCCTATCTCGATGCTTTTCTGCCCGAGGATGGCCAATCGCTGTGGGACATCACCAGCGAGTATGAACATCGCCATTATATCGACACGCAGAAATTTACCCCCGGCCTTGTCGCGCCGATCATCGGCGAGATGGGGCGCAAGCTCTCGCGCCATCCGCTGCTGACGCTGCTGGAAGGCGTGCGCTTCACCGGCGAGGAGGCCAAGATCGCGCGGCGCATCTATGTGCTGGCCACCGGCTGGAAGCCTTCGCCTTTCCCGAAATTCGCTGCGCGGATCAAGGACGATGCCGCATGGGAATATCACGAGGCCGATTGCGGCCATGACGTGATGAACGGCCAACGAGAGCAGGTGGTCAAGATCCTGCGACAGGCTTAACCCCGCGCGTTTTCTTCCTCGCTCCACCAGCGCAGATCCTGCGCCAGCCCGCTGTCGGCAACGATCCGTTCCAGCGCGTCGGCCAGTCTTTCGGTCGTTGCCTGCGTGGGGATCTTGCGAAACCAGCAGCGCAGGAAGGGCCTGGACGGTTCGATAAAGCACAGGACGCCATCGGGATATTCGGGATAAAATCCGCAACCGATCCACAATGGAAAAGCCTCATGGTGGATCTGGATCCGCCAGCCCCAGTCCTCGGCATGGACCTCTTCGACCTCGAACCCATGCGCGGGCAATCGCTCGGCCAGAAAGCGAGCGGTGGCTTCACCTTGCGGCTCACCCTCGGGCGGATTGGCCAGCAGAGTAGACGAGCGGAATTCAAGGTTGGTGCGCATCGGGCAAAAGGTGATGCAATCGCCTGCCTGCGTCCAGCCTAATCGCCAAAGAAATTTAGTTCAAACAAGACCTCATTCGGATCGCGCACAAAGATCTGGCGTAGGCCGATGGCGACGACGAAATTGCGCTGATAATCCAGCCCCGCCGCCTCCAGCCGCGCGATCATTGCCTCATGGCCCTGACAACTCAACGCCACGTGATGCAGCGCTCCGGTTGGCCCCGGCGCAATATTGCGGTCATAGGCGCGCGGGGCGTCCAGACTGTTGAGGTGGATCACCGCGCGCCCTGCGTCATCAAACATCCACTGCCCGGTCTGCGGAGTGAGGGGAGGCGGGCCATCGCGCCGCTCCAGCCCGAAAATCTGCGCGTAAAATCGGGCGGATCCTTCCATATCCGCCGTGATGATGTTCACATGGTCGAGCGCCAGAATCACGTCGCTCTCCTCGCTGCCTCGCGCGCTTCCCTGTATCGCTCGCGCCGGAATTTCTCGAAGCCGAGGCGTTGACCAAAGCCCGGATCCTCCGGATAGTCGCGGAAATCGGCCAGATATTCCTCGAACAATTCGGCCACTTCCTCGCGGAATTCGGGGTGGCTGAAGATATAGGTCCGGTTTTCCTCCATGCCCTGTATCACCCGCTCGGCGATCACATCGGGCTCCATCCCGGCCTGATGCGCGCCGGCCAGCCTCTCGATGGCGGCATGGTCGACCGGCTTGGCCCCCTCCATCAATCCGGCAGGGCGCACATCGTCGCTGGCATAGATATAGCTTTTCACCAGACCCGGACACAGGATCGATACGCCGATGCCGTGCTTGGCCATACTGTAGCGCAAGGATTCCGACATGCCGCGCACCGCGAATTTGGTGGTGTTGTAAATGCCCGGTGCGCCTGCCGCCAGCCATCCGGCCATGCTGGCGGTGTTGACGATATAGCCGCCATGGCCCGCCGCAATCATGCGCGGCACGAAAGTCATCACGCCATTGATGACGCCATGCAGGTTCACCCCCATCACCCAATCCCAGTCGGACCAGCTGGAATCCTCGATGGTCTGAAACAGGTTGATGCCTGCATTGTTGAACAGCAGCGAGACGGGGCCAAAGCGCGCTTCCACCTCATCGGCCGCCGCCGCCATGGCCTCGCGGCTTGAGACATCCACCTGAACGCCCATCACCTCGGCATTGTCCAGCGTTGCCAATGCGGATGCGATGGATTCCTCACGAATATCGGCGATGGCCACCCGGCACCCGCGCGCCAGCAGCGCGCGCACCAGACCCAGCCCGACGCCATTCGCCCCGCCGGTAACAAAGGCGGTGCGTCCTGCAAAATCAATCATCGCGTCAATCCTCTCGCCCACGCAATTTTTCTTGTGCCCATGCCGATTGGGGCTTGCCAAGCGGCCCGCTATGCTTTGTATCTAACACATACAAAACACGCGCTGTAAAGATCCGGCGCGAAATCGCCCCTCGCCAATCGGGGGCAGGCACGGGAGAGGTGCATATGGCAGTATCGATGAGCGGCCCGGATATGGCCGCCGAACTCAATCATGGCGTGGATGCAGGCGAGGCTGCGGCGCATCATTTGGCCGTTGCCGCGCGCGACGAACCATGGCCCAGCGCCGGGGCGGCGTGGTTCGCGCTCTCGGTGATCATCTTTGCCACGTTTCTCAACTTCTTCGACTCGGCCGCCTTCGGCCTGCTGATCGAACAGATCAAGGCCGAGTTCGGCCTGTCGAACACCGCGATCGGCCTGCTGCAGGGGCCGGTCAATGTCGTGTTCTATATGGTGGTGATGCTGCCGCTGTCGCGCTGTTCGGACATTTTTCCGCGCAAATATGTGCTGGCCGTCGGCGCTTTGCTGATCGCGCTGCTCAATGCGGCGGGCGGGTTTACCAGCACCTTCATGGCTCTGGCCTTTACCCGGATGCTGGTGGGCGCGGGGGGCGGGGCCCATGCGCCGGGGTCTTATTCCATGCTGGCCGATTTCTTTCCGCCCGAAAAGCGGCGCTGGCCGTTTGCCGTGCTGCAACTGGGCTTTATCGGGGGCAGCACGATCGGTCTCGTCATTGCGGGCAAGCTGCTCGCGCTGGCGATGAGCCTGCCCGAAACGCCCTTCATGGGGACCACGCTGCATGGCTGGAAATATGTGCTGCTGATGCTGGCGCTGCCGGGCGTGGTGGCCTGCGTGCTGCTGCTGATGGTGCCCGAGCCGCCGCGCCGGGGCGTCATCGAGGGGGGCAAGCCGCTGCCGATCCGCGCGGTCATGTCGGAAATCTGGCGCCGCCGCGCGGTCTATGGCCCGCTGTTTCTGGGGCTGGGTTTTTCCGCGGCCCATGCAATGGCCGCGCCCGCATGGATGGTGCCTTTCTACAAGCGCACCTATGGCTGGAGCGAGGTGGAGATCGCCACCCGTGCGCCGATGTTCATGCTGGCGGGTCAGATTGCCGGGCTGCTGCTGGGGCCGATGCTGATCAAACTGTTGGCGCGGCGCTATCGCGATGCCAATGTGCGTGCGGTCACGATCTGTTTTTGCGGGGTGGCGCCGCTGGCCATTCTGGGGCCGATGATGCCCAATCCTTGGTTGGCGCTGACCTGCTCGATGCTGTCGGGCATGCTGGGCATTGCCTCGGCCGTGCCGCAAAATCTGGTCATTCAGGAAATTACCCCCAACCAGATGCGCGGGCAGGTGACGGGTCTTTATCTGATGATGTTCACTGCCGTCGGCGCTCTCGGCCCCTTCCTGATCGGCTTTTTCACCGACCATGTGTTCGGCCATGATGGCGATGTGTGGAAAGCGCTGGCGCTCTCGGGGGCCTTGCTCAGCCCGCCTGCGGCCTACATCATCAGCCGCGCGATCCGGCCCTATGCCGACGCTCTGGCTTTGCTCGACAAGGAAACGCAATGACTTATCCTGAACTCTCCATGGTGATCGGCGGCGAGAAGGTGGGTATCGCCCATCGCCGCACCCATGCCGTGCTGAACCCGGCCACGGGCGCGGTGATCGGGCAATTGCCGCTGGCCGATGCGGCCGATCTCGACCGCGCGCTGGCCGTGGCGGATGAGGGCTTTCGCCTCTGGCGCAAATCCACCGCCCAGCAGCGCGCCGCCGTGCTGGCGGGCGCGGCCGCCCTGTTGGTCCAGCGTCAGGAGGAGATCGCCCGCACCGCCACTTTGGAGCAGGGCAAGACTTTGGCCGAAACCCGCATCGAGGTGATGATGGTGGCGGGCCTGTTCAATTTCTATGCCGGAGAGGTCGGGCGGATCTATGGCCGCACCCTGCCGCGCCCGGATGGCATGCGCTCGACCGTCACCTATGAGCCGGTGGGGCCGGTGGCGGCCTTTGCGCCGTGGAATTTCCCCATCGGCAATCCGGGGCGCAAGCTGGGCGCGCCGATTGCTGCGGGGTGCAGCGTGATCCTGAAACCGGCCGAGGAATCGCCTGCCAGCGCGCTGGCCGTGCTTCAGGCTTTGCTCGATGCGGGCCTGCCGCCGCAAGTGGCGCAGGTGGTGTTCGGCGTGCCGGACGAGGTCAGCCGCCATCTGCTGGCCAGCCCGGTGATCCGCAAACTCTCCTTCACCGGCTCGACCGTGGTGGGCAAGCATCTGGCCAAGCTGGCGGCGGACAATTGCATCCGCACGACGATGGAGCTGGGCGGGCATGGGCCGGTGCTGGTCTTTGCGGACGCGGATATTGAGCGCACGCTCGATATCGCCGTGGGCCATAAATACCGCAACGCCGGGCAGGTCTGTGTCAGTCCGACTCGCTTCCTTGTCGAGGAAAGCGTGTTCGAGCGTTTCCGCGATGGCTTTGCTCAGCGCGCCAAGGCGGTCACCGTGGGCGATGGGCTGGACGAGGGCAATCGCATGGGCCCGATGGCCAACCCGCGCCGCCCGGAGGCCATTGAGGCGCTGGTGAAAGACGCGGTGGCGGCGGGCGCGAAATTGAACGCGGGCGGCAAGCGGATCGGCAATCAAGGCTTCTTCTTTGAACCCACCGTGATTTCCGAAGTGCCTTTGACGGCACGCATCATGAATGAGGAGCCGTTTGGCCCCGTCGCCATCATCAACCCGATGGCCGGCGAAGAGGCCATGATCGCGGAGGCCAACCGGCTGCCTTATGGTCTGGCCGCCTATTGCTGGACCCAGGATGCCGCGCGGCAAAAGCGTCTGGCGCGTGAATTGGAGGCCGGGATGGTGGGCATCAACACCGTGGCCATCGGCGCGGCGGATTCGCCCTTTGGCGGCGTCAAATGGTCGGGCCACGGCGCCGAGGATGGGCCGGAGGGCCTCCACGCCTGTCTTGTCACCAAGGCGATCCACGAAGGATAATTGCCCTTTGTCATGGCCCAGCAACAGTTGAGCAAAACAGGCAAGCTAAGCGGCATGGCCCATCGCCATGCTGCCCCCGCAACGGGAGGAGGCCGCGATGGCCTCCCCCCGATTGCGAGATCCTGTCATGAAGCTTCTGTTTGCTCTGCCTCTGTTGATGATGGCCCCAATGGCCCATGCCGCCGAGGAGGACACCCAGACATGGGCGGCCGTGCATGGCATGGTCGGGCTTGGCGGGCGGGCGGTAGTCAATTTCGACTATCAGGCGCGCATCACCGACGAGCACAGCCGCGCGGGGCAAATCCTGCTGCGTCAGGCCATCGGCTATCGCATCAACCCCAAGACCAGCGTGTTTGGCGGCTATGCCTATGTGCGCACCGACAATCTGGGGGCCAAGGTGCTGGACGAACATCGCCTGTTTCAACAGGCCAATTTCAGCATTTTGGACGCGGGCAAGAGCGGCGCAATCACGGGCCGCACCCGTCTGGAGCAGCGCTTTGTCGAAGGTTCGGGCGAGGTTGGCTGGCGGATGCGGCAGCAGGTGCGAGGCGCCCTTCCCATCGGCAAGGGCTTTGCGCTGGTGGGCACGGCCGAGCCGTTCTTTGCCTTCAACAAGACCACTTGGGGCCAGAAAGCGGGCTTCGACCAATTGCGTCTGTTTGGCGGGATCGCCGTGCCCGTGGCGCGCGGTTTTGCCATCGAGACCGGATATATGGGCCAATATATTGCGCGCGACGCAAAGGCCGACCGGATGAATCATATTATCAGCCTGGCCATCACCATCAACCGATAAGGGGCGCCGGGCTGTCGGGAAAGAGGAGCAGCCCACAATGAGCGATCAACCCCATCTCCACCCCCTGAACACCGGCGGCGAGCGCGGATACCTGCGCATCGCCACCGAGGAAGCCTTTGCCACCCGCGAGCAGGTGGACATCTTTTTGCGCATGATCCGCGACGGTACGGCGGACAAGGGCATGGTCAGCCTCTGGGGCTTTTACGCGCAAAGCCCTTCGCCGCGCGCGACCCAGATCATGGAGCGCCTGCTCGATCTGGGCGAGCGGCGGATTGCCGATATGGACGCGACCGGGATCGACGTGGCGATCCTCGCACTGACGAGCCCCGGCGTACAGCCGATCCTTGATGTGGAGGAGGCCAAGGGCGTGGCGCGGCGGGCCAATGAACTGCTGGCTGATGCCTGTGCGAAATATCCCACGCGCTTTGTCGGCATGACGGCGGTGGCGCCGCAGGACCCGGAATGGTCCGCCGACGAGATCCGTCGCGGCGCGCGCGAATGGGGCTTCAAAGGGTGCCAGATCAACAGCCACACGCAGGGCCATTATCTGGACGAGCCGCAATTCGATCCGATCTTCCGCGCGCTGGTGGAGGTGGATCAGCCGCTCTATATCCACCCCGCCACCTTGCCCGACAGCATGATCGGGCCGGTGCTGGAGGCGGGGCTGGACGGCGCGGTCTTTGGCTTTGGCGTGGAAACGGGGATGCATCTTTTGCGTCTCATCACGACCGGCATTTTCGACCGCTATCCCACGTTGCAAATCATGGTGGGCCATATGGGCGAGGCGCTGCCTTACTGGCTCTATCGCCTCGATTATATGCACCAGGCGGGTGTGCGCTCGCAGCGTTATGAACGGTTGAAGCCGCTTAAAAAGACCATTGCGGAATATATGCGTTCCAACGTGCTGATCACCAATTCGGGCATGGCCTGGGAACCGGCGATCAAGTTTGCCCAGGAGGTGATGGGCGAGGATCGCGTGATGTATGCGATGGATTATCCCTATCAATACGAAGCGCGAGAAGTGGTCGATATGGACAATATGGCCATGAATTTTGCCGTAAAGCGCAAGTTCTTTGAGGATAACGCGCGCCGCTGGTTCAAACTCTAAGCGTCGGGGCCTTGCGTTGGGCGCAAGGCACCGCCACTGATGGGGCAGGCGGGCAGATCAAGGGGCAAGCGCGGCGGCATGGCAAAAGGCAAGGAAACGCTGGTAATAACCACCCCGCCGGGGGAGGATGCCGACGATATTGGTGAAATCCGCGATATTGTAGGTTTCCACCTGCGCCTTGCCCATGGCGCGGTCTATCGCCACTTTACCGAGACTTTTGCCGAGCTGGACCTGACGCAGAAGCAGGTCTCGGTGCTGTGGCTGGTCGATGACCATCCGGGCATCGCGCAAACCGGCCTTGCCCAGCGCATGCGGATGGACCGGGCCACCACCATGGCCATCGTCAACCGGCTGGAAGCACGCGACCTGTTGCAGCGCGGCAAGTCGGACACGGACGGGCGCAAGCAGACGCTGAACCTGACCGAGGCGGGCAAGGCGATGCTGGCCACCGCGAAAGAGGCGATCCGCGCGCATGAGGAATGGTTGAAGTCGCGATACACCCCGCGCGAAGTGGCGGTGTTGATCGAGTTGCTGACGCGGTTGCATGAGTGAAGGGTTTTAAGGGAGTTTAGAATGCGAGGGACTCGTCCCTCGCGCTCCCATTAATGTCTGCGTTGAGCTAGGGGTTCGTCGTTAGGAATCGGACGCGGCGTTGGGAAATTAAAGCCTGCGGCGCGGATAGGGATGAGCTAGCCGCGCCGCAGGCTTTCAAATATAGGGGGAACCGCATCGCGGCCCACCAACCACCACCCCATTAACGGGATTGCAAAGGGACGAGTCCCTTTGCCCGCCGGAGGCAAAAAGAGGAAAACCTCACCCCTCCACCATCACCCCAAACCCGGCCACCCGCTCCGCCGCCATCAAGGCCTGCGCCCCGGCCAGAGCCGCCCGAGGCGCAATATCGGCCAGCGCATAACGCCCCGCCGCCGCCAACTGGCGCGAGAGCGGATCACCAGCCTCCGCCGCGATCAGCCGGGCCGCGATCCAGCCGGTGGCCACCACGCCCGCCAGCGTGAGGAAGGGCGTTGCGCTAGCCTCGGCGGTGGCGGGATCGGCCTCGATTAATGCCTGAGCCGTGGCGGTGAAGGTGGCCAGCGCTTCGTTGAAACCGGCGTGGTCGATGCGGGCGGCATCCTCGCGCGCGGCTTGCAAAAACGCATGGTATCCTGCCGCTCCGGGCGCGCGCAGGCGGCGCAGGGTGATGTCCTGCGCCTGCATGCCGGTGGTGCCTTCAAACACCGTCAGCACCCGCGCATCGCGCAACCCCTGCTCGACCGGCCATTCGCGCGTATAGCCCGCGCCGCCCAGCACCTGAATGGCATCCGAGGCCACGCCAAAGCCCGTTTCACCGCCCAGTGTTTTGACGATGGGCAAGAGCCACCCGGCCAGTGCTTCATTATGCGCCCGCACCGCCGCATCATCGGTAAAGCGCGCCAGATCGGCGGCATTGGCGGTGGCAAAGATCAGCCCGCGCAGAGGCTCGACCCGCGCCGAGAGCGAGAGCAATTGGGCGCGCACATCGGCATGGGTGTTGATCGTCACGGGCTGCGGCCCATTGCCGCCCTGTCGCCGCTCGGCGGCATAGCCATAGGCGATTTCGGCGGCGCGGCTGGCCACGGCAAGGCCCATCACCCCGGTGGCCAGGCGCATGTTGGTGATCATCACGAAGAGCTGCGGCAGCCCGCGCCCCATTTCGCCCAGCAGATAGGCGGGCGCCCCTTCAAAGCCCATGACGCAGGTGGGCGAGGCGTGGAGGCCCAGCTTTTCCTCGATTCGGCGCACCACAATCGGCGCGCGCACGCCATGTTCGACCGAGGGGACGAGGAACAGGCTGATCGGGTCTTTGGGGCTGGGGGCTTGCCCCTCGGGTGCGGTTTTGGCCAGCAGGAGGTGGGCAATCGCCCCGGTCAGATCCTGATCGCCAAAGCTGATCCAGCACTTCTCGCCGGTGATCCGCCATGAGCCATCGGCCTGCTTTTCGCCCCGCGTGCGAAGGCGGCGCACATCGCTGCCCGCATCGGGTTCGGAAATGCAGATGGTCGCGCCAATCGTCCCGTCGATCAGGCCCGGCAACCATGCCTCGCGCACGGCATCATCGGCAAAGGCGTGGATCAGCCGCGCCCCCGCCCGGCTGGGCACCGGCATCATGCCAAAGGCGGGACAGTGGCGGTCCATCATTTCCTGCACCGCATTGCCCAGCGCAGTGGGCAGGCCCATGCCGCCGATCTCGGGCGAAGCATCCAGCATCAGCCAGCCGCCTTCGCAAAATTCCGACCATGCGGCCTTGTGTTCGGGCACGGTGATGACGCGGCCATCGACAAGGCGGCATCCCGTCACATCGGCCGCCGCATTCAGGGGCGCCAGACGCTCCTGCGCAAAGCGGCCCGCCGAACCGAGGATCTCGGCGATCATGTCCTCGCTGGCTTGGGCACAGGATTCGCTGGTGGCCAAAAGCGCATTCCAGCCGGGGCTGATGGCCAGATGGCGTGCGATGGTGGCGGTGATATCCATGCGGTCCTCTCGTCTAATTCTGTTATCATGCATAACATTAATGGTGCGGGCTGCCAATTGCCACCATGGTCTAAAAATCGCACATGGAGCGGAATTTTGTTGCGCGCCCCCTTGCCATCGGCCCGCGCGGGCTTCACGAAAGATTGTTATGAACGATCCATTGGCAAATCTTCCCGGCTATGTGCTGCGCCGGGCCTCCTCGGCGGCGCTGGCCGGGCTCAATCGGCGCCTTTCCGCGCTGTCGCTGCGCCATGTCGATGCCAGCCTGCTGATGCTGCTCAACGGTCAGCCGGGCATTACCCAGAGCGAGGCGGGGCGCGTTCTGGATATTCAGCGCGCCAATATGGTTCCCATCGTCGGGCGGTTGGAGGCGCGGGGCCTGATCGACCGCCAGCGGGTCGATGGCCGATCGCAGGGGCTTTACCTGAGCGCCGAGGGCGAGGCTTTGCACACGCAGGTCATGGGCGTGATTGACGGCTATGAGCAGACCTTGATGGAAGGTGTGCCCGCCCCCTTGCGCAAACAGGCGATGGCGGTTCTGCATGCCTTCTGGCAATCGGCAGAAGCCGCCATCGAGAGCGATTAAACGTTACACCGCAATCCACTGGGCCATCGCGGCGATGCAGTCGCGGCCCAATTGCGCGCTGCGCTCCGGGCTCCACCCCTGATCGGGGCAGGGCAGGTCATTGTGGTCCTTGAAGGGCATTTCCAGGGTCATCGCCACCGCGCCATAGCGCTCGGCAATCTGGTTGGTGGCCATGGTCAGATTGGCCCGGCCCGCAGGCGCGATGGGGTAGCCCGCCTTGGTCTGGAAATCGGGCGTCTGCGCGTCCAGAATCGCCAGATAGCGGTGATAGGAGGCCAGTTGCGCCTCGGTGATGCCGGGGATGCCTTCGAAACCGGCGATAAAGACATGCGGGATCGCCTCGTCGCCATGCACATCCATGCACAGCGCCACGCCGGTTTCATCCATCGCATTGCGGATGGCCAGAACTTCGGGGGCGCGGTCGGGCTGGGGATCGTGCCATTCGCGGTTGAGGTTCACGCCCGCCGCATTGGTGCGCAAATGGCCCCGGCGCGATCCATCGGGATTGGCGTTGGGCACGACATGGATGGTCGCCCTTTCCCGCAGCAGCCGCCCGTGCGGATTGGCCGGGTCGGTCAGGGCATCCAGCGCCCCTTCCATCCACCACTGCGCCATGCTCTCGCCCGGATGCTGGCGCGCTTGCAGCCAGATTTGGGCCGGGCCATGGCCCATGGTCAGGCAGTCAATGGGCTGGCCATCAAGGCTTTGCCCAAGGCGGCGATAGATCACGCCCGGTTCCGCCGCCATCAGCGCGATCAGATCGTGGTGGCGCTCCATCGAATAGGGCGCGAAATAGGCGAACCAGCATACCTCGCTCTCGGGCGTATAGGTGATGGTCAGCGTGCCGTTTTCGGTCTGCGGGTCCCATGCGGTATCGGCGCGGGCCCAATAGTCGCGGTCCTCCGAAACGCAGGCGCGATAGCCTTCCCACCCGCCCGGATAGGCCGCCGCGTTGAGGCCCGTGATGCGCAGCACCAGCTCGCGCCCCGCCGCGCCGGAAACGCGGAAATGGAACCATTGGAAAAAGTCGCTGTGCGCATCACGGCGGATGGCCAGTGTGGCCGTGGCGCCATGAATGGAGCGCACCTCGATATTGCCCGAATCAAAGGCGGAATCGATGTGGATGGCAAATTCGGTCATGGATCTACTCTGAATAAGGCGGATCAGGGAACGCGGATGGTTTCGCCCGATTGGCCGGGAAAGCCGGTGAACAGCGCCTGCGCCAGCTTGGGCGCGGCCAGTTGGGTCTGGGCCAGCGGCGATGCGGCCGACACGGTAAAGCTGGCGCGGCCCTCCCACAGGGTCTTGCCATCGGCGCGCGTGCGGATCATCGCGATCAGGTCTGTCGCCGTCTGCTGGCCCGATCCGGCGCCGATGGGAAAGGAAATGCCCACGCCTGCGCCGCTGCCGTAATTGCTGCCCGATGCGCCGATGCTGACGCCCACTGGGCTGCGGCCTTGGGTCAAGGCGGTGCGGACGAGGCGGATCGCGGCGATCTGGTCGGCGCTGTCGGGCGGGGCGGGCGTATAGCCCAGCGCAGACAATTCGCGCTCGACCGCAATCTGATAGGATTGCCATTCGAGGCTGGCGCCATCCATGCCGGGGCCGGGCACCACCGCAATCGTGCCATGGCCCAGCGGCGAGGCATCGGCGACATGGAAACGCGAAACCTCAACCGGGCCAACCGGGACCGCGCAGGCGGAAAGCAGCATCAGCGGCGCGAGAAGGAAAGAGAAGCGCATCATGGGGTCGGTGGTGGCCCCATGCGCGCGATCATGCAAGAGGCGAATCAGCGTGACGCCAGCGAGGAGGAGGGGAAGCGCTCGAACAGCGCGCCGGCCAGACGCACCGAGACGGCATCGTCGCTGGCCGCCTTGGTGCCCTCGCGCGTGGCGATGCGGGCGCGGGCCTCATACAAGGCCTTGCCCGAGGCGCGGTCGCGGATGCGGATTTCCATATTGGTCATCACCAGCGCGCCGCGCGGCTTGGTGGCGTCATAGGCAAGGGAGAGGCCCATCATTGATCCGCGATTGGAGACGCCCATCGTGGCGCTGCCCGAAATCGGATTGCGCTTTTCCTCGGCGGGTTCGAGCTGATCGCGCACCACGGTGATCTCGACGATCTGGCCGCCTTCGCCCTCGGGGCCAGTCGTGTCATAGCCCGCCTTGGCCAGTTGATCGACAACGGCGGCCTCGAACGTGGCCTGTTCGCGGTCGGATGCCGTGGTGCCGGGCATGGTGCGTAAGGTGATGCGCCCATGGCCCAGCATGGGAATGGCGCCATCGGCCAGAAACCTCTCGGCATCCACGCGGCCTTCACGGTCGTCGCGCGGGGCCGAATAGCGGCCGGAACCGCCAAATCCGCCGCCAAATCCGCCGCCGTAACCTCCCCATCCGCCCCAGCCGGGTTGGGCATGGGCGGGCGCGGACAGGGCAAGAGCGGCAAGCAAGGCAGCGCCAAGGCGGGCGGCGGGAATGGTTCCATAAATGGTCGGCTTCATGGCGGTATGCGACTTTCTGTGCAGCAATGGCTTGGTAACGACGGCCCCTTCGGCCACAGGCTAGGCGGCGATAGCTTGCCCGATGATGAACCCGGCGGCCGAAAGATTTGCGAAATTGTCGCAGGACTGCGATGAAAATGGCGCAGAATTTCATCCCATGTCCAATAGATCATGCTAGAGACGACACCCATGACAGATGCAACGATCGCAAAGCTTCCCGTCCTTGTCACCGGCGGGGCGGGTTATATTGGCAGCCATGCCGTGCTGGCGTTGAAGGACGCAGGGTGGAAAGTGGCGGTGGTGGACAATCTGGTCACCGGTTTCCGCTTTGCCGTGCCCGATGGCGTCGCCTTTTATCAGGGCGATATTGAGGACGGCGAATTGATCGCGCGAATCATCGCCGAACAGGGGATCGGCGCGATCATGCATTTCGCCGGATCGGTGGTTGTGCCCGAATCGGTGGAAAACCCTCTGAAATATTATCACAACAACACCGCCAAGAGCCGCGCCCTGATTGATGCGGCGGTCAAAGGCGGGGTCAAGCATTTCATCTTCAGCTCAACCGCGGCCACCTATGGCATTCCCGAGGTTTCGCCGGTTGAGGAGGATACGCCCAAGGCGCCGATCAACCCCTATGGCATGTCCAAGCTGATGACCGAGATCATGCTCAAGGATGTGGCGGCGGCCCATCCGATGAACTATTGCGCGCTGCGCTATTTCAACGTGGCCGGGGCGGACCCGGACGCGCGCACCGGGCAATCGACGGCGGGCGCGACTCATCTGATCAAGGTGGCGGTCGAGGCGGCGCTGGGCAAGCGCGAGAACGTGGGCGTGTTCGGCACCGATTTCGCAACGCCCGACGGCACGGGCGTGCGCGACTATATCCACGTTTCCGATCTGGCCGATGCGCATGTGCTGGCGCTTGAGGCGCTGATTGCCCAGCCGCAGCGCTCGCTGACGATGAATGCCGGTTATGGGCGCGGCTTCTCGGTGCTTGACGTGCTGGACGCGGTCGACCGGGCGACCAACCGCACCATCAAGCGCGTGATGCAGCCGCGCCGCGCGGGCGATCCCGATTCGCTGATTTCGAACAATGCGCGCATCAAGGCCACCGTGCCCTGGGTGCCGCGCTATGCCGATCTCGACGTGATTGTCAGCCATGCTCTCGCGTGGGAGCGCAAGCTGACGGAAATTCGCGGCGAAGGTTGACTTTGCCACACGCGCAGCCTATCGGCGCGGTTCAATTTTCGGCCCGGTCGGTTCGGGCAAAGGGATTTGTCATGAAGATTCGCAACAGCCTCAAGTCGCTGAAGGACCGTCACCGGGATAACCGCGTGATCCGCCGTCGCGGCCGCACCTATGTCATCAACAAGACCCAAAAGCGTTTCAAGGCTCGTCAGGGCTGATTGATACGCGGTTGGCATTGGGTTCCTTTGGGTTCCCTGCCTGCCACGGGTAAGCTTGCAAGCCCGCCACCGCTCCGCGCGATGGCGGGCTTGCTGCGTCCGGGGATGATGAACCGCGCCGAATCAGGGCGAATCGGAGAAGATGATGAGCGACAAGCAACCCCATGTGGTGGTGTTCGATATCGGTCGGGTGCTGGTCCAATGGCGAATCGCGGGCCTGTATGAAAAGCTGATCCCTGACGCGGACCGGCTCGAATGGTTCCTGCGCGAGGTGGTCAGCGAGGCGTGGCACGCCCAGCATGACGCGGGCAAACCCTTTGCCGAGATGATCGAGGAACTGGCGCAGACCTATCCCGACGAACGCGAGCTGATCGAACTCTATGCGCCGCGCTGGCTGGAATGCGTGCCCGGACCCATCGAGGGGACGCATGACATCGTGCGGGCGCTGGATGCGCGGGGGGTGCCGCTCTATTCGATCACGAATTTTGGCGTGGACGCATGGGCGATGTTCCGGCCTACCTTTCCGGTGCTCGACCATTTCCGCGACATTGTGGTGTCGGGCCATGAGCGGATGATCAAGCCCGATGCGGCGATCTTTGACCTTGCCGCGCAGCGTTTCGGCCATGCGCCGGGCGAGATGCTGTTCATCGACGACAATGCCGACAATATCGCCGCCGCGCGGGCGCTGGGCTGGCATGTGCATCATTTCGTCGACGGGGCCGAGGCGTTGGAGGCGGATTTGAAGGCGCGGGGTTTGTTGTAAGGGGCGGCAAGGAAGTTTGCCTCCGGCGGGCAAAGGGCGGGGGCCCTTTGCAATCCCGTTAATGGGGGGTGTTTGCCCTGCGTGTTTGAAAGCCTGCGGCGCTAAGAGGTCATCCCTGTCCGCGCCGCAGGCTTTTAAAATTCCAAGGTTGCGTCCGACACTCTTCGGCCAAACCATAAGCGCAACAAAGACAATAACGGGAGCGCGAGGGTCTAGACCCTCGCATCTTTCCCCCTTTAATCTTGCTCACATGCTTCTCCGATTCGCTCTCTTCGCCGCGTTGATCGCCCCTTCTTTGCCGGTTGGACCCGCCTATGCCGCCCCCGCGCGTCGGGCTCCCGCCAAACCGGCGGCGGTCAAGGAAGTCCCGCCCCAGCCGCTGCATGATATCGAAACCGTCGCCATGACCACGGACCTTGGTGTCATCACGCTCGAACTGGACGGCAAGCACGCCCCGATCAGCACCGCCAATTTCATGCGCTATGTCGATAACAAGCGCTTTGACGGGATCGTGTTTTACCGGGCCATGCACCTGAAATGGGGCGAGCAGCCCAATGGCCTGATTCAGGCGGGTACGCGTGGCGATCCGCGCAAGACCTTTCCGCCCATCGCCCATGAGCCGACCAGCCAGACCGGCGTTCTGCACAAGGCGGGGGCGATTTCGCTGGCGCGTCTGGCGCCGGGCACGGCGACGGGGGATTTTTCGATCCTGCTGTCCGATATTGACGGGCTGGACGCCAATCCGCAATCCGCCGACCCCGAGGTTCAGGCCGGATATGCCGCCTTTGGCCATGTGGTGTCGGGCATGGATGTGGTGCGCAAGATCTGGGACCAACCGGTCGATCCCAATGCGGGCGAGGGGGCCATGAAGGGGGAAATGCTGGCCCAGCCGGTGAAGGTGATCAGCGTGCGGCGCGTGGTTGCGCCTTAATCAATCCTCATCCTCGACACCGCTCGACGGTTTGCCGCCAAATCCGAAGGTGCGCGCCCAGTCGCGTACCCATTTGTCGCGCCTGATCCGCTTGATCGGGGCGCCGCAATGCAGGCAGGTTCCGATGTAAAGATCCGTCGGTGAACGACGGACCTTGCGGCGATTCGGGGAATGCGACGCGAAAAAACAACGAAGCAAACCAAATACTTTCATATTTTTGACAACTTTCCCCAAACTGTCCACTTTTTCACATTAGAAGGACGTTGCGTCGCGTGCAACTTTTCCCAAAGGGCACTCTTCTCGCAACGGGACAAAGGTTCATGCCCGGGGCGGCTGGCGACGATAGGAAAGGGCCTCGGCGACATGCGCGCGCGAGACGGTTTGTGCGCCCGCCAGATCGGCGATGGTGCGCGCCACGCGGCGGATGCGCGTATAGCCGCGCGCGGTCAGGTTCATCGCCTCGGCTGCGCGGATCAGCAATTTCATGCCTTCGCCATCCGGCGTCGCGAAACGATCGAGCGATTCGCCGTCCAGATCTGCATTGTTGCGCATTTTTGTGCCGTTCAGCCGTTCGGTCTGCACCCCGCGCGCGGCGGCCACGCGGGCGGCCACCTGCGCGCTGCTTTCCGCGGCAGAGGGCAGGGCAAGGTCAAAGGCGCGCACCGCCTCGACCTCGACATGCAGGTCGATCCGGTCGAGCAGGGGGCCGGACACTTTGCTCTGATAATCCCCGGCGCAGCGCGGCGCGCGCGAACAGGCCAGCCCCGCATCGCCCAGATGGCCGCAGCGGCATGGGTTCATCGCCGCGATCAGCTGAACCCGCGCGGGAAAGGTGACATGGGCATTGGCACGGGCCACGGTGACTTCGCCGGTTTCCAGCGGTTGGCGCAGCGAATCGAGCACGCCGCGCTGAAATTCGGGCAATTCGTCGAGGAACAGCACGCCCAGATGCGCCATCGACACTTCGCCGGGGCGCACGCGCAATCCACCGCCGGTCATCGCTGCCATGCTGGCCGAATGGTGGGGGCTGCGAAACGGGCGGGCGCGGCTGATTCGCCCGCCGTCGAGCGTACCGGCGACTGAGGCGATCATCGAGACTTCGAGCGCTTCGGCAGGGGTCAGGTCGGGCAGGATGCCGGGCAGGCAGGAGGCCATCAGCGATTTGCCCGCACCGGGCGGGCCGATCATCAGCAGATTGTGTCCGCCCGCCGCCGCGATCTCCAGCGCGCGGCGGGCCGTTTCCTGCCCTTTGACCTGACGCAGATCCGGCCCCGGCGTGGCGGGCGCGCTCTGGCCGGGCGCGGGGGGCGAGAGCGCCTGCGTGCCCTTGAGATGGGCCAAGAGGCTGGCCAGATCGGGCGCGGCGACCACGGGCACGCCCGCCGCCCAACTCGCCTCGGCGCCTTGCGCGGCGGGACAGATCAGGCCGACTTCGCGCTCGCTGGCATGGAGCGCGGCCAGCAGCACCCCGGGGGAGCCGACGATCCGCCCATCGAGCGACAATTCGCCCACCGCCAGAAAATCGTCCATCTGCTCGCCATCGATAATCCCCATTGCGGCCAGCAGCGCCAGCGCGATGGGCAGGTCATAATGCGAACCTTCCTTGGGCAGATCGGCGGGCGACATATTGATCGTGATCCGCTTGGGCGGCAATGCCAACCCCATCGCGGTCAGCGCCGCCTGCACCCGCTGACGGCTCTCATTCACCGCCTTGTCGGGCAGGCCGACCACCGTGAAACCGGGCAGTCCGGGGGCCAATTGACATTGCACCTCGACCGCGCGCGCCTCCAGCCCCAGATAGGCTACCGTCTGGACCAGCGCGACCATTTGCAAATTCCCCGTTTGACTACCCTCGGCCAAGTATTTGTGCTTAAAGTCAGGCTTGTCGAGCGGAAAAGCGCAGGTGTGATTCCCTGTGCCGAATCCCTTGACTCAGAGGCCCACTTCCCATAGTGGCGCCGCTTCACGCCTCATCGGGATCGGTGGGGTGGACCGTTTTATCCGCGCTGCACAGCGCCGAGCATTGTTTGAGGGTTTAGACCATGAAGCGCACTTTCCAGCCCAGCCGGCTTGTCCGCGCCCGCCGTCACGGCTTCCGCGCCCGCACCGCCACGGTCGGTGGCCGCAAGGTGCTGCGCGCCCGTCGTGCGCGCGGCCGCAAGAATCTGTCGGCCTGATGATCTGGCCCGGTGGGGAGCAATCCCCGCGCCGGGCCGGTTCGCTTGAACGCCGGGGCTGATCGGTGGCAGGCGAAAACATCGTGACAGATGACGCAATGGGGTCGGAGGCCTTGCCTTCGGCCCATTGTGCGTTTGTGGAAGAGCGTGGTGTGGCGCCCAAGCTGCACATCATGACCAAGCGTTCCGATTTTCTGGCCGCGAACAAAGGGTTGCGCGTTGCTCGGCCCGGTTTTGTGCTGCTGGTCCTGCCGCATGGCGCGGCCGAAGCGGGCGATATTCGCCGCTTTGGCATCACCGTTACAAAAAAGATCGGCAACGCCGTGGTGCGCAACCGGATGAAGCGCCGGTTTCGCGCTCTGGCGCGTGAAATCCTGCCTGCGCATGGGCTGGCCAATCATGACCATGTGCTGATCGGTCGCGAGGGCGGCGTGGAGCGCGATTTCGCGCTGCTGCGCAAGGAATTGCTGGTCGCGCTGGACCGGGCGCGATCCGGCAAGGGCGACGCGCCGCGCGGGGCCAGGTCAGGCGGGCGCGGCAAGCCTCATCACGGTCGCGGCAAAGGCCCGCGTCCTTCTCCACAGGCTCCGCAGGCGTGAAATATGTGCTGATCTTCATCGCCCGCCTGTGGCAATGGGGACCATCGGCCATGATGCCGCCCACCTGCCGCTATTCGCCCTCCTGTTCGGCCTATGCCATCGAGGCCTTGACGAAACATGGCGCGATTAAGGGTGGATGGTTGACGGTGAAGCGTCTATTGCGCTGCCATCCATGGGGCGGTCATGGTTATGACCCGGTCCCGTGAACCTGTAATTTTGACCAATGTATTGGGGAAATATGCGTGAGTAACCAGCGCAATCTGATTATTGCCATGCTGCTGACCGGGCTGTTGCTGTTCGGCTGGGATGCGGGCCTGCGCTATTTCTATCCCGACATGGGCAAGAAGCCCGCAGCGGTGGCCTCGGCCGCGCCGACCCCGGTGGCCAGCGCCAAGCCGACCCGCGAGGGCGGCCTTGGCAGCGTGGTGGATCAGGCGATCGAGGCCAAGGCGCTCAACGCGGATCTTAACGGCGGCGGCCGTGTGAAGGTGGAAGCGCCGGGCCTGTCGGGCTCGATCAATCTGGTGGGCGCGGTGGTCGATGACCTGTCGATCAACCGCCACAAGCAGACCATCGACAAGGACAGCGCGCCGGTTCGCCTGTTCAGCCCCGCCGGGACCCCTGCCGAACATTTCGCGCAGGTCGGCTGGGTCGGGCAAGGCGTGGCGACGCCCAATGGCACGACCGTCTGGAACGCGCCAGCTGGCGCCAAGCTGACGCCGACGACGCCGGTGACGCTGAGCTGGGCCAACACCACGGGTCAGACCTATACGATCACCTTCAGCATCGACGATGACTACATGATCACCGCGAAGCAGGCCGTGCAGAACGCCGGTCCCGCGCCGGTGAGCGTGCAGCCCTTTGGCCTTATCCGCCGCACCGAAAAGACCGCCAGTGTCGATTCGTGGAACATCCATTCCGGCCCGTTCGGCGCCTATGATGAAGCGGTGAACTTTGGCGTCAATTACAAGGATGTTGCCGAAAAGGGTCAGGTCAATCCCGAGGGCAAGACCAACTGGATCGGCTTTACCGACATCTATTGGATGAGCGTGCTGGTGCCTGAGGGCGTGCCTGCCACGGGCGACTATCGCAGCCTTGGCAACCAGCTTTTCCGCGCCGACCTCATCTATCAGCCGCAGGTGGTGGCCCCCGGCCAGACCGCGCTGCGCTCCACCCGCCTGTTTGCGGGCGCCAAGGAAAGCCTGCTGCTCGACAAGTATGAGGCGCAGGGCGTGACCCGCTTCAGCCTCGCCATCGACTGGGGCTGGTTCCGCTGGTTTGAAAAGCCGATTTTCTGGCTGCTGCGTTCGCTGTTCAAATTCGTCGGCAATTTTGGCGTCGCCATCATCCTGCTGACCGCCATCGTGCGCGGCATCATGTTCCCTGTCGCCCAGCGCCAGTTCAAGAGCATGGCCGCCATGAAGGCGATCCAGCCCAAGATGAAGGCGCTGCAGGAACGCTATAAGGACGACAAGGCCAAGCTGCAGGAAGAGACGCTCAAGCTCTATAAGGAAGAGGGTGTGAACCCGCTGGCGGGCTGTCTGCCGATCTTCCTTCAGATCCCGGTGTTCTTTGCGCTGTATAAGGTGCTGATGGTGTCGATCGACATGCGTCACCAGCCTTTCGCGCTGTGGATCACCGACCTTTCGGCGCCCGATCCCAAGCATATCCTCAACCTGTTCGGTCTGCTGCCCTTCGATCCGCCCAGCTTCCTGGCGATCGGCGTGCTGGCGGTCATTCTGGGCATCACCATGTGGCTTCAGTTCAAGCTGCAACCGGCCGCCCCCGATCCTGCCCAGCAGCAGGTGATGGGCATCATGCCGTGGATGATGATGTTCATCATGGCGCCCTTTGCTTCGGGCCTGCTGGTTTACTGGATCACCTCGAACCTTCTGACCATTGCTCAGCAGAAGTATCTGTACGCACGGCATCCTGACTTGAAGAAGAATGTCGATAAGGAGCGCGCCATCGTCGAAGCGGCGGCGCACAAGAAAAAGTGAACGAAGACAACAATCTTGAACTGATCGAGCGCGCCCGGAAGGTCTTTTCCGGGCGCGTGGACTTTTTGCTGTCCGCGCCCTCGCTGAAGTTTCTGCCCGATCCGGTAGTGCCCGAAATCGCGCTGTCGGGGCGTTCGAACGTGGGCAAAAGCTCGCTGCTCAACGCCATCACCGGGCGCAAGGCGCTGGCGCGCACATCGGTGACGCCGGGGCGGACGCAGGAATTGAACTTTTTCGATGTGGGCGGGACGCTGGGCGAAATCCCCGATTTCCGTCTGGTCGACATGCCCGGCTATGGCTTTGCCAAGGCCCCGCCCAAGGTGGTGGAGCAGTGGAAGAAGCTGGTGCGCGATTTTCTGCGCGGGCGGGTGGTTTTGAAGCGCACGCTGGTGCTGATCGACAGCCGCCATGGCGTGAAGCCGCCCGACCTTGAGATGATGGACATGCTCGACGGTGCGGCGGTGGGCTATCGCCTCGTGCTGACCAAGGCGGACAAGGTCAAGGCCAGCGAGTTGGACGAGGTCCATGCCAAGGTCATGGCCGAGGCGCGCAAGCATTCGGCCGCCTATCCCGAGGTGATGATCACCAGCAGCGAGACGGGGCTGGGCATTGCCGAGATCCGCGCCGCAGTGCTGGGGGATGCCGAGCTTTAAGCTTTACGCTTTCGCCTGTCACATTCCGCCGCTAACATCGGGGTAAGTTTGTCTCCAGTGAGGTCGCTTACCCCCATGTCTCGCAAAAAGTTTCGCAAAAGTTTGAAGCTGCTGGCCGCCGGTGTTGCGGCATTGGGCCTCACCGTCTCGACTCCAGCTCTGGCCTGGGGCGATCTGGGCCATCGCACGATCGCCAATATCGCGCTGGCCAATGTTTCGCCCAAGACCAAGGCCGCGATTGCCCAATTGCTTAAGGCGCAGGCGGGGCTGGGCACGGCCAAATGCCCGGTCCATTCGTTGGGCGATGCGGCGACATGGCCCGATTGCCTGCGCAGCGAGAGCTGGCGCTGGGGCCATACGTTCCCCTGGCATTACCATGATGGCGACATCACCGCGCCCGCCTTTGACATGAAGGCCAATTGCAGCGGCGGCCAATGCGCCACCTATCAGATCACCCGCTTTGAGCGCATTCTGGCCGACAATAGCCTGCCCGCGGCCCAGCGCCTCGAAGCGCTGGCCTTTCTCAGCCATATCGTGGGCGATCTGCACCAGCCGCTCCACGCCGCCGAACATGCTCATGATGCGGGCGGCAATGGTGTGACCGTCACCAATCTGCCGGGCGAGCCCTATATCATCAACACCACGCCGCCCACGGTGGTCAATCCCAAGGCGGGCACGCTGAACCTGCATTGGATGTGGGACAATTTCCTGGTCATCCGCGCGCAGAAGGCGGGCAAGTTGCCGCAAGTGCGCGCCTATTCGGCGGCCGACCGCGCCAAGATCGCCACCGGCGGCATTGCCGACTGGGCGCAGGAAAGCTGGCAGATCGCCCGTGATACGGTTTACCCGCAGGCTTTCGGCCATGTGGTGAGCGCCGAGGAAAAGACCTCCAAGGATGTGACGATCAGCGATGAAGCCATCGCGCAGGACCTGCCCATTGTCAGCGAGCGCCTGCTGCAGGGCGGGCTGCGTCTGGCCAAGGTGCTCGACGAAACGCTGGGCGGCTAAAGCGCGGAACTGGCCAGCCAGAGGGCAACGCCCAGCATGATCAGCGCCATCACGCGCCGGATGCGCACCATCCGGC